>NZ_JAMYNE010000006.1:0-2500 GCF_040318915.1 Mesorhizobium sp. M0991
TTGCCAATGGCTGGCCAAACAGCGATATCGACGCCCTCATGCCATGGAATTACCAGCGCTGAACGGCCTCAGCTGCCCGCTTACGGGCTACCGGGGTTCGATGCATTTTGTGCAGGGGTGGTATCAAAACGAAAACGGCCCGCACAAGGCGGGCCGTTTTCGTTTTTGGTTGCGGGGACAGGATTTGAACCTGTGACCTTCAGGTTATGAGCCTGACGAGCTACCGGGCTGCTCCACCCCGCGTCAACCCTAAAGGTAAGCCTTGGCTCACCGAATTCAAGCTTCCGCCAAATGAAAGGGCCGCTTGCGCGGCCCGGAGTCCCGTTGGCGGGCCTGTTCGTAAGGAGAAGATTAAACAACGTGCGCTTGGCAGACCTGGCAGCGACCTACTCTCCCGCGTCTTGAGACGAAGTACCATCAGCGCTGGAGCGTTTCACGGCCGAGTTCGGAATGGGATCGGGTGCAGCCGCTCCGCCATAACCACCAGGTCGGCAAAACGCACGTTGCTCGAGAAGCTGTTTTCTGTGCCATCCATCGTGTTCACGATGGGCATTAGGAATGAGAACGATCAAGCCGATCGAACTATTAGTACCGGTAAGCTTCAAGCGTTGCCGCTCTTCCACACCCGGCCTATCAACGTGGTCGTCTTCCACGGTTCTCAGGGAATACTCGTTTTAAGGTGGGTTTCCCGCTTAGATGCCTTCAGCGGTTATCCCGTCCGGATATAGCTACCCTGCTATGCGGCTGGCGCCACAACAGGTCCACCAGAGATCCGTCCATCCCGGTCCTCTCGTACTAGGGACAGATCCTTTCAATATTCCTACACCCACGGCAGATAGGGACCGAACTGTCTCACGACGTTCTGAACCCAACTCACGTACCGCTTTAAATGGCGAACAGCCATACCCTTGGGACCTGCTCCAGCCCCAGGATGCGATGAGTCGACATCGAGGTGCCAAACAACCCCGTCGATATGGACTCTTGGGGGTCATCAGCCTGTTATCCCCGGCGTACCTTTTATCCGTTGAGCGATGGCCCTTCCACGCGGGACCACCGGATCACTATGACCGACTTTCGTCTCTGCTCGACTTGTCAGTCTCGCAGTCAGGCAGGCTTATGCCATTGCACTCAGCGAACGATTTCCGACCGTTCTGAGCCCACCATCGCGCGCCTCCGTTACTCTTTAGGAGGCGACCGCCCCAGTCAAACTACCCACCATACATTGTCCCGGACCCGGATAACGGGCCGCGGTTAGACATCCATAGTGATAAGGGTGGTATTTCAAGGGTGGCTCCACCTGAGCTGGCGCCCAGGTTTCAAAGCCTACCACCTATCCTACACATGCCACTACGAATGCCAATGTAAAGCTATAGTAAAGGTGCACGGGGTCTTTCCGTCTAACCGCAGGAACCCCGCATCTTCACGGGGAATTCAATTTCACTGAGTCTATGCTGGAGACAGCGGGGAAGTCGTTACGCCATTCGTGCAGGTCGGAACTTACCCGACAAGGAATTTCGCTACCTTAGGACCGTTATAGTTACGGCCGCCGTTTACTGGGGCTTCGATTCAGAGCTTGCACCCCTCCTCTTAACCTTCCAGCACCGGGCAGGCGTCAGACCCTATACGTCGTCTTGCGACTTCGCAGAGCCCTGTGTTTTTGATAAACAGTCGCTACCCCCTGGTCTGTGCCACCCTCCCATGCTTGCGCATGAAAGGGTCACGCTTCTTCCGAAGTTACGCGTGCAATTTGCCGAGTTCCTTCAGCATAGTTCTCTCAAGCGCCTTGGTATACTCTACCAGTCCACCAGTGTCGGTTTCGGGTACGGTCTATAAGGAGGAGCTATTTCCTGGAACCACGCAGCAGCCCTTTCAATCCGATAAGATTGGACTACCTCAATGATCCGTCACTTCCTCCAGGCCCACGAATATTAACGTGGTTCCCATCGTCTACGCATTTCTGCCTCGACTTAGGGGCCGGCTAACCCTGCTCAGATTAGCTTTAAGCAGGAACCCTTGGACTTTCGGCGGGGGAGTCTCTCACTCCCCTTACGTTACTCATGTCAGCATTCGCACTTCTGATACCTCCACCACCCCTCACGGGTATGGCTTCATCAGCTTACAGAACGCTCCGCTACCGCTTGCATTGCTGCAAACCCTAAGCTTCGGTGTATGGCTTTAGCCCCGTTACATTTTCGGCGCAAAGACCCTTATTTAGACCAGTGAGCTGTTACGCTTTCTTTAAATGATGGCTGCTTCTAAGCCAACATCCTGGTTGTTTTGGGATCCTCACATCCTTTCCCACTTAGCCATAACTTGGGGACCTTAGCTGTAGGTCAGGGTTGTTTCCCTTTTCACGACGGACGTTAGCACCCGCCGTGTGTCTGCCGACTATTACTCCCAGGTATTCGGAGTTTGGTTAGGTTTGGTAATCCGGTGAGGACCCCTAGCCCATCCAGTGCTCTACCCCCTGGGGTATTCGGTCGACGCTCTACCTAAATAG
>NZ_JAMYNE010000006.1:7500-312846 GCF_040318915.1 Mesorhizobium sp. M0991
TATGACGGCATCTACCGCACCGCCTATTCCTACGGCATGTCCAAGGCGATGACGCAACGGCTGATCAAGTTGCTGGCATCCAGTGTCGACTTTCAGTCGCGCCTCAATCCCACGGACCGTATCGAGGTGCTGTTCTCGCAGCCCGATGGCGACGACCAGGCGTCCGACGAATCCGAGCTGCTTTACGTCTCCGCGACTTTCGGCGGCACGACGCGAAATTTCTATCGTTTCCAGATGCAGGACGGCAGCACCGACTATTTCGACGAAAACGGCAGCAGCGCCGAGCAGTTTCTGCTGCGCAATCCCTTGCCCAATGGCCGGTTTACGTCCGGGTTCGGTGCCAGGCGTCACCCCATTTTGGGGTATGTGAAAATGCACACCGGCACCGATTGGGCAGCTCCCGTGGGATCGCCGATCATTGCCGCGGGCAACGGCGTCGTCGAAAAGGCCGGCTGGGCCGGCGGCTATGGCAAACAGATCATCTTGCGTCACGCCAATGGCTACGAGACGTCCTACAATCACCAGAGCGCCTTTGCTAAAGGCATCGAGCCGGGTGTTCGCGTTCGCCAGGGTCAGGTTATCGGCTATCTCGGCTCAACCGGCCTCTCCACCGGTCCGCACCTTCATTACGAACTGATCGTCAACGGCACCAAGGTCGATTCGATGCGCGTCCGCCTGCCGGTCGGCAAGACGCTGAATGGCGACGACCTCGTCGCCTTCAAGCGCGAGCGCGAACGCATCGACGACCTGCTCAAGCAGGAAGACAGCAATCAGTTGAAGGTAGCGAGCGCCAAGATCGAAGGCTGAGCCGACGTTTTCGTCGTCAGCTCTGCTGATTCGCCGTGTCGCGTGCCCATGGCAGCCGCTCGCCGGAAACCGTCGTCCACGCGGTGATTGCCGAAAGCAGGCAAAGCAGCGCGGTCACCGCGGCAACGGCCGCGAATGCCGCGTCGCTGGCGGCAAGTCGTGCCGCATCGAGGCCGGGCGCCAGGCCGGCGGGCGGCGGTTCGCCGAAGCCCGGAATCCCGGAGCCGGCACCGGTGCCGAGCACGCCGGCATAAACCCAGGCCGCCAGCGATCCCATCGCCGCCACGGCGATCAGGCCGCCGATGCGCGAGACGGCGTTGTTGATGCCCGAGGCCGCACCCGTATCCTTGTCCTCGACCGCCGTCATGATGGCGGTCGACAGCGGCGATACCACCAGCGCCATGCCGAACCCCATCAGAGCCATCAGCGGGAATACCCCGATCCAGAAATTGTGGATGCCCCAATAGGCCAGCAAGGCAAGTCCGGCAAAGGCAAGAGCCACAACCAGACTGCCGCTGGCGATCGGAAAGCGAGGCCCGATGCGGTCGGACCACTGGCCGACCGGTCCGGACAACAATGCGATCAATGCCGACAGCGGCAGGAAGATGAAACCGACCTCGGCCGCGCTCAGCCCCCATCCGGCGATCATGAGCATCGGCAGATAGAACAGATTGGCCGACAGCGCGAAATAAAGGAAGAAGGTCGCCACATTGGCGCCCGCGAACGCGCCGATCCGAAACAGCGACAGGTCGATCATCGGCTCGCGCCGCCGGCGCTCGAAAAGGATGAACACGACGAGCAAAACCGCACCGGCGGCAATACTCGGGCCGGACATCAGCCCCTCCCCCTCGCCGCTCATCGAGGTCAGGCCGTAAGCGAGAGCTCCGAACGCCAATATGGCGAGTGCAGCGCCGCCGAGATCGAGGCTGCGCTTTTCCGCCGGCGCGTCGGCAGGGACCTTGGCCAGCAGAAGATAGATCGAGATAAGGCCGAGCGGCAGGTTGATGGCGAAAATCGCCCGCCAGATGCCGTCGCCGAACGCCGACAGCACGAAGCCGCCCAGCACCGGGCCGAGCGCCGTCGTCAGTGCCGATGCCGCGGCCCAGATGCCGATCGCCCGCCCGCGTTCCTTTTTTGGATAGGCTTTGGCGATAATGGCCAGGCTGCCCGGCACCATGATGGCCGCTCCGACACCCTGGATAGCCCGAAACGCAATAAGCACCGCCGGGTTAGGCGCCAACGCGCAGGCGAGCGAGGCGGCGATGAACAGGACGATGCCGGCGACAAAGGAGTGGCGCAGGCCGAAGCGATCGCCGGCGGCGCCGCCGACGAGAATGAGGGCTGAAAGCGTCAATGCATAGGCATTGGAAATCCATTGTGCCTCGGCAAGGCTGGCGCCGAGGTCGAGGCGGATCGCCGGCGTCGCGATGGCCAGGACCGATCCGTCGATGAAGCCGAGCGCGGAAGCCAGGATCGCGGCGATCAGCACGAACCGCCGCTGCGCCTGCGGACAGAACGTATCGGCCGGAAGTGAGCCGGTCAGGGGAACGGCGCCGGTACCGACTTTGGTTGGCGTGTGCATGCCGCCTTACCTAGACCGCCCCCACGCCGGCGACAACCGGCCAGCAGGTTGTTCTCGTTGAAACCAGCCCGAACCTGGCCACACAGGCAGGGTCACGCCGATCCGGGTGCAAACGGCAGATGCCGTGCTAAGCTTCTCGCAGCGCTACAGACAAGGGGGAAATACCGCATGAAACGACCGCTCGAACCCTCGGCGGAAGGACGCGGGCGCGTCGTCGGCATCACCGACGGCGTGTTCGCCATCGCGCTCACCCTGATCGTTCTCGAGATCAGGGTGCCGTCGCATGAAACGGTACATTCCGAAAGCGAGTTGATCACCGCGATCACAGCACTGGCACCGCGCTTCCTGACCTATGCGCTCAGCTTCCTGACGCTGACCATCTTCTGGTTCGGCCAGCAGGCGCAGCCCGGGCTGATCGCAAAATCCGACAGACGGCTTGCCACGCTGAACCTCTGCTTCCTCGGCTTCATCGCCTTGCTGCCGTTCTCGACCGACCTTCTCGCCGACTTCCTTGAATTCAGGACCGCGGTGCTCGTCTACTGGCTCAATCTTTTGATGCTCGGCCTGACGCTGCTCGCCAGTTGGCGCTATGCGGACAAGAATGGATTTCTGGCCGAAGGTGTCGACGCGGAGACCACCCGAACGGTCTATCTGCGCATCGTCAAGGCACAGGTCCTGTGGGCGATCGGCGCCGCACTGTGCCTCGTCAGCCCGTTGCTCAGCGTCGGCTTTATCCTGGTGGTGCAGCTGATCTATGCGGCAGCGCTGCGCGCGCCACTGCTGCGCAAGGCCATCGGGAGAATGGAGCGACGCCTGTCCGCTTTAGGGTGTGTTGAGATTCAGGTCAGGCCGAGCCGAAAATGGTGGCTTCCGAGAACCGGAGCGGAGCGTACTTTTGGGTACGTGAGCACCGGAAGCGCAGGAAGCCGCCGTTTGCAGGCCGGCATCACCTGAATATCAGCATACCCTACTCGACGAACTCCACCGTCACGCCGGGCGTCACGATCTTGGCGAGCTCGCGCGCATCCCAATTCGTCAGTCGCACGCAGCCATGGCTTTCGGTCTTGCCGATCTTGGACGGATCCGGCGTACCGTGAATGCCGTAGGTCGGCTTGTCCAGCGCAATCCAGACCGAGCCGACCGGGCCGTTCGGCCCTGGCGGGATGGTCAGGATCCTGTCGTTTTCGCCCTGCTTGAAATTGATGTTCGGGTTGTAGGTGTAGTTCGGGTCCAATGCGACACGCGACACCGTATGCGTGCCGGACGGCGACGGTGTGTCCGACGAGCCGATAGTCGCCGGATAGGCTGCGACCAGCTTGCCCGCCGCATCATAGGCGCGGACCTGCTTGTTGGCCTTGTCGGCGATGATGCGCGCAACCGGCGTCGCCACCAGCCTGCCGAAATTGGCAACCTTGATGATGGTGCCCGGACGATTGAAATTGGCCTCCGGATTGAGCGATTTCAGATAGGTTTCATCCATATGGAAGCGCTCGGCCAGCGCTTCGGGTACCGACGTGTAGCCCATGCGATCGAGTTGGGCCTTTTGGCTGTAGTCCTCCGGTATCGAGGCGACATAGGGACCGGCCGCATCCTCGGGCGTGATCGTATAGGAGGCGAAGGCATCGCCGCCGGATTGCGCCAGGGCGGCCTGGATGCCGATCGCGTCGGTCGATTTCAGATTGCTGCCGGTGATCTCGTTATAGGCGGCGAGCGCCTTGTCGACATTCGAGCCGAAGCGTCCGTCGATGACACCGGGCGACGCACCGGCACGGTCGAGCAGCACCTGCAGCGCCGCCACGTCCTGGCGGGCGCCGAGCGAAAGCGACGGGTCGACCGCCGTCTTGCCGCCAGTGCTTGGCGGCGGGGCTGTGTCTGGCGGCAAGGCCGCCTGCTCGTTCGGCACTGTCGGCTCGACCGGCTCGATCGAGGCCTCGTTGAGCGGCTGGCGCTCGATGGTGCGTGGCCTCACCGGCAGCGCTGCCTCCGGATAATCGTTGCCGTAGCCGTCATCCCGTGGCGCTTCGGGGAAGGCTTCCACCGAATCGTCGCCATTAAAGTCGTAGTCGTCGGCCGGCGGCACGATGATCCTGCCCTCGTCTTCCAACTGCCTGCGGCGGTAGCGCGCCATGTCCTGCGGGTCGTCGAGATAATAGCGGTCGTCCTCGACCGGTCCGAGATTGCGCAAGCGCTCGCGGCGCAAGGCACGGCGGTCGAGCCTGGTCTGCGGCGGCTGGATAGCGATAACCTTGCCGGTCTCCGCATCGACGATTACGCGGTTTCCCCTGGCGTCGTAATAGATGTCGAGATTGCCGTTCTGGGCAATCAGAATGCCGCCCGGATCGGCAGCGCGAACAACCCCTGGCGCGGTGTCCGCCAGGGGTGAGGCCATCGCATTAGACGCCAGCAGCCCGGCAGCAAGCGCTGAAAGGGTGAAGATGGTGCGCAACATGGTGGCCAAGATTCTCCGGTCCGTAAATGCCGCCGTCGGCGTTGTCCTCGTAGGGCGCCGTGCGTCCTTTCGGACGCGCAAAGGTCGCTCCAACGCCTAAATCTCCGCATCGTGCTTTCCGAACATCGAATTCGATCTTCGGGCCGATGCGGCAGGCGAACCCCTTCGACGGCAAATCAGTTGTCAACCATAAGGTTCCAATATGAACCGGGCATGAAGATGGCGGATTTCTGGCCGATCATCCGACAGTGAGCCGCAATTCCTTGCGTGCCTGCTTCGTCAGCTTCAGCGCGACAAGACGGTGGCTTTCGCGCAAATAATCCTTCAGCGCCTCATCATCCATGCTTTCGCTTGTCCGGCGCTGGATCCATTTCATGCCGCGCGAGGCGAGATACGGCGCCGGCCGAAGGCCCGGCTGTTCCCTCAGCACATCATAGGCGATATCGGAGCATTTGAAGGTGACGAACGGCTCCTTGCCTTCACTCCAGCCGCCGATTGCAAACACCTTGCTGCCGACTTTCCAGACATGGGCGCCGCCCCACTGCACGACGTGGGTCGTCGAAGGCAGCGAGGCGCAGAAACTGTTGTAGTCGTCCAACGTCATCTGCGCCCCGCCAGTGGTGTTAGACCATGAACCGAAGGTCGGCCGATTTTTCGGAAAAGATCATGGTCAAAATTGAAGATAG
Organism: Mesorhizobium sp. M0991; assembly: GCF_040318915.1. NCBI lineage: Bacteria > Pseudomonadati > Pseudomonadota > Alphaproteobacteria > Hyphomicrobiales > Phyllobacteriaceae > Mesorhizobium > Mesorhizobium sp. M0991. The sequence goes on from NZ_JAMYNE010000006.1 coordinate 13,025, forward strand.
GAGTTCCATCCCGATTCGATCGGGATGGAACAGGCACTTGGCTTGAAGTCAGGCGGCCGCCTCGGTTGCCACGACTGCCGGCTTCGAGCGGAAGTTCAAGCGGTCGGAGCCGGCGGTGACCTTGACGGTCGAGCCGTCGAGGATCTCGCCGAGCAGGATCTTTTCCGCCAGCGGATCCTGCAATTCCTTCTGCATCACACGCTTCAGCGGCCGCGCGCCATAGGCCGGGTCGTAACCCTTGGCCGCCAGCCAGTTGATCGCCTCCTGATCGAGCGAAAGCGATATCTTGCGGTCGACAAGCAGGTTTTCCAGCCGCTTGAGCTGGATTTGGACGATCTGGCCCATATCCTCGCGGCGCAGCCGGTGGAACAGAATCACCTCGTCGATGCGGTTGAGGAATTCCGGCCGGAACGAAGCCCTGACGACATTCATCACCTCGTCGCGCACGACGTCGACATCCTGGTCCTCGCCAAGATTGACCAGATATTCGGCGCCGAGATTGGAGGTCATGATGATCAGCGTATTGCGGAAGTCGACGGTGCGGCCCTGCCCGTCGGTCAGCCGGCCGTCGTCGAGCACCTGCAGCAGCACGTTGAAAACGTCCGGATGCGCCTTTTCGATCTCGTCGAACAGCACGACCTGATAGGGCCGGCGCCGTACCGCTTCGGTCAGCGCGCCGCCTTCCTCATAGCCGACATAGCCGGGAGGCGCGCCGATCAGCCGGGCGACCGAGTGCTTCTCCATGAACTCCGACATGTCGATACGCACCATGGCGCTCTCGTCGTCGAACAGGAAGCTGGCCAGCGCCTTGGTCAATTCGGTCTTGCCGACGCCCGTCGGCCCGAGGAACATGAACGAGCCGAGCGGCCGGTTCGGGTCCTGCAGGCCGGCGCGCGCACGGCGAACCGCTTTAGACACCGCCTGTACCGCCTCACCTTGGCCGACGACGCGCTTGCCGACCTCGTCTTCCATGCGCAACAGCTTGTCGCGCTCGCCTTCCAGCATCTTGTCGACCGGGATCCCTGTCCAGCGCGAGACGATATGGGCGACGTGGTCGGGGCCGACCACTTCCTCGACCATGCCGGCCTTGCCATCCCTGGCTTCGGCCTGCTTCAGCTGCTTTTCGAGTTCCGGGATTTTGCCATAGGCAAGTTCGCCGGCGCGCTGGAATTCACCCTTGCGCTGGGCAATGGCAAGTTCGTTGCGCGCCTCGTCGAGCTGCTTCTTGAGGTCGGCGGCAAGCCCGAGCTTCTGCTTCTCGGCCTGCCATTTCGAGGTCAGCTCGGTCGATTCTTCCTCGAGGTTCGAGAGTTCCTTCTCGAGCCGGGCGAGCCGGTCCTTCGAGGCATCGTCCTTCTCGACCTTCAGCGCCTCGCGCTCGATCTTGAGCTGCATGATGCGGCGGTCGATCTCGTCCAGCGCCTCGGGCTTCGAATCGACCTGCATGCGGAGCCGCGACGCGGCCTCGTCGACCAGGTCGATCGCCTTGTCCGGCAGGAAGCGGTCAGCGATGTAGCGGTTGGACAGGGTTGCGGCCGCGACCAGCGCCGAATCCGAGATGCGCACCTTGTGGTGCTGCTCGTATTTCTCTTTCAGGCCGCGCAGGATCGAGACGGTGTCTTCGACCGTCGGCTCATTGACGAAGACCGGCTGGAAGCGGCGGGCAAGGGCCGCATCCTTCTCGACATGCTTGCGGTATTCATCGAGCGTGGTGGCGCCGACGCAGTGCAGTTCACCGCGGGCCAGTGCCGGCTTCAGCAGGTTCGACGCATCCATGGCGCCATCCGCCTTGCCGGCGCCGACCAGGGTGTGCATCTCGTCGATGAACAGGATGATGCCGCCGGCGGCAGACGTGACTTCGGAAAGCACCGCCTTCAGCCGCTCCTCGAACTCGCCGCGGTATTTGGCGCCGGCGATCAGCGAGCCCATGTCGAGCGCCATCAGCTGCTTGTCCTTGAGCGATTCCGGCACATCGCCATTGACGATGCGCAGCGCCAGCCCTTCGGCGATCGCCGTCTTGCCGACGCCGGGCTCGCCGATCAGCACCGGATTGTTCTTGGTGCGCCGCGACAGCACCTGGATGGTGCGGCGGATTTCGTCGTCGCGGCCAATGACGGGATCGAGCTTGCCCGCACGGGCGTCCGCCGTCAGATCGCGCGCGTATTTCTTCAGCGCGTCGTAGCCCTGCTCGGCGCTCGCCGAATCGGCGGTGCGACCTTTACGCACGTCGTTGATGACCTGGTTCAACGCCTGCGGCGTGACACCGGCCTTGGCCAGGATGTCGGCGGTCTTGGCCGACTTTTCCATGGCCAGCGCCTGCAATAGCCGTTCGACGGTGACGAAGCTGTCACCGGCCTTCTTGGCCAGTTCCTCGGCGGTCGAAAACACCTTTGCCAGCGGCTGCGCCAGATAGAGCTGGCCATTACCGCCTTCGACCTTGGGCATTGCCTCCAGTGCCGTTTCGACGCCGAGCTTGACGTCACGGACATTGCCGCCGGCGCGCTCGATCAGCGACGCAGCCAGGCCCTCGTCGTCATCGACAAGGACCTTGAGGATATGCTCGGGGGTGAATTGCTGGTGATTGCGGGAAAGCGCCATGGTTTGCGCGGACTGGATAAAGCCGCGCACGCGCTCGGAATATTTTTCAAGATTCATGCCTGTCTCCTTCCGTCACCGGCCCGCTTCGCGGCACCGGATCAGATTGCGGTGACGGACCCGCCCGTTCGAGCCGGATCCTGTTCACGCAAGATATGGGACGCAAACCACGGACCCTCAAGACGCCTCGACACTGGCGGACGCATAATATCCCGAGCGCGCAAAACAAAAACGGCGGAGATTTCTCTCCGCCGTCTATGCATGTCGCGCAAAAGTGTGCAGCGGTTTTGCGATAACGACATGCATCAAAACAAGAACCTAAAGCGCGTCGCATGAGGCCGGTCGACGCGACGCGCTTTAGAAGGATGCGCTAAGATCGGCTGAACGTTTTTTCGATCAATTCTCGACGTCTGCGATCACAGCTTGACCGCCGGGGCCTTCAGCCGGCGCTGCATCGACATTGCCAGCGTCGGTGTTGCCAGTTTCGGCATTGCTTGTCTCGGCACTGTCAGGGCCGGCGTTGTCGTTGCCGCCATTTGCCTGTTCGACATCGAGGCGCGGGCGACGCGGACGCCTGGGGCGGCGGGCCGGGCTGTTTTCGGCAGCGGCTTCGTTGAGCTCGGCCTGGGCGGCGAGACCCGCCGGCGAAAGGTTGTCGAATTGCGGTGCGGGCTCACCCACAAAGACCGGCTCAGCGGCCGGCACGGGCTCCGCCTGCGCCGGAACCTCGTCGCGCCGTGGCTGTTCGACGCGCTGGCCACCCTGCTCGCCGCGCGAGGCATATTCGCCGCGCTGGCCGTTCTGGCCGTAACCGCCATTGGGGCGACGGTCGCGGTGGCGTCCGCTATTGTTGTCGCGGCCGTCACGGTTATCGCGGCCGCCGCGATTGTCGCGGCTGTTTTCCTGGTTCAGCGCCAGCTCGGCCGGCGTGCCATCGATGACCGGCTGCGGGCCGGCACCGTGATTGGCCGAAGCCGAAGCCTCGTTGGCATTGTTGTTGCCGGCATTGTCGAACTCGTCGCGATCCTCGTCGCCGTCATCGTCGAAATCGTCGCGATTCTGCTGCGCGTTCTGGATCGGCATCTGCGCCTGAGCGGCTGCGATGATGCGGTTATAGTGCTCTGCATGCTGGAGATAGTTTTCCGCCATCACCCGGTCGCCGGAGCTTTGCGCGTCACGGGCAAGGGTTGCGTACTTCTCGGCAATCTGCTGAGCCGATCCGCGGATCTTCACGTCCGGGCCGTTGCTCTCATAGTTGCGCGTCAGGGGATTCGGCCCCTTACGGTTGTTGTTGTTATTGTTGTTGCCGCCGCCGCCATTGTTGTTGCGACCGCGCATGCGCCTGTTTTGCTGTTGTGGCCTCATTAGACTCTCTTCACTTTGAAATTTTCGAAAAACTCTTCACGAACGGAGGCGCTCATGCGGCCAGCCGTTTCGTTCCTTCACCGGCGTTCGCCCGCATCAATTGCGTTGGCGCCACGTGCCATCCTGTTCCGGTTACTTCACTTGCCGGACGATTCCCGCACGAAGCTTGGGCGTCGTTTGCGCAAGAAGGCAGCTATTTCCAAGGAAAACCGAATCGCTAAGAGCACTGCCTGCTTCGTCTCATCCGGTTAAGGCGACCCTAGCCGCATTCCCCGGTATTGCCAAGCGCTTTTTTCGCACTGCATCACGGCTTCCACCGTTCGAACGCAAGAACTCTGTCGTTTCCGCCGAGATCACGAAACGCCCCGACCGAACGGAACCCGGCCGCGGAGAATATCTCCGTAACCTGTTGGTGCTGCGTATGGCCGATCTCGACCGCAATCCTGCCTTGGAGTTCCAAATACGCTGCCGCTCCTGCGGCGATCTTCCTGTAGGGGCTCAGACCGTCCACGCCGCCATCGAGGGCCTGGCGTGGATCGAAACCGCGGACCTCGTCCTGCAGATTTCCAATGTCGTCTGAGGGTATATAGGGAGGGTTTGCGACAATTACATGGTACCGGCCAGAAACTTTTTCAAACCAGTCGGATTTGAGCGGCGTGAACCGGCCGGCGAGCCCCAATTCCCCGGCATTACGCATGGCTGTGGCCAGCGCCTCCTGCGAAATGTCGACGCCGGTGGCGGTCGCGGCCGGAACGGCGCTGAGCAGCGCCAGCGCGATGGCACCGGTTCCGGTCCCTAGATCGAGGATGCGGCAGCCGCCCTCGCGTGCCGCCATTGCCTTGACGAAGGGCAGTATAGCCTCGACCAGCGTTTCGGTATCCGGCCGCGGCTCCAGCGTTTGCGGCGAAAGCGAAAGGCGCAAGCCGTAGAATTCGCGGTAGCCAAGGATCCGGTGTACCGGCTCGCCGGCGATGCGCCGCCGCAAGGCGGCTTCGATTGCCGCGGTCACGTCCGCATCGACCGCGCGCCCGGGATCGGCGATGGCCTGCGTGCGACTGGTGCCGGAAAAATGCTCGACGATCAGCCTCGCATCGAGCGCCGGATCCGCAACCCCGGCTGCGGCAAGCCGGTTTCGCGCCTCCCGCAGCAGCGGCGCAAGCGTGGCGGGCAGGCTGTCAGCCATCGATGCCGATATCGGCGAGCAGCTTCGACTGGTGATCGGCGATCAGCGCGTCGATGATCTCGTCGAGCTCGCCCATCATCACCCGGTCGAGCTTGTAGAGCGTCAGGTTGATGCGATGGTCGGTGACGCGCCCCTGCGGAAAATTATAGGTACGGATGCGCTCCGAGCGGTCGCCCGAGCCGACCTGCGACTTGCGCGATTCGGAGCGTTCCTCGTCCGCCTTGCTGCGCTCGAGATCATAGAGCCTGGCGCGCAGGATCTGCATGGCCTTCGCCCGGTTCTGGTGCTGCGACTTTTCCGCCTGCACCACCATGATGCCGGTCGGCAGATGTGTGATGCGCACGGCCGAATCGGTGGTGTTGACGTGCTGGCCGCCGGAACCCGAGGCGCGCATCGTGTCGATGCGAATGTCTTCTGCCCTGATCTCGATATCGACCTCTTCGGCTTCCGGTAGCACCGCGACCGTCGCCGCCGAGGTATGAATGCGTCCGCCCGCCTCGGTCGTCGGCACGCGCTGCACCCGGTGCACGCCGGATTCGAATTTCAAATGGGCAAAGACGCCCTTGCCCGAAACGGTGGCGATGATTTCCTTGTAGCCGCCGACCTCACCCTCGCTGGCCGACACCGTCTCGAAACGCCAGCCATGCGCCGCGGCATAGCGCTCGTACATGCGAAACAGGTCGCCGGCGAAAAGCGCCGCCTCGTCACCGCCGGTGCCGGCGCGGATTTCGAGGATGGCGTTCTTGTCGTCGGCGGCATCCCTTGGCAACAGCAGGATTTGGATGTCCTTCTGCAGCGCCTCGATGCGATCTTTGACCTCCGGCAGGTCGGCCTCGGCCAAGGCGCGCATCTCGGCGTCGGTGCCCTTGTCGGCGAGCATCGCCTCCAGATCGGCCTGTTCGCGCTCCGCGGCACGCAGTGCCCTGATCTTTGCCGCCATCTCCTGGATGTCGGCATATTCGGAGGCCATCCTGACATAGGCGTCCGGCGCCGGCCCGGCCGACATCTGCGCTTCGAGCATGTCGAGACGCTTGACGACTTGATCCATACGGTCGCGGGGCAGGTTGATCATGGCGAAGTCTATAGCGGTATAGAGCGGTCGTCGGCAAAGGCTTGCAGCAGCGCCCGCATCGGCAGGCCATGCGCCGGCGCCATCAGATTGTCGTCGAAGAACGCTTCCAGCTCGCTGAGCGGCAGTTCCGTCAGCATCGCCTTGACCGGGCCGATCGATGCCGGCGACATCGAGATCGAGTGGTAGCCAAGGCCGATCAGCGCCATCGCCGAAATCGGCTTGCCGGCAAGTTCGCCGCACAGAGTCACCGGCGTATGGTTGCGCGCCCCGGCGTCGGCAATCTGCTTCAGGACGCGCAGGAACGGCGTCGAGAGCGGGTCGAAGCGGTCGGACAATTGGGTGTTGCCGCGATCCACCGCCATGACGAACTGGAACAGGTCGTTCGAGCCGACCGAGACGAAATCGACCGCCTTCATCAGCTCGTCGAGCTGGAACAGCAGCGACGGTACCTCCAGCATCGCCCCGAGCTTCAGGCTGGTCGGCAAATGATGGGCAAAGCGCGACAGATGCCGCACCTCGCGATCGATGATCTCGCGCGCCTGCGCGATCTCGCCGAGTTCCGTCACCATTGGCAGCATCAGCTTCAGTTCGCGTCCACCGCACGCCTTGAGCAGCGCGCGGATCTGGGTGCGCAGCAATCCGGGCCGGTCGAGCGTCAGGCGGATGGCGCGCCAGCCGAGCGCCGGGTTCTCTTCCTGAATCGAGCCCTTGAAATAGGGCAGCACCTTGTCGCCGCCGATATCGATGGTGCGGAACGTCACCGGCTTGCCGCGCGCCGCCTCGAGCACGTCGCGATAGAGCCGCTCCTGGGCTTCGGCGCGCGGAAAGGTCGAAGCGACCATGAATTGCAGCTCGGTGCGGAACAGGCCGATGCCGGCCGCGCCCGCTTCGGCCAGTTGCGGCAGATCGACCGCCAGCCCGGCATTCATCAGAAGATCGACCTGGACACCGTCCTTGGTCACCGACGGCTTCTTGCGCAGCTCGCGGTAGACCTCCTGCCGCCGCGCCCTGAAGCGCACTTTCTCGGCATAGGCCGCCTCGAGGTCGGGCTGCGGGCGCAGATGGATCGCGCCTTCCTCGCCGTCGACGATGATGGCATCGCCGTTTTCCGCCATGGAAACGGCGCCCTTCATCTGGCCGGCGACCGGTATGCCCATGGCCCGCGCCACGATGACGACATGGCTTGTCGCGGCGCCGTCCTCCAGCACCAGCCCGCGCAGCTTGTCCCTGGGATAATCGAGCAGCTCGGCAGCACCCATGGAGCGGGCGACGATGATGGCGTCCTTGGGCAGCGAGGCCGCGACGTCCTCCGGCCCGCGCCCCATCAGCTGCCGCAGCAGCCGATTGGCGAGATCGTCGAAATCGCTCATCCGTTCGCGCAGGTATGGATCGGTCATGTGCAGCATGCGGGCACGCATGTCGCTCTGCACCTTTTCGACCGCCGCTTCGGCCGTCAGGCCGTTGCGGATCGCCTCCTCGAGCCGGCGTACCCAGCCACGGTCGTTGGCGAACATGCGATAGGCTTCGAGCACCTGGCGATGCTCGCCCTCGAAGGCGACGTCGCGGCGCTCCAGCATGTCGTCGATGGACAGCCTGAGCGAGCCGAGGGACGCGTCGAGCCGCCTGACCTCTTCCTCGCTGTCCTCGTTGAAAAGATTGGTGACGACGATGCGCGGCTCGTGCAGCACCACATGGCCGAGACCGACGCCTTCGTTGAAGGACAGGCCGGTAAAGCTTACCGGGCGGCGCAGATCGAGCTCGAGGCCGGGCCTTGTCAGCCGCTCCAGATCGCCGGTGGCGATCATCTCGGCGATCACCATCGCCGTTGTTTCCAGCGCCTCGACCTCGTCGTCGCGATAATGGCGCATGGTCTTGTTCTGCACGACCAGAACGCCGAGCGTCCGCCCTGCCCGCAGCACCGGCACGCCGAGGAAGGAATTGTATATTTCTTCCCCAGTCTCCGGCAGGTAGGCGAAGGCAGGATGCTCCTGCGCATTGGAGAGGTTGAGCGGCCGTGCCGAGGCCGCAATCGTGCCGACCAGGCCTTGGCCCAGCCTGAGCTGCGCCAGGTGGACGGCGTTCGGGTTCAGGCCTTCGGTGGCGTAGAGTTCGAGCACCGAATCGGCGCGCAGCACATAGAGCGAGCAGACCTCGGCAACCATGTTGGAGGCGATGTCGCGCACGATTCGGTCAAGCCGCTCCTGCGGCTCCAGCGGCTCTTGCATGAGCTCGCGGAGCCGTTTCAGCAAAACGCGCGGGCCACTGGCCGAATCACGCATCGCGGCTTCTTCTCCAATAGCGTTTCAACCGGTGCAGGTTGCCCTGCACAGCGGCACAAACGCAACAACTCAATTAGAGCGCCATCGTCCAATTGGACGCATAAAGGCCGCTCCAAGACTTTCGATCCGCTGCATCCTGCCTTCCGAAAATCGACTCCCGATTTCGGGCCGATGCAGTCTGCTACTGCTTATCCAGACCGTACACGGAATGCAAAGTGCGAACTGCAAGTTCCGTATAGGGACCGTCGATCAGGATCGAAATCTTGATTTCGGACGTTGTGATGGCGCGGATGTTGATCGCGCGGTCGGCCAGCGCCTTGAAGGCGGTGGCGGCGACGCCGGCATGGCTGCGCATGCCGATGCCGATGACCGAGACCTTCGACATGCCGGCTTCCGACTGCACCACATCGTAGCCGATCGTCGCCTTCAGCCGCTCGAGCACGGCAAGCGCCTTGTCGACGTCGCCGGATGGCACGGTGAAGGTCATGTCAGTGAACTTGCCGTCCTCGGAAATGTTCTGGACGATCATGTCGACATTGATGTTGGCCTCGGCCAGCGGCCCGAAAATGCCGGCGGCGACGCCCGGCCGGTCGCCGACGCGGCGCAGCGAAATCTGCGCTTCGTCCTTGGCATAGGCAATTCCGGTGACGACCTGCTGTTCCACGATCTCTTCCTCGTCGCAAATAAGCGTTCCCGGCGGATTGAGCAAATCCCCCATTCCGGGTGCATCGGGATCGTCGAAGGACGACCGCACAAAGGTACGCACCCTGTGCACCATGGCAAGCTCGACCGAGCGCACCTGCAGGACCTTGGCCCCGAGCGAGGCCATTTCTAGCATTTCCTCGAAGGAAATCTTGGCCAGCCGCCGCGCCTTCGGCTCGATGCGCGGATCCGTCGTGTAGACCCCGTCGACGTCGGTGTAGATGTCGCAGCGGTCGGCCTTGACCGCCGCCGCGATGGCGACTGCGCTGGTATCGGAACCGCCGCGGCCGAGCGTTGCGATCCGATTGTCCGGCCCGATGCCCTGGAAACCGGCGACCACCGCCACCTGGCCTTCGCCGAAGCGCTTGATCAGGAACGCACCGTCGATATCGAGAATGCGCGCCGCGCCATGCGCGTTGTCGGTCTTGATCGGGATCTGCCAACCTTGCCAGGAGCGGGCATGCACGCCGATATTCTGCAGCGCGATCGCCAGCAAGCCGGCGGTGACCTGCTCGCCGGACGCGACGACGGCGTCATATTCGCGCGCATCGTGCATCGGCGAGGCCTCGCGCGTCCATTGCACGAGCTCGTTGGTCTTGCCAGCCATCGCCGAGACCACGACGGCGACCTCATGGCCGGCGTCGACCTCGCGTTTGACGTGACGCGCCACATTGCGGATGCGGGCGATGTCGGCGACGGAGGTCCCGCCGAATTTCATCACAATGCGCGCCATGGAAGCGAAATGCCTTTGACTGGATGCCGGACCGAAGGCCGAAAAGAAATGCGCCAAGCTGTGGCCGGGCGCTCAATACGCGGCCTCCTTAGCCAAATGACAGTCGTTTCGCAAGGCGTGCCGCCGCTGCCGGCCGGGCGACACACCAGCGCAGCATCACGCCTGCACTGCTTCTTGCCAAAATGGTGCGCGCTTCAGCCCAGCTGTGCCGTGGCTCTCCACAGGCGCGGATAGTCGAGGATGAAACCGAGCGGCGAGACCTCCAGCATCTCGCTGTAGCCGAACATCGGGGCGGCATAGGCGTAATGTGCCGCATCGACGCGCTGATAGGTCTGTTCGAGGCGAACGAGCCTGAGTTCGGGAAATGTCAGATAGGCTGCCGGTGCGGGCGTCGCCGTGCCGACATTGAGGACAAAACGGCGAAGCGCCAGCAGGTTCGTGGCGGGCGTGAAGCCGAGATCGACATCGATGAGACCGTCGACTTCCGCTTGATGCTCGCCGTTCAGCGTCCATTGGCGATCGGTAAGCCGGTCGATGCCATAATGCAGCTCTTGCGTGCCGAGAAAACCGTCGGCGCGCGCCGAGCGCGTATGCCAGCCGGTATCGCAGTCCACCTCGTAGGCGATGCTGCACGGCTTGCCGTCATGGACGAAAAGCGCGTGTCCCCTGAGGTTCCACCCGGAACCCGCTTCCGACAGCAGGCAAGCGTCGTGGCCTTCCTGGTCAAGCCGGTGCCAAAGAATGGAAGCTTCCGTCCGCATCGTTTTGCACTCCTTCGAACACGATGTCTCTGCTTCGTCCGCCAGAGCCTAGGTGTTTCCTTCCGGCACACCATCAACTGACACGTGCTGACACAAATGCAGTCGGCAAAAGGCGGCGCCGACAGGCATCGCGCGCATCGCGCCGCCGGCGGTGAATTTCGCGCCTTGACATTCGCAGCCTCGCGCCCGACTTCCTAGCGTCCGAGGAGACCACACCATGCCAGAGCCCCGACGATCGACGATCGATGCCGGAGAGGTGGAACGCTTTTCCGCCCTTGCCGCCGAATGGTGGAACCCGAACGGCAAGTTCCGCCCGTTGCACAAGTTCAACCCGATCCGGCTTGCCTATATCCGCGACCAGGTGGCGGCCCGCTTCGGCCGCGATCCGCGTGCGGCACGGCCGTTCGAAGGCCTGCGCTTCCTCGACATAGGCTGCGGCGGCGGGCTTTTGTGCGAGCCGATGGCGCGGCTTGGCGCCGACGTGGTAGGCGCCGATGCCTCCGCCACCAACATCGAAGTGGCCAAGCTGCATGCGGCGGAAGTCGGCGTGAGCGTTGATTACCGCGCCACCACCGCGGAGGACCTGGCCGACGCCGGCGAAAAATTCGACGTCATCCTCAACATGGAAGTGGTCGAGCATGTCGCCGATGTCGATCTGTTCCTGGCCAAATGCGGCGAGATGGTCAAGCCCGGCGGCATCATGTTCGTCGCCACCATCAACCGCACGCTGAAGGCCTTGGGCCTGGCCATCATCGGCGCCGAATATGTGCTGCGCTGGCTGCCCCGCGGTACCCACCAGTTCGGCAAGCTGGTGCGCCCCGAGGAACTGGAAAAGGCGCTTGCCGGCGCCGGCCTGACCGTCATCGACCGCACCGGGGTCACCTACAGCCCGCTCGCCGACCGCTGGCAGCGCTCGAAGGACATGGACGTCAACTACATGGTGCTGGCGGAGAAGGCATCCGTCTGAAACTTACGCCTTCTGGCCCCTATGTCTTCTGGCTTTGCGCCTTGGTGGTGATGAACACGCCGGCGGTGATGATGATGGCACCGGCCCAGGTCAGTAGTTGATAGCGCTCGCCGAGGAAGAGCGTCCCGGCAAACAGCCCGACCGCCGCCGCGACATAGCCGATCTGGCTGAGATAGACCGGGCCGCCGACGGCTTGCAGCCGGAAGAAGAAGGCGAACATCGCCGAGGCTGATGCCACCTGTGCCGCAGCGACCAGCGGCACGCCGCCGAGCGAGCCGAATGCATCGCCGCCCAGCAGGACCAGAATGCCGGCAAGCAGCATCAAGGCTGCTGCCAGATGGCTGCCGACGGCAAGCTCGATCGGGCCGGTGCCTTCGGGCCAGTCGACGGTGCGGTAGATGTTACCGGCGGCGAGGCTGACCGGGATGAGCAGGCCCATCGCCACCCAGAAAAATTCGGCCGGCTGGCCCGCTTCGCCGCGCGTCACCGCCACCATGACTGCGCCGACGAAACCGACGACTATGCCGACGATGCCCAGCATGGTCGGGCGCCTGACGCGGAGCAGCATCGAGAACACCAGCGTGACGACCGGCGACAGCGTGAACATGATGCCGTTGTAGCCGGCGCCCAGATGCGGAATGGCTGAAAACATCAGCAGATTGGGGATAGCGTAGGAGACGGCCGCGGTGACGAAAAAATAGCGCAGCCTGTGCGGCGTAAGCCGCATGCGCTTCCCGTTGAGCAGCAATGCGCACAAAAGCACGCCGCCGGCACCAAGCGAGATGACGAAGGCCCAGACCATGGCGGGCACGCCGGCCGCCGTCGCGATCTTGCCGAACGGCAGCGTCAGGCCGAGCAGTCCGCCGGTGACAACCAGAAGGCCAAGCGCCGAGTCCCAGAGAAATTTCATCGCCGTCCCATCGCCTGTTCGCGGCACTTGGCCAAATATCGCAAGCTGAGGTAAGATAAGGTAAAGATTCTTCACGTCAAGATACATAACGGTGAGAGACATGGATCGCGCAGCAAAAGCGATCGAGCAATGGAAAAAGGAACGGCCGGATCTCGATGTCTCGCCGATGGCCGTGCTCGGACGGTTGAACGAGGCCGCCTCGCTGATCTCACGAGAGCGGCTGGCGCCGCTGTTTGCAAGTTACGGGCTGCAATCCGGAGAATTCGATGTGCTGGCGACGCTGCGTCGTTCCGGGCCGCCATACGCGCTGACGCCGACGGCTCTGTACGAGGCGACGATGGTGACGTCGGGCGCGATGACCAACCGCCTCGATCGGCTCGAGAAATCCGGCCTGATCAAGCGCGGGCCGCATCCCGACGATCGCCGCGGCATTGTCGTGCAGCTGACCGGGAAGGGCCTCGCTCTGATCGACGAGGCGGTGGCCGCCCACGTCGCCAACGAGCACCAGATACTTTCTGGGTTAGCACGCCCGGAGCAGACCATGCTGGCACGCCTGCTCGAAAAACTGATCGCGAGCCTGAGCTAACCGAACCGGCCAAGCGGCGGGCCGAGGGGATGGAAAAGCTCAAATCTTGGCCGCAGAGCCTCGTTTGGGCCGGCGAACAGCCCTGATCTTGCCGCTGTTTCCGCCGCCACAGAAAAACTGGTCATCGCCATCGGATTCGAGCCCCGACACGCCTGTTCCCGGCGGCATATCGAGCTTCTCCAGGACCTTTCCCGTTTCAGGATCGATCCGCCGGACATCGCTCTCCTCACCCTCCCAGGTGCCATGCCACAGCTCGCCGTCGACCCAGCTGACCCCGGTGACGACGCGGTTGGAAACGATGGTGCGAAGGATTGCCCCTGTCTCGGGATCGACCTGATGAATCTTTCGGCCCCGATGCTGCCCGACCCAGAGCGTTCCTTCGGCCCAGGCGAGCCCGGAATCACCGCCGTTGCCAGGCGCCGGGATCGTCGCCAGCACCTGGCCATTCTTCGGATCGATCTTCTGGATGCGATCCTCGGCGATCTGATAGAGGTGCTGGCCGTCGAAGGCCGTTCCGGCGTGTGCCGCAACATCGATCGAGCGCACCACTTTGCCGCTCGCTGGGTCGAAGGCGTTCAATCTGTCGCCTGACGCAAACCAGACATGCTCACCGTCGAAGGTAACGCCGTCCACGTGGTCGACACCCGGAAAGGGTCCATATTCACGGAGGATTTCGGCAGAGGATCGTTTCATAATTCCATCCTAGTAGCCCGGCAGTGGGCCGGGGAGTAACAAGATTGTCGGGAAACCCGGCAGCGGCGGGGTCATCCAGCGACGCGCCCGCCCGCGGCCGAACGACTGCACCTTGCGGGCCTGGGCGAGCTGCTCGAGCGCCCGCTGCACGGTACGCGAACTGGCTCCAAGCGCAATCGCCAGGGCCGAACTCGACCAAGACTCGCCGTCGGCGAGGAAGGCGAGTACGGCGGCATGCTCTTCTTCGACGGGCGGCGCTAACACGACGACCTCACCTGCGCGGCGCGGCGCCAGCGCAAAGCCCCGCTTCGTCGCGCTCACATCGGCCAACGTCCGAAGCTCCGCGCGAAGCCGCCCGGCTTCGACCCGTAACCGTGCGCGATGTGATTCGTCCGCGTCCTTTCCGCGGAAAGCGCGCGCAATAAGCGTCGATCTTGCCACGTCCCCCGGCCAGGCTTCGGCCAGCGCACGGGCCAGCGCGAACAGCACCGGGCGGGTCGCCAGCGAGACGACGGTGTCTGCGACTCGAACGACATTGCGACACGCATCCACCACGAGCGCCCCCGACGCCAGGAGGGCTTCGACTTCGTCGAGCAGGAGGGGCCGTTCCTCGCCACGCACGACAAGGCGTGCGGCCGGCGTGTCCAGCACCAGCGATGCGCTCTCCACCTCCGCCATCAGCGCGGGGATGCCGGACGCTCGCGCCGCCCGCGCCGCCAGGCCAAGTGCAGCGCGCGCAGGGCCGGTCCGCAAGCGGCGGATGGCGATGCCGGCGACAGCCAGCTCGTGGGCGGCACGCGATGCCGGCGGCAGCGGCGAGGGATCGAAGCCGTCCAGCCTGCGCTCGGCTTCGTCGAGATGGCCGATCAGCAGCAAGCGCCGAACCTCGAGGTTGCGCGCATGCGCGGCGTTGACTCGGTCGCCATGCTTTTCAAGCGTCGCCCGCGCGGCGTCGAGTGCCTTGGCCGGCCAGGCGAGGTCGCGCGAGACGAGCGCGATCTCGGCCTCGGCGACTATACACCTCGCGCGGGCCACGGCCTCCCTAGGGCTGAATGCGTGCGCCGCCCTCTTGAGGAGAACCTTCGCCCTATTCAGGTCGCCAAGCTGCGCCATCGCGATACCGCGCAACGCCAGTGCCGGCGCATCGTCGCGCAGCGCAACCCGCTTCAAGGCACCGAGCGGATCGCCCGCCGCAAGCGCATGGGCCGCGGCTGTGATCAGCGAGTCCATCGGAATCCCGTCACACTTGTCACTCCCATGGCTTCGACATCCGGCGCTAAGTCCATCTCACCAACCAGTCGTATCGACAACAGCGACTGTAGCCAACCTGAGTTGCGGCGCGATTATGCACTGAGTTCGAACGCAACGATAAGCACTAGGAGAGACGCAATGAAGATCGAAGGTTCAACCATCCTGGTGACTGGAGCCAATCGGGGCATCGGTCGGGCACTGGTCGAGGAAGCCCTGAGCAGAGGCGTAAAGCGCGTCTATGCCGCAACCCGCCAAGCCATGGCCCACCCGGACCGGCGTGTGACGTCCCTGACCATGGATGTGACCAACGCTGCGCAGATCCGGGAGGCCGTCGAGAAGATCGATGCTCTCGATATCCTCATCAACAACGCCGGCGTATCGCCCTTCGATGACCTCAGCGACCGTCGTGTGCTCGAACAACAGCTCGCCGTAAACCTCTTCGGCTCGTATGACGTTACCCAGGCTCTGCTGCCGTTGCTGGCCCGGTCGCGGGGAGCCATCGTCAACATTCTGTCGCTGGCTTCGATTGCCGCCGTGCCGTTCAGTCCGGCTTACTCGGTCTCGAAGGCGGCCTCATTCTCCCTGTCACAGTCGTTGCGCACCCTCCTGGCCGGACGGGGTGTCAGCGTCCACAGGGTCCTTCCCGGCCCGGTGGACACGGACATGACCCGGGGGCTGGACATCGCGAAGGCCTCTCCGGAGTCTGTTGCGCGGGCGATCCTGGACGGCGTGGAGAACGGCGAGGAGGAAATCTTCCCCGATCCCATGTCGGAATCCCTGGCAGAGGGCTGGCGCAGCAGTGCGGTCAAGGCGCTTGAACGCCAGTTTGCAGCCTATGCGGAAGCAAGCCCGTCAAGTGAAGCAAGCCCGTCAAGCAGTGGGCATGAAGGAAAGAGCGAAACGATTACCCGCGAGCCCCATCCTTGCTGCTCGGCCTGAAACTGCGAACGCTTGTGAAAGGGGGCGGCAGCATCGCCGCCCTCGACGCAGCCGGTCGGCTGTCGCAGGCGACGGCGCCGACCTTCACGATCACCGCGCTGCCTGGCGAAGAGATGCCTCGCTATGGCTGGAGCAGGTTGACGGATCAGTTGCGGTCGTCGGGGAAGCTTGGAATAGGCAAGAACTCGACGCCGTCGTCGGCGAGGCTCTTGGCCTCCTCCAGCGTCGCCTCGCCATAGATGCCGCGCGGATCGCTCTCGCCAAAATGGATCTTGCGCGCTTCCTCGGCAAATTTGTCGCCGACATAGTCGGCGTTCTCGCGCACCTTCTCCGCCATGGCCTTGAGCTGGGCCAGCGCCTGCTTTTGCGCCTCGCCCATGGCCAGCGCGATCTTTTCCTGGTTGCGCCCGGTCGAGACGGCAGGCGCCATCAGCGCCTTCTCGACCTTGTGCGAGCCGCAGGCCGGGCAATCGACGAAACCGCGCTTCTTCTGTGTGTCGAAATCGTCGTTGCTGCGGAACCAGGCCTCGAATTCGTGCTCGTGCTCGCAGATCAGGGAAAAGCGGATCAAGAGGCGGCACCCCTGAGCGGCATTGCCTCCGCCGAACCGGCGTTTACGGCAAAATCGCGTGCGTTTTTGAGATTCGGTATCTTCTTGCGTGCGGCGACTGACTGCGCCGCGTCGATCTCGGTGACGATCACAGCCGGCTCGTCATGGGCAGCCTCGGCGACGATGCGGCCCCAGGGATCGACGATCAGCGAATGGCCATAGGTTTCGCGGCCGTCCTCGTGCACTCCGCCTTGCGCGGCGGCAACCACATAGGCGCCGTTCTCGATGGCGCGCGCCCTGAGCAGCACATGCCAATGCGCTTCGCCGGTCTGGCGGGTGAAGGCGGCGGGCACCGAAAGCAGATCGGCGCCGGCCAGCGCCTCGGCACGGAACAGCTGCGGAAAGCGCAGATCGTAGCAGACGGCAAAGCCGAGCTTCGCGCCATCGATTTCGGCGACGACGGCCTCGGTGCCTGGCTCATAGGCGGCGGATTCGCGCCAGCTCTCGCCATTGTCGAGATCGACGTCGAACATGTGAATCTTATCGTAGGTGGCAATCGTGGCGCCGTCCGGCCCGAACAGAAGGGCGCGGTTGGCAAGCTTGCCGTCGGCACGCAGAATGGCGGTCGAGCCGATATGCAGGAAGATACCGAGCTCCTTGGCCAGCCTCCGCGACGTCGAGACGACGATGTCCTTGTCTTCGGAGGTGAAGGAAGCGGCCCGCGCTTGGCTGTCGCGGATCAGCGCGCCGGTCATTTCCGGGGTCTGGACATAGGTCGCGCCAAGGGCTGCTGCCTCGCGCACCAGCCGTTCCAAATCGACCGCATTGCGCTCCGGGCTGGTTCCCGAACGCATCTGGATCGCCGCCGCCTTGAAAGCACCCCCCGACTTGATGGCACCCATGGTCATGTCCTTATCTGGTCGAGCCGTTGGCGAGCAATCTGTCCAGCCGTCCTTCCGCCTCCAATTCGTGGAGATCGTCGGAGCCGCCGACATGCGTGTCGCCGATGAATATCTGCGGAAAGGTGGAACGGCCATGGGCCCGGGAGATCATTTCCTGGCGCAGTTCCGGCGAGAAGGAGGCGTCGTGCTCGGTATAGGCGACACCCTTCCCGTCGAGCAGCCGCTTGGCCGCGGTGCAATAGCCGCACATCATCCGCGTGTAGATCGTCACATCGACCATCGGTCAGCAATCCTGCCTCGTTCCGCTGTCATCTAGGCTATATAGGCGCCGATTCGTCGGCCCGAAAGTCCCCCGGCAGCACACGCGCGAAGGTCAATACGTCGACTGAGCCGGCACCGCCCTTCTTCAATGCTCTGGCGACCGCGCGGACGGTCGCGCCGGTGGTGTAGACATCGTCGATCAACAGCACCCGACGGCCAGCGATTTCGATCTCCGCCTCGTCAGGCACTTTGAATGCGGCGCGAACATTTTCCTCGCGTTTCCGCCGCTCCAGCCCGACCTGCTGGCGCGTGAGTTTGACGCGCTTGATGGCTGATGGCGCGAAAGACCGCTCCCCGAGCTGCGCCACCGCCCGCGCCAGTTCCGCCGACTGGTTGAACTGCCGCCTGAAGAAACGCCGCCAGTGCAGCGGTACCGGCACGACCACGTCGGCCTCGGCGATGAGCTCGGCACCGGCGCGAAGCATCCAGCGCGCCATCCACGGCGCCAGATCGGTGCGGTCCTGGTATTTCAGCCCTTGCACCATCTGGCGGGCAACGCCGGAATAGGCGACCGCCGCCCGCGCGCGCTCGAACGGCGGCGGGTCGGCTATCGCCTCCGCCGACAGGAAACCCTCACCCATACTGTGGGTGAACGGCGTGCCCATCACCGGGCACCATGGCCGTTCCAGCAGCCTGAGTTTCGGCCAGCAGGCGCCGCACAACACCCCGGGCTGCGAGACATGGCGGCGGCAGCCGGCGCAGACCGGCGGGAACAAGAGGCGCGCCGGCCAGCCCAGTGCCTTTCGGGCAATGCTCTTGATCGCAATACGCTTGATCTCTGGCATCGGATCGGCCACGTGGTTGGTCCTCCGCATCACTATATCAGAGAGCGAAGCACAAGGACCTGCCCATTGCAGCCTGTAATCGACACCTCGCTCTGGCTGGCGCGCAAGCGCCGGGCACTGGCCCGTCCCATCGCCGGCGCGGATTTCCTCATGCGGCGAGCAGCCGAGGATCTTGCCGACCGGCTCGGCGCCGTCGAACGCAGGTTCGGCAAGGCGGCCTCCTTGTTTTGCCAGACGCCGGCAGCAGCAGAGGTGCTCGCCGAAAGCGGCAAGGTGACGGAAAACGTGCGCGTCGAGGCCGACGCCGCTTTCCTGGGCGGCCAGCCAGGAGTGGTGGCGCCGTTGGAAACCGTGCCATTCGAACCGGAGAGCCTCGACCTCGCAGTCTCGCTGCTGTCGCTGCAGGCGATGAACGACATTCCCGGCATGCTGGTGCAGATCCGCCGGGCTCTGAAGCCGGACGGGCTTTTCCTCGGCGCCTTCGCCGGCACAGGCACGCTTTCCGAGCTGCGCGAAAGCCTGCTTGCCGCCGAGACCGAGCTCTATGGCGGCGCCAGCCCGCGTGTGATCCCGTTCACCGACGTCCGCGACGCCGGCGCGCTGCTGCAGCGCGCCGGCCTGGCGTTGCCGGTTGCCGACGTCGAGACGATCACGGTGCGCTACGATTCCCTGTTTGGTCTGATCGCCGATCTGCGCGCCATGGGCGAGACCAGCGCGCTTGTCGACCGCACTAGGCGGCCGGGCACGCGAGCGCTGTTCGCGCGCGCCGCCGAAATCTATGCGGAGCGGTTTTCGGATGCCGATGGCCGCGTCAGGGCGAGTTTCTCGGTGGTCTGGATGTCAGGCTGGGCGCCCGATGCCTCTCAGCAAAAACCGCTGAAGCCGGGCTCCGCAAAAATATCGCTGAAGACGATCCTGGAAAATCCCGGCGGCCCCTGACCGGATCCTTGCGCAAAAAGCTAAGCGTATCCCACGCAAAAACTAAGCGGGTCACTGCGCAAAAGCGTTGGCAAGCTTGCTGCTGTTGTCGCTGAATAGCCACTGAATCGCACCGGCAGCCCGGCCGACGCCAGCGACAATGGCAAGCGACAGCACGGCAACGATCAAACCATATTCGATAGCCGTCGCACCCCTCTCGTCTTCTAAAAATCGTTGCAGCAAGACTTTCATGGGCGCCCATCCCTCTTGCCCGAACCTAGCGCCGACCCGTTAAGAAAGGTTAACGCGACAGGCTTAACGGGCAGTGAAACAGCTGCATTGTAGAGATCTGTTGAGGACGTCAGCAGTCGCCGCTGCTTCTGCCATCGGCCCGTATAACGCAGACCGAACTGGGCAGCGGCTGCAGCACGCTCTTGCGTACCGTATAGCTATCGCGCTGGCCGATCGAGCCGGTGCTCATCGTATCAAGGCCGTCGCGGGCAAACTGCGACCGGGTCCGGCTGTCGAGGTAGGGCGTCGCGATCAACGCCAGCGCCACCGCGGCCGAGCCGAACAAAAGGGTGATGCGCAGTATTCCCATGCCGGCATTGGCGGCGCCAGGAAGGCGGTCGGGCCAAGGCGAGTCCCAGTCCTTGTCGAAGCTCATGCAAATCGCTCCCCAGCGGTGGAATCGGCGTAACCGCCTTGCGTCAATTTTTCACGGCCAGATAAATCTTTCATTAACGCTGCCGATATCGCGTTGCGGAGCTGCCCGGTTTACGGAGGTCGGCCGTTACAGCAGATCGATGAGGAACTGGATCAGCGGGGCATCGGCCGGCGGCATTGGAAAATCGCGCATCTGGCGCGGCCGCACCCATTTCAGCACCTGGCCTTCCTTCGGCTGCGCAATGCCACGGAAGCGACGGCAGACGAACAGCGGCATCAGCAGGTGAAAATCATCGTAGGAATGGCTGGCAAAGGTGAGTGGCGCCAGGCAAGGGATGTCGGTCTCGATGCCGACCTCCTCGTACAATTCGCGGATCAGGCATTGTTCCGGCGTCTCGCCAGGCTCGACCTTGCCGCCCGGAAACTCCCACAGGCCGGCGAGCTGCTTGCCTTCGGGCCGCTGCGCCAAAAGCACGCGCCCGTCGGCATCGACCAGCGCGCAGGCCGCGACCAGGAGCAGGCGCTTGCCGGCCGTGTTTGAGCCGCTCATGCGCCTTGTGGCCGGCGATAGTGATAGCGATAGACTTCGTCGAATCCGAGCGAACGGTAAAGCGCCAGCGCCGGCGCGTTGTCCGCCTCGACCTGCAGCCAGGCTTCCCGAGCCCCGCGCAGCCGCGCCCATTTCAGCGCCGACCGGATGAGATGGCGGCCATGGCCCTGGTTGCGCACCGATCTGTCGGTGGCGATCTCGAACAGGCCGGCAAGGTCGCCGTCATGCACGCAGATCAACGTTGCCAGCGGCTCGCTGCCGGCCTCCAGCGCAAACAGCCCCGCCTCCGGCTGGATGGCGCCGATGATCTCCGACAGGCCGGGCCGCAGCGACACATGCGAACCGCTCACCTTGAGCGCCGCGCCGATGAAACGGCTGATGTCCTTCAGCGGAATCTGGTCCATGGCATCTTCGAGCGCGGCGTCCGCCAACGGCAGCCGCATGACCAGCGATTCAGCGAATGTGCTCCAGCCCTCGCTGTCGAGGTACTTTGAAAGATCAGGCCCTGACAGCGGCGAGATGCGAAAGGTCACCGGCCTGCCATAGGCGTCGAAGCGGCGGCTGGCGCGGCCGATGCGCTCGGCAATGTGCTGGATGTCGCCCGGATCGAGCGGATTGACCGAATTCAGCCGCTTGGCCGGGTGGCCGGCCGTCAGCCGCACCACCCAGGTACCATCATAATGGACGGCGGCCGCCGGCCAGGCACGAAAGCCGGCCGCCTCGTAGCGGCGCACGATCGCCAACACGCTTGCCGGATGTCTGGAAGCCAACGCCATCAGCTCCGATAGTCGCCATTGATGGCGACATATTCCTTGGTGAGGTCACAGGTCCACACCGTCGCCTTGCCGCGGCCGATGCCGATATCGGCGCGGATGCGGATCTCGTCGCGCTTCATATACGCCGAAGTCGCCGCTTCGGAATAGGCGGCGTCGCGCTCGCCCTGATACGCCAGGCGGTTGTCGCCGAACCAGATCGACAGAAGGTCGCGGTCGGCCGGTTCGCCGGCCTTGCCGACGGCCATGACGACGCGGCCCCAATTGGCGTCCTCGCCGGCGACTGCCGTCTTGACCAGCGGCGAATTGGCGATCGACAGCGCGATGCGCTTGGCCGAGCGGGCCGATTTGGCCCCGGTGACGGTGACCTCGACCTGCTTGCGGGCGCCCTCGCCGTCGCGTACCACCTGCAGCGCCAGCGATTTCAGCACCTTGCCGAGGGCACGGCGGAAGGCGCCGAGGCGCGCATCCTTGGGGTCGGAAATTGCCGGCGCGCCGCGCCTGGCGGCAGCACCCGTGGCGAACATCAGCAGCGTGTCGCTGGTCGAGGTGTCGCTGTCGACGGTAACCGCGTTGAAGGTCTTGGACGTGCCGCGCGACAAGAGATCCTGCAGCACGGGTGCTGCGATCGGCGCATCGGTGGCGATGAAGGAAAGCATCGTCGCCATGTCGGGCGCGATCATCCCGGCGCCCTTGGCGATACCGTTGATGGTGACGTCGGCATCGCCGAGCTTGACCGTCGCGGTCGCCAGTTTGGGATAGGTGTCGGTGGTCATGATCGCCTTGGCGGCTTCGGTCCACAATTCCGGCTTGCCGTCCTTGACCAGCCCGGCCAGCAGATGGCTGAACTTGCCGGTGTCGAGCGGTTCGCCGATGACGCCGGTCGAGGCCAGGAACACCTCGCCTGCTGTGCAGCCGGCTGCTTTCGCTGCCACCTCGCCCGTGAGTGCCGTCGAGGCCCGGCCCTTCTGGCCGGTAAAGGCATTGGCATTGCCGGAATTGACGACCAGCACACGTGCCTTGCCGGCCACGAGGTTCTGCCGGCAGAAATCGACGGGCGCCGACGGGCACTTTGATTTGGTGAAGACGCCGGCGACGGTGGTGCCGGCGTCGAACACCATGGCCAGCAAGTCGGTGCGGTTCTTGTATTTTATGCCGGCCTCGGCGGTGGCGATGCGCACGCCCTCGATCACCGGCATCTTGGGATATTTCTTCGGCGCGAGCGGCGAAACCTGTGTGGACATGGAAGACCCCGGGCGGGAAAAATCGCGAAAGGAACGCCGGTTTGCCCGATAGCGCGCGCCGGCGCAAGGCGTTTTCACAGCCGTTGTGGGTGCCGGAAGCCTGACACCTGCCCCGGCCGCAAGCAAGACTGTTGCAAATTTGTTGGCGTCGCTGCGGCCGATAGCGCTATGATCCTGCCCGATGGGCAGGCTTGTGGTCTTGGCACTGGCGTTTCTGGGCTTTCTGCTGCTGCGCGCGGATGCGCAGACGGCGCGGCGCGTAGCGCTTGTGGTAGGCAACGGCAGCTACGCCGAAGCCGGCACGCTGGCCAATCCCGTCAACGATGCGCTCGACATCGCCGACAAGCTGCGCGCCATCGGTTTCGATGGTGATCGAAGGCAACGATCTCGGCAAGCGCGAACTCGAACGCAAGATCGGCGAATTCTCCGATGCGCTGCAAGGTGCCGGTGCCGGGCTGTTCTACTATGCCGGCCACGGCCTGCAGGTCGACGGGCGCAACTTCATCGTGCCGGTCGACGCCCGGCTGGACATGCCGGTCAAGCTGCAGCTCGAGGCGGTGCCGATCGACGAGGTTCTCGACATCATGGAGCAGCAGACCAAGGTCAGCCTGGTCTTCCTCGATGCCTGCCGCAACAACCCGTTTGCCCGAAGTCTCAGCCGCAGCGCCACGACGCGCTCGGCGACGGCCCTCGCCGGCCTTGCCCAGTTCGAGTCGACACGCGGCTCGTTCATCGCCTTCTCGACGGCACCCGGCGCCGTCGCAATGGACGGGACGGGGCGCAACTCGCCCTTTGCCGCGGCACTTTTGCGGCATATGGCCGAGCCCGGACAGAGCATCAACGACATGATGATCGCGGTGCGCCGCGACGTCGTTTCCGCAACGCGCGAGGCGCAGCGTCCGTGGGAGCAGGGATCGCTGCTCGAGCGTTTCGAATTCGTTCCGGGCGGAGACACTGCCCAGCAACCGAAACCGGCCGTCAGCCCGGCTCCCGCGTCGCAGGTGGCGGCGCTTGAGCGCTCCGTCGGCGACAAGGGTGCCATCGAAAAATTCCTGCGCGAAAACTATCTGGCGCCTGATGCCAGGAGAATGCGCGAAACGGTCAAGCGGCTTTACGGTTCGTCGGCCACCATCTACGGCACGCGTTACGACAGCGAGGCCATCGTCAAGGTCAAGACCGACTGGTTCGCGCAATGGGCGTCGTGGTCGTTCGGTCTTGAGCCCGGCAGCCTTGAGGTGACGCCGCATGGCAAGGACCGCGCCGACGTGGTTTTCGCCATGAGCTACGACTATGTGCCGAAAGGCAAATCGGCGCAGCGCCTGACCGGCAAGGCGCGCGTGACGCTGGAACTCGTGCTGGCCGGTGGCGCGTGGCGCGTTGCGTCGGAAACGTCGCAAGCGCTGGAATGAACATCACCGGACCGCTGGGTTGATGAACCCGCGAAACACCCGCTGCACGCCCGGAATCAGCCCCCAGATCATGATCGAGACCATCAGCGGCGCGATGACCAGCGTACGTTGCCAGATTTGCCATTCCTGCGTCAGCGGAAAAACCACGTACAGAATGGCAGTGATCAGCGGATAGACGCCGAGCAGCACCAGCAGGGCGAAGCGCAGGCGCGAAAAGCGGGTGGCGGCGGTCGAAGTCATTGTTGTTCTCTCTGTCGTTACGGAACGTTTCGTTCCATATAAAACGGATCGTTCCGTTTCGTCAAGAGGTCGTGTATTGTGGCTGCTGAAATCGCGGGTAAGGAAGCGGGTAAGGAAGAAGAGATGGGCGAAACCACCGATCCCGGGCGCAAGTCAGCCGGCGCACGGCGCAGCCCCGAAAGCGCCGATGCCATTCTCGATGCCGCCGAAGCGGTACTGGTCGAAGCCGGTTATTCCGGCTTCTCGATCGAGGCGGTGGCGCGGCGGGCGCGCGCTGGAAAACCGACGATCTATCGCTGGTGGCCAAGCAAGGCCGCCTTGCTGCTCGACGTCTACCAGCGGCAAAAGCGCGTCGACAATCCCGATACCGGGAACCTTGAGCAGGATCTCGTCGGCTTCCTGAAGAGCTTGTTCGCGCACTGGCGCGACACATCGTCGGGCAGCGTGTTCAGATCGCTGATTGCCGAGGCGCAGTCGGACGAAAAAGCCGCCGCCGCCCTCGCCGAATACGCAAGCGGGCGTCGCGTCCACACCGGCCAGATGGTCGAACGCGCCAAGGCAAGGGGAGAGGTGGCAGCCGATGTCGATGCCGCTGTCGTCGCCGACCTGATCGCCTCGTTTGCCTGGACGCACCTTCTGACAGACCGCCTGGACGAGGACGAAGCGATCTTACGCAGGGCAGTCGGCTATATCTTGAAAGGCATAGTCGCTGGCGACGCCGGCGACGCCACGGCGGTCCGGCGGCGGCGTCGACGCATCATCGCTCGCCCTACCAAATAGAAGCGACAGGGCGGCAGCGCGCCCTGTCGTAGCTCAATCTCGCCTACTTCGCGCTTTCCAGCGCGTCGACCGTCTTCTTCAGGTTCGCATCGGGGATGTCGACCTTGGCATTGGCGCGCAGCGATTTGACCAGCGCGAAATACTTGTCGCGGATAACCGCCTGACGGGCCTGGTCCTTGACCTGGTCGAACGCCGGCGGCTGCTTGGTGCGCTTGTCCTCGACCTTGATGACGTGCCAGCCGAACTGCGACTGCACCGGCTGCTCGGTGTATTTGCCGACCGCCAGCGCAAACACCGCCTTGTCGAATTCCGGCACCATCTGGCCAGGTCCGAACCAGCCGAGATCGCCGCCGCTGGTCTTGCCGCTCGGATCGCTGGTGTGCTCGTTGGCGAGTTTCTGGAAGTCGGCGCCGCCGTCGAGCTGCTTGATGATGGCGTCGGCCTCTTCCTTCGTCTTCACGAGGATGTGACGGGCGTGCACCTCGTTGGTGGGCGGCGTGTTGGCGATTTCCTGGTCGTAACGGGCGCGGACCTCGGCATCGGTGACCTTGTCGACGACGCCCTTCTCGACCATTTCGCCATGCAGCGCGCGCTGCTGCAGGAAGGCCATGCGGCGCTGGAAGTCGGGATCCTTGTCAAGGCCGGTGGTCACCGCCTGAGCCGCCATGACGCGGATTTCGATCGCCGCCGAAAGCGCCGCGGCGCGGCGCTGCTCGGGCGGAAGCTGCGCGAACTGCTGCGACAGCTCGCCCTCGGCAAGCCCAAGGTCTGCCTCGGTCAGCGTCTGGCCATTGATGGTGGCGACCACGGCGTTCGGATCGACCGGCTTGGCCGCCGGGGCGGGTGCTGCCGGCTGGGCAGGGGCGGCTTCCTGCGCCATCAGCGGCGACAGCGAGAGGGCCGACAGCCCGAATGCCAGACCAAGGCTGGCGAGCGACGCGCGGCGGAACAACAAGGACATTACGATTATCTCCAAAGCGGGGTAGCTAGAGCGGAATGGCTTCCAGACCAGCAGGATTGTGGCGGAATTTGGCGCGGTCGACAGGGCGAGCGCGGCGTTGACATCGAATGAGCCCCCTCTTATCTGTCCAACGACTTTGCGTCCAGAACCGTTTTCCGGGCGCTTTTTGCGCTTGTCCGCGTTCACGCGGATTTGATGGGGCCGGCCGGCGCCCGTCGCAATGACTTGGAATGCTATCGAAAGGGCCATTGGATGGTCAGTCTCGGCGGTCTCGCCCGTAAGGTTTTCGGCTCCTCCAACGATCGTCGGGTCAAATCGACCCGGCCGCGCGTCGAGGCGATCAATGCCATGGAAAACGAGATGCGGGCGCTCTCCGACGCCGAGCTTCAGGCCCGCACTGACAAATTCCGCCAGGACATCGCCAACGGCGCCAGCCTGGACGACCTCCTGGTGCCGGCCTTCGCCACTGTGCGCGAGGCCGCCCGCCGCGTGCTCGGCATGCGCCCGTTCGACGTGCAGCTGATCGGCGGCATGGTGCTGCACAATGGCGGCATTGCCGAGATGCGCACCGGCGAAGGCAAGACGCTGGTGGCGACGCTGCCGGTCTACCTCAACGCGCTCGCCGGCAATGGCGTCCATGTCGTCACCGTCAACGATTACCTGGCCACGCGCGACTCCGAATGGATGGGCCGCGTCTACAAATTCCTCGGCCTTAAGGTCGGCGTCATCGTCCATGGCCTGTCCGACGAGGAGCGCCGCGTCGCCTACGCCGCCGACGTCACCTACGCCACAAACAACGAGCTCGGCTTCGACTATCTGCGCGACAACATGAAATACGAGCGCGCCCAGATGGTGCAGCGTGGTCACAGCTACGCCATCGTCGACGAGGTCGATTCCATCCTGGTCGACGAAGCCCGCACGCCGCTGATCATTTCCGGTCCGCTCGAGGACCGTTCGGAAATGTACAACACCATCGACACCTTCATCATCCAGCTGCAGCCGCAGGACTACGAGATCGACGAGAAGCAGAAGACCTCGATCTTCACCGAGGAAGGCACCGAGAAGCTGGAGAACATGCTGCGCGATGCCGGCCTGCTCAAGGGCGAGTCGCTCTACGATGTCGAGAACGTCGCCATCGTCCACCACGTCAACAACGCGCTGAAGGCGCACCGGCTGTTCCAGCGAGACAAGGACTACATCGTCCGCAACGGCGAGATCGTCATCATCGACGAGTTCACCGGCCGCATGATGCCCGGCCGGCGCTATTCGGAGGGCCTGCACCAGGCGCTCGAAGCCAAGGAGCATGTGGCGATCCAGCCGGAGAACCAGACGCTCGCCTCGGTCACCTTCCAGAACTATTTCCGCCTCTACAAGAAGCTCGCCGGCATGACCGGCACGGCGCTGACCGAGGCCGAGGAATTCGCCAACATCTACAATCTCGACGTCACCGAGATCCCGACCAACCTGCCGGTCATCCGCATTGACGAGGACGACGAGGTCTACCGGACGGTCGAGGAGAAATACAAGGCGATCGTCAAGGAGATCAAGGAAGCCCGCGCCAAGGGCCAGCCGACGCTGGTCGGCACGACTTCCATCGAGAAGTCCGAGCAACTGGCCGAACGCCTGCGCAAGGAAGGTTTCAAGGATTTCGAGGTGCTGAACGCCCGCCACCACGAGCGCGAGGCGGCGATCGTCGCCCAGGCGGGCAAGCCCGGCGCCATCACCATCGCCACCAACATGGCCGGCCGCGGTACCGACATTCAGCTCGGCGGCAATGCCGACATGCGCATCGCCGAGGAGCTTGGCGACATGCCGGCCGGCCCCGAGCGCGAGGCCCGGGAAAAGGAAATCCGCGACGACATCGCCCGGCTGAAGGAAAAGGCGCTCGCCGCCGGCGGCCTCTACGTGCTGGCCACCGAGCGCCATGAATCGCGCCGCATCGACAATCAGTTGCGCGGCCGCTCGGGCCGCCAGGGCGACCCCGGCCGCTCGAAATTCTTCCTGTCGCTGCAGGACGATCTGATGCGCATCTTCGGTTCCGAGCGCATGGACGGCATGCTGCAGAAGCTCGGCCTCAAGGAAGACGAGGCGATCATCCATCCCTGGATCAACAAGGCGCTGGAAAAGGCGCAGAAGAAGGTCGAGGCGCGCAACTTCGATATCCGCAAGAACCTGTTGAAATATGACGACGTCTCCAACGACCAGCGCAAGGTGGTGTTCGAGCAGCGCATCGAGCTGATGGACGGCGAGGGCCTGTCCGAGACCATCACCGAGATGCGCGAAGGCGTCATCGAGGAGATCGTCGCCAAGAACATTCCCGAAAACGCCTATGCCGAGCAGTGGAACGTAGCCGGCCTCAAGGCCGAAATCGCCGAATTCCTCAATCTCGATCTGCCGGTCGAGGACTGGGTCAAGGAAGAAGGCATTGCCGAGGACGACATCCGCGAGCGCATCAGCCAGGCCGCCGAGGCCGCCGCCAAGGAGCGCGCCGAGCGTTTCGGCCCCGACGTGATGTCCTATGTCGAGCGCTCCGTGGTGCTGCAGACGCTCGACCATCTATGGCGCGAGCACATCGTCAATCTCGACCATCTGCGCTCGGTCGTCGGCTTCCGCGGCTATGCCCAGCGCGATCCGCTGCAGGAGTACAAGGGCGAAGCGTTCGAGCTGTTCCAGGCCATGCTGGGCAATCTGCGCCAGGCCGTCACCGCGCAATTGATGCGCGTCGAACTGGTCCGCCAGGCGGCCGACGCGCCGCCGCCCGAAGCCCCTGACATGTTCGGCAGCCACATCGACGGCAGCACCGGCGAAGACGATTTCGACGGCGGCGAGACGGCCGTGCTGGTCCGCCAGGAAAGCAACGCCATCGTCGCCCCCGAAGACCGCGACCCGAAGAACCCGGCGACCTGGGGCAAGGTCGGCCGCAACGAGGCCTGCCCGTGCGGGTCGGGCAAGAAGTACAAGCATTGTCATGGGGCGTTTGCGTAAGCACCCACCTCCCTTCTCCGTCATACGGGGAGAAGGTGCCCATAGGGCGGATAAGGGGCGGCAGAGGCGTTGGCGACTAGTCGATCTCCCCACTTGAGGGGGAGATGGCCGGCAGGCCACAGGGGGCGCTGTCCCGCCGATACCAAAATACGCATTTCGAATTTTCTGTATCTCGACCGTCGGTGGTGTTTCAGTTTGAAATCTAATAGCCGGGTGACGCACGCGCTGATGTCCGCGCTTCATGAAGATCGGAACCTGCTAAAGTGGGTAAAGACACTACTTCGATTCAATAACCCCGTTCGAGGTCGATCTTGTTGGACAGAGGCTCTCCTCTTGCGACTTGACCGCAGAGATCGGCGGCCTGATCGATTCCAGAATCCACCCAGAAGCTCGCGACATGAGGTGTGACGGTCACCTTGGGATGAGTCCACAACGGCGATGAAGCCTCCAGCGGTTCACGCTCAAACACGTCAAGACAAGCACCAGAAAGCTGACCTTCGTCGAGAGCGCGGATCAGGTCGGCTTCGTTGACATGCGCGCCCCTGCCGACATTCACAAGGTAGGCACCTCGCTTCATTTTTCCAAAGGCACTCGAGTTCAGTATCCCACGAGTGTCACCAGTCAGGGGAAGTGAACAGATAACGTAGTCGCGATTTGTGAGTGCGTCCGCAAGCTGGGCACGGCCAAAGTAACTGTGTATACCAGGAAGCGTCTTTTGATGACGAGACCAGACTGCTGTGTCGTAGCCAAAGTCCGCAAACAGCTTTGCGGCCCAGCCACCGATCCGGCCCGCACCCAGCACAACAATTCTTGTCTCGGAGATCTTCCGCGGCGCGATCGGATTCCACAACTTGCGGGCTTGTAGACTCATGTAATCCGCAACATGCCGTTGCTGGCAGAGAACGCGAAGGACGATGTACTGCACCACTTCCGAAGCCTGCTCACGCGTTGCGAGCCTGATGAGCGGAACACTCTTGGGAAAGCTCTGAAGATCAATACCCTCGACACCGGCTCCCAAATAGACGACGGCGCTTAGCCCCGTCATGGCATCAAAAAAGCCAGGACTGGCGCCCTTGTCGATCAGCACAATATCTATGTCACTTTTGTTCCCGGCGTCTGGCCAAAGCCTGAATTCCAGCTGCGGCACACGGGTTTTCAGCTCAGCAGCCCATACTTGTGCATCAATGTAGTCAGGATACTCATTGACCATCAGAACGGTAATGGGCTCGCCTAACACTTCGCCCCTCCCAGATTCAGGTAATCAGGCATCCACCGGATTACCAGTCTGTTGAGACTGAGGTTTGCGAAACTGGCACCAGTAGCAAGACCAGACCCCGGCAAAAATGGCGTTGGTGATCCGCCAAAGCCGTGATGTCTGCCCGCTGCTGGCCGAGGATATCGATTTCGCTTTCTTCAAGGCATAGTTCTCCCCTGGTTTTGCTGGAACGCATGACAACCGGGCCGGTCACGCCGGTGATGGATGGGGCGATGGCCGGAGTTCCGCGATCAGCCGCAGGATGTCGGTGAAGAGTTGCCTCGGGATAGCGACCTCCGCATCTGGAAGGCGACATAACGCCCATGGCTGATAACCTCGGCACCGATCTTGATGAGCTTCTTTGTGAGCTGGTAAGTGGTGCCAGAACATCCTTCCTGCTGTCGGCACTGTGGACGTTGCCGGGACGCAGGGCACAGCGTTCGAGGTCACCTAGCTGGTTGAATTCCACGCATCCCTCTTCTGGGATAGAGATTCTTGCAAAAGCCTATTTCGGCAGATGCTGCGATCAGGTTTTCACTGGCGGCTATGTTTGGCGATCTCAGCCCGACGCTCTGGCCTCATAATCTCGGCCCGCTTCTTGCCGCCTTTCGCGCCCAGCGCTTTCGCGGCAGGTCTTTGCCGTCGTCAATCACGTCGTCGGCTTCCTCGCCAGTGGCAATGCGCATGACGCGAACGGCATTGCCGATAATGTCGGCGGGGCGCTTCTGGCCTTTAGGTCCGGTTGGGATTCCTAGTTCTCCGCATGGCTAAAGACGACAGCGCCGTTGTCCTTACGAACTTCAACGGACACGATTCCATCGTCACCCTTTCGGGTTTGGAACATGGAGGTTGCATGATCTTTCGCGGTCTTCTCCTCGTCGAAGATCACCTTGTCGACGATGCCATGCCTTCCATACCAGATGACAGTGTAGACCATTGTTGCTGCCATGCATTCCGCTAAGCATATAGGCGTTTTCGCATATGGGGCAAACTAGATAGGCGTTTCCGCGTATTTCAAACTGAGACACTACCGAGCAGGGTGAAGGGCTGCGCGAATGATGAATATGAAGCCGCGCACCCGCCCCTCATCCGCCTGCCGGCACCTTCTCCCCGTATAGAGACGGGGCGAAGGAGGCCCACCCAACCGTTTCTTAATGTGTTTTCGCTACACGCATAGCCAGAAAAGAGGCGGAAAACGGAGTGTGATCGGGGTGCGCTTTTCCGCGGCGACGACAGCCGGGCGGTTCTTGCCGCAGCGCCTTGCGCTGCGCATCAGGCCGCTGCTTGGCCTGATCGATGCCGTGCTGTTCACCGCCGGCGCGCGCGGCGAGGCCGGCCGCATGTCGCTGATCGCCTTTTCGGTCCGCATCGTCAGCGCCGTCATCGCCTTCGTCAGCCAGGTCCTGATGGCGCGCTGGATGGGCTCGTTCGAATACGGCATTTTCGTCCTCGTCTGGGTGACGATGGTCATCGTCGGCAATCTCGCCTGCCTCGGTTTCCACACCTCGATCATCCGCTTCATCCCCGAATATCGCGAGCGCGGCATGATGGCAGAATTGCGCGGCATCGTGCAGGCCAGCCGGCTGTTCGTGCTGATTGCCTCCACCGTGATCGCCGGCCTCGGCGCGCTCGGCGTCTGGCTGCTGTCGGCCTTCATCGAAAACTATTATGTCGTGCCGTTCATCCTCGGCATCATCTGCCTGCCGATGATCGCCATGTCCGACCTTCTGCAAGGGCTGGCGCGGGCCAATTCCTGGGCGCTGTTCGCGCTGTCGCCGACCTTTCTGGTGCGGCCGCTGCTGATCCTGGCGTTCATGGCGCTGATGCTGCTGGCGGGCTACGCGCCCGACGCCAAAACGGCGATCTTCGCCGCCATCGCCGCCACCTATGCCACCACGCTCGGCCAGCTCATCGGCGTCACCTCGCGGATGGACAAAAGGATCCCGGCCGGGCCGATGAAGCTGCATTTCGGCCAATGGTTCATCGTCTCGCTGCCGATCTTCCTGGTCGAGAGCTTCTTCTTCCTGCTCACCAATGCCGACGTGCTGATGGTCGGCGCCTATCTCGATCCCAACGACGTCGCTGTCTATTTCGCCACCGTCAAGACGCTGGCGCTGGTGCATTTCGTCTATTTCGCCGTCAAGGCCGGCGTTGCCCAGCGCTATGCCCAGTTCACCCATGGCGAGCCGCACAAGCTCGCCGCCTTCGCCCGCGAAACCGTGTCGTGGACGTTCTGGCCGTCGCTGGCGATGGCGCTGCTGGTGCTGGCGCTGGGCGAGCCGATGCTGACCCTGTTCGGCCCGGAATTTTCCGCCGGCTATCCGCTGCTGTTCCTGCTGGTGTTCGGCGTCGTCGCGCGGGCCGCCGTCGGCCCTTGCGAAAGCCTGCTCACCATGAGCGGCAACCAGAACATCTGCGCCGCCGTCTATGCCATGACGTTGGCCTTCAACATCGCGCTCAGCGTCGTGCTGATCCCCCTCTTCGGCCTGTGGGGCGCGGCGATGGCCACCGTCTTCGCCATGATCTTCGAGGCCGGCGCGCTGTCCTTCACGGTCTGGCGCAAGCTCGGCATCGCCATGGCCATTTTCGTGCCCGCCAAAGGAGCCGCCTGATGGCTGCCGTCCCCTTGCTCGAGGAAACCAGCGGCGGCCCGGCCGGCGCCATGGTGTCCGGCCTTGCCGGGCTTGCCCGCGAAGCCGACCCCGCCCATGTCGAGATCCTCGCCAACAACCGGCCCGAGCGCAAGCTTGCCATCTATCCGGCCTCCGCCGGCTTCGACCTGGTCGAGGAGCTCGACTATCTCTGCACCCGCACGATCGATCCCAACGTCTTCTTCAATCCGCGCTTCCTGGCGCCGGCCATGCCGAGGCTCGAGGACCGCGAGGTGCGGCTGGCGGTCATCCGCGACGGCGACCAGTATCGCAACCGGCTGCGCCTGCTGGTGCCGTTCTCGGTCGAGCGGCCGATGGTGCCGCTCGGGGTTCCCGTGATGCGCACCTGGTCGAGCCCGTTCGGCCCGATCGGCACGCCGCTGATCGACCGCGACGATCCGATCGGCGTGATCGAGGATTTCTTCTCGATGCTGTCGAGGCCGCATCTCAAACTGCCGAAGGTCTTCGTGCTGCCCGACATAAGGCTGGACGGCCCGGTTGCGAGCCTGCTCGCCAGCGTCGCCGAAACGCGCGGCCTGACGCTGGTCACCACCGGCAAGGCCGAGCGCCCGGTGCTCGAAAGCGAGCTCGACGGCGAGGAGTATCTGAAAGCTTCGCTGCGCGCACACCATTATCGCGAGTTCCGCCGCCTGAAGCGCCGCCTCGCCGACCTCGGCCGGCTGGAGCATGTCGTGGCGCGCGGGCCGGACGAGATCCGCCACGCCATCGAAAATTTCCTGACGCTGGAGGCTGCCGGCTGGAAAGGCCGCGAGCGCACCGCCATGGCGATCGACCGCTACCGCGCCGCCTTCGCCCGCGAAGCGGTGCACCGGCTGGCCGAGCAGGATCTCTGCCGCATCCATTCGCTGACGCTCGACGGCCGCACCATCGCCTGCCTGGTCGTCTTCGTCGAGGCCGGCGTCGCCTACACCTGGAAGACCGCCTATGACGAGACGCTCGCTGCCTATTCGCCGGGCACGCTGCTGATGATCGAGGTGACCAGGCAGCATCTCGACGACCCCAACATCATGATGACCGATTCCTGCGCGGTGCCCGACCATCCGGTGATGAGCCGGCTGTGGTCTGAACGCAAGCCGATGGGCACGCTGGTGATCGGGCTGACGCCGGACGCCGACCGCCCCGCCCGCCAGGCGGCGTCGCAGCTTCACCTTTACCGCGAAACCCGCAACATGGCGCGCCTGCTGCGCAACCGGATGAGGAGCCTGCTGCGGCGGCGCTAGTGCATCGGGTCCAAAGTGGGACCCGGCCGTCCGTCTCCGCACCATCGGCCCGCTTGGGCCTAGGTCGTCAGGGTTAATTCTCCCGATCGGCGGAAAGGATTAGCATCGACGCAGTCCCAACCGGGATGAGGCGATCAATTTCGGCCGCGCGTCCAGCATCACTGCCGCCTCGGTCCTGCACGGCCAGAACAAAAAAATCTGGGAGGAATGCATGACGAAAACAACTCACCTCAGGCGTCTCGGTATCCTCGCCTTGGCAGGTCTCGTTGGCGCGTGTCTGAACGCCGCCACTCCTCGGGCCGCCGAACCCGACAAGGCCGAGATCGATGCCCTGCGTAAATCGCTGTCCAGGTATGAAGACTACAAGGTTGCCATTCGCGAGCTTTATCTATCGACGGTTGGATGCGTCTTCTACAGCGGCGAAAAGGTAGAGGGAGCGATGGACTACCCGAAGGGCGCGATGGGCATCCATTTCGTCAACGTCACGACTGTCGGCCCGACTGCGGATCCGACGCGCCCCAATGTGCTGATCTATGAGCCGGTCGGTAACGAATTGCGCCTGGTCGGCGCGGAATGGCTCGTGCCCTTGACGCCCGACACCAAGGAGCCGCCGAAGCTTTTCGGACAGACATTCCAGGGGCCGATGGAGGGGCATTATCCGCTCATCCCGAAGGAGTTCCACCACTACGACCTTCACGCCTGGCTGTTCAAGGACAACCCGCTCGGAATGTTCAGCCCGACGAACCCGGACGTGAAATGCGACAATTATGCGTTCCCGATGCCGGAGCAGCCGACCAAGATGGTGCCGGGGCCGATGTGATAGCGACCTCCGTTACAGTCTGGGTTGTCGAAAGCGCTCGGGGCCTCAGTTACCCCAGGAGGCTCCTGGGATAACGACCAAACCGAGCTCTCTCGACGGATGGGAAATGGTGCCCCTAGCCGGGATCGAACCAGCACTCCTTGCGGAACTCGATTTTGAGTCGAGCGCGTCTACCAATTCCGCCATAGGGGCTCAGGCCGGGCGGCCTGGATGGGCGCGGACTATACGGTTGGAGGCCTGTTCGTCAACGGCCAATTCCCGAGATCCGGTCTCGCTCAAGCCTCAGCCTTTCGATTTCGTGAAGCAGCTGCCATTGTGCAGCGCGGAAAATCTTTCTAGACAGGCGGCGCATGTCATTGAAGCACCTTGTCCGACGAGGTTGATGCGGGGGCGCTTCCAAGTCTTGTTTGTTCATGTCGTGATCCCAAGACCGCTACTGGTTTGGGCGTGCATTAGGAGTGCCGATGCTTCGCGGACTTTACGACTGGACCTTGTCGCTGGCGGCGAGCAAATCCGCCGAATGGTGGCTGGCCTTCATCGCCTTCGTCGAGAGCTCGGTGTTCCTGGTGCCGGCCGACGTCCTCTATCTGCCGATGGCGCTGTCGCGACCGGATCGCGCTTACCGTTATGCGCTGGTTGCCACCGTCGCCTCGGTGCTGGGAGGCATCGCCGGCTGGTTCATCGGCCATTATGCCTATGATGCGGTGGCGCGGCCGATCCTCGAATTTTATGGCAAATATGACGAGTTCGAGGCGATGCGGGTCTCGTCGGGTGTCGGCTTCATCATCCTGATGCTGGTCACCTCCGGCCTCGCCCATCTGCCGCCGATCAAGGTCGTGACGATCCTGTCCGGCGTCATCGGCGTTCCTTTGCTGCTTTTCATCGTGCTGGCAATTGTTGCCCGCGGAGCCCGCTTCCTGTTTCTCGCGTGGCTCTTGCGCCGCTATGGCGAGCCGATCCGCCACTTCATCGAAAAGCGCCTTGGCCAAATTGCGGGCGCCGCCGCCGCTGCCCTGATTTTGCTCTATATCGTCGTCAAATACGCCGTCTGAACGGCATCGAACCGAATGGACTGAGTCCGATGACAGCGACCGTGAATCCCGATACCGGACGCCAGCGGCTGCGCACCGCCCTGTTTCTCGCTGTCGCCATGGCCGCCACGGTCGGCTCGGCGCTGGCCTTCCAGTATCTCGGCGGCTACATCCCCTGCAAGCTCTGCCTCGAGCAGCGCACCCCTTACTACGTCGGCGTGCCCTTGATGCTGCTGGCGGTGCTTGCGTCGGCTCTTCAGGCGCCAGCCTGGATAAGCCGTGGCCTGCTGGCCATTGGCGGCCTGCTGATGCTCTACGGCGTCTATCTCGGCGTTTATCACTCCGGCGTCGAATGGGCGTGGTGGCCGGGCCCGACCGATTGCACCGCAGCCGCCGGGCCGGTGGACACCGGCGGCAAGGGCGTGCTCGACGCGCTCGACAAATTCGTCCCGCCCTCCTGCGACAAGGCGGCGCTCCGCATCCTCGGCCTGTCCTTGGCTGGCTGGAACGCCATCGCCAGCTTCGTCCTCGCCGCAGTCGCCTTCCGCGGAGCATTTGCCCGAGATTAGTCTAGCGCGGCGCGAGATCATCCAAGAATTCGGCAGGCTGAGTCGTATGAAGTGATTTTCGAGAACCGCAGCGGAGCGTACTAAAGTACGTGAGCACCGGAAGCGCAGAAAATCGCTTCAGACGGCCTGCCTCCCGAATTATCGGATGATCTCAAGGTTCGAGTTCGACATCCCAGTACAGATAATCCATCCAGCTTTCGTGCAGATGGT
The DNA here is from genome assembly GCF_040318915.1 of Mesorhizobium sp. M0991. Taxonomy (NCBI): domain Bacteria; kingdom Pseudomonadati; phylum Pseudomonadota; class Alphaproteobacteria; order Hyphomicrobiales; family Phyllobacteriaceae; genus Mesorhizobium; species Mesorhizobium sp. M0991. The sequence goes on from NZ_JAMYNE010000006.1 coordinate 49,922, forward strand.
TGGGCGGGAACAGCCGGCCGTTATTATGCAAATCATGCACCGTCGGCTGGTAGGGCTTCTGCAGCGGCCACATCTTGGCGTGGGCCGGCATCATGCCGCCCTTCCTCAGATTGCAGGGCGAGCAGGCAGCGACGACATTCTCCCAGGTCGTGGCGCCGCCGCGATGGCGAGGAATGACATGGTCGAACGTCAGATCGTCCGGCGTGCCGCAATATTGGCACTGGAAACGGTCGCGCAGGAAGACGTTGAAACGGGTAAACGCCGGATGCCTCGACGGCTTCACATAAGCCTTCAGGCTGACGACGCTCGGCAGCTTCATCGAAAAGGTCGGTGACGAGACGGCGTGTTCGTATTCGGCGACGATGTTCACCCTCTCGAGGAACACCGCTTTGATGGCATCCTGCCAGGACCAGAGCGACAGGGGGTAATAGCTGAGCGGACGGTAATCCGCATTCAGCACCAGCGCTGGAAGCCCATCCGGAGATACGGCAACCGTCACGTCGTTGACCTCCTTCACCCTAGAACCGGTCGACGCGGATACTGTAAGCCCGACATGACAGGGATGTGAAGCGGATTGTCGATCATGCCGGGTCTCAAAAACGCATGATTTCAATGCTTTTTTGCGGATTCAGGCCGGAGGCGCGGCATCCCTGCCCTTCAATTCGCGATAATAAGCCCAGAAAAGCCGCGATGCGACACCGCGCCACGGGCTCCATGATTCGGCAAGCCGGATCAGCATTTTCTCCGGCGGACGCGGGTCGATGCCGAGCGCATGGCCGACCGCGCTCTGCAACGCAACGTCGCGCGCCGGAAAGATATCTGGGTGTCCGGCGGCAAACAAAAGGTAGACTTCAGCCGTCCACGGGCCGATGCCCGGCACCCTGGTCATGGCGGCGATAGCCTCGCTTGCATCGAGCCGGCAGAGGTGATCGAGGTCGAGCCCGTCGGCCACCGCCTGGGCGACGGCAATCAGGCCGCGCTGCTTGGGCCGCGACAGTCCAGCGTTGCGAAAGATCGCCTCATCGGCGGCAAGAATCGCCTGCGGCGTCAGCGGGTCGAGCAGTTTCGTCAGCCGGCCGAAGATGGCGTCAGCGCTCGCGCGGGACACTTGTTGTGAAACGACGATCGAAGCAAGGCTTCTGAACCCCGACTCCGACAACCTGAGCGGCACTTCGCCGGCCATGCCGCGCACCTTGTCCAGGCGCGGATCAAGCAGGCACAGCGCGTCCAGGCCTTCTACAATGTCGTCAAGGTTGGCGATGCGTTGCATGTCTGCTTGTTCCAAAATCAAAAGTGCCGCACGCTTCGTCACGCGTCCCTCTGGACGCGCGACGCTGCCGGCGCAAAGTAGCAATTGGCGAAAGCGCCGCACAACCCGATTGCCGCCGGACAATGACACTGCTGACATTCCGCTTCGCGCCGAGCCCGAACGGCGAACTGCATCTCGGCCATGCCTATTCGGGCCTGCTCAACCAGAAAATGGTAAAGGCCACGGGCGGACGCCTGCTGCTGCGCATCGAGGATATCGACACGACGCGCTGCACGCCGGAATTCGAGGCAGGCATTTTTCGCGACCTGAAATGGCTGGGGCTTGGCTGGGAGGAACCGGTGCGCCGCCAGTCCGAGCATTTTGCCGAATATCGGGCGATGCTCGAGCGGCTGATCAAGGAAGAGCTTGTCTATCCGGCCTTCATGAGCAGGAGTGAGATCCGCGCCTTTATCGCCGACAGCGAGAAGCGCGGCCGCGACTGGCCCCGCGACCCGGACGGCGTGCCGCTCTATCCCGCCGCCGACAAGGCGTTGACGGCGAGCGAACGCAAGCGGCGCATCGCCGAAAATGTGCCATTTGCCTGGCGGCTGGACGTCGATGCTGCAATAGCGCGCGCCGGCAAGGACCTGTCATGGGCCGAATACACGGACGAGACGCTCTCCGCGACGCGTCGTGTCGAAGCCCATCCGCAGGATTGGGGCGACGTGGTCGTGGCGCGCCGCGAAATCCCGACCAGCTATCATCTCGCCGTCACCATGGACGACGCGCTGCAGGGCGTCAGCCATGTCGTGCGCGGCCAGGACCTTTATTCCGCGACCAGCGTGCAGCGGCTGCTTCAGCAACTGCTTGGGCTGCCGCAGCCGGCCTATTTTCACCATCGCCTGATCCTCGGCCCAGACGGACGAAAGCTGTCGAAGAGTCTTGGTGATACCGGCCTTGCCGTCCAGCGTAAGGCGGGCGCATCGCCCGCCGATGTCAAGCGGCTGGTCGGTCTCTGGACTAGACCGGTGAGCTGACGGCCATCAACGGCGCTCCTTCAATTCAAATGACTCTATGGATCAACCGTTTGGTTTTGCTTGCCGGCCCGAACGGCATTAAGCAGTCGCCGCAGTCGATCCCTCACCCGAATTCATCGCGGCCTCCGGAAAATGCACAGCCTCAAGCGGTTCATCCCCGCCTCTTTCGTCGTCCTGTGGGCGACCGGCTTCATCGGCGCGCGCTATGCCATGCCGTGGGCGGAGCCCTTTACGTTCCTGGCCGCGCGCTTTGTCCTGGCCGCAATCCTGCTTGTCGCTTTGATGGCCGCACTTGGTTCGAGCCGCGCCACCCGCGATGAGGCGCTGCACGCGACCGGTGCCGGCATCCTGATGCATGGCATCTATCTCGGCGGCGTGTTCTGGGCCATCCACCGGGGCATGCCCGCCGGGCTTTCAGCCCTGATCGTCGGCCTGCAGCCGCTGATCACGGCGGTGCTCGCCGGCCGGCTTCTGGGCGAGGCCATCCTGCCGCGCCACTGGGCCGGTCTCGGCCTCGGGTTGATCGGCGTGGTGATCGTGCTTTGGCCGAAGCTCGGCGCGCTCGGCGGCGGCGTGACGGCCGAGACGCTGGTCGCCTCATTTGTCTCCGTACTCGGCATGAGCGCCGGCACCATCTGGCAGAAGCGCTTTGCTTCCGGCGGCGATCTGGTGGCTGCCACGTTCTGGCAATATGTCGGCGGCGCATCGGTGATGGCTCTGGCCTCGCTCGCCTTCGAGACCCGAACGGTCATCGTCAATGGCGAACTGATCTTTGCTATGGCCTGGCTCGTGCTGGTGCTATCGATCGGCGCCATCTTCCTGTTGATGGTGATGATCCGCGACGGCGAGATGTCGAAGGTCGCCTCGCTGTTTTACCTCGTGCCGGCCGTCACCGCGGTCATCGCCTGGGCATTGTTCGGTGAGCAATTGAGTCCGCTCCAGATCGGCGGCATGGCGATCGCGACGCTCGGCGTCGGGCTGGCGACGGCTCAGCCGCCGACGCGGGCACGCGCCTCTAAATAGCGGCTGATCGCGGCGTTGAGCTCGCCACCGAGGATGAAGATCGCTGAGACGATATAGAGGAACACGACGGCGATCATGATCGAGGCGAGGCCGGCATAGGTCGTCACATAGGACGAGAAATGATCGAGATAGGCGGCGAAGATGGTCGACCCGATGAGCCAGCCGACCAGCGTGAAGATGATGCCAGGCACGATCGAAACGAAGCGGCGCTTGCCGGCCGGCAACCAGAAATGCACGGCGAACAGGCCGCCGATGATGACGACCGAGGCGATGACGTAACGCCACAGCGTGATCGTGCCCATATAGGGTTTTATCCATTCGAAATGCGACTCGGCCAGCCGTGCCAGCAATGGCGCGAAGACCAGCAGCACGCTGATGGCCAAAAACCCGGCCGTCGCGATCAGCACGAAGATGATGCTCTGCACTCGCCGGTAGATGATGCCGCGCGTTTCCGAGACACGATAGGCCCGGTTGAGCGAAGTGCGCAGCGCCTCGATGCCGTTCGAGGCGAAGTATCCTGCAAGCACGATACCGTAGGTCAACAGGTCACTGCGCCGGACAGTAAGCACGTTGAGCACCTCGCGCGCGATCGGTTTGGCGATCTGCTCGGGCCATGTGTCGAACACAAGGTGCACGGCGGTGTCGGCGAAAGCCTGCGCGCCGAAAAAACTCGCCAGCGTCGTGGCGAAGATCAGGAAAGGAAAAAGCGCCATCAGCGCGGTGATCGCCAGATGGCTGGCCATTGCCCAGCCGTCGTCGGTGTTGAAATGGCCGAGCGCGTCGTAGAGGACGCGTTTGAGGGCTACGATCTTCCGCAACAAGAACCGCGTTCCCTTCGATTGTCCCGACGCCGCGAATATGGGAAGGGTTTGCGGTAAATGACAACCCTAGGTCAAACCACCATTCCTCCCGGAGAAGAGTTGCGCACCATCATTGTCACAGGTGCCTCTTCCGGTATAGGCGCCTATTGCGCCCGAGCGCTGAGGGCGGAAGGCTGGCGGGTGTTCGCAACGGCCCGAAGGCCCGAGGATATCGCCGCGCTCGAGGCCGACGGCATTGAGGCCTTTTATCTGGACTACACCGAGCCCGGATCGATCGAGGCGCTGGTGGCGTCGGTGCTGGAACGGACCGGCGGCCGGCTCGATGCGCTCTTCAACAACGGCGCCTACGGACAGCCCGGCGCCGTCGAGGACCTGCCGGTCGAGGCTTTACGGCAGCAGTTCGAGGCCAATGTCTTTGGCTGGCATGATCTAACTCGCCGCGTCGTACCGGTGATGCGCCGCCAGGGCCATGGCCGTCTCGTTCATTGCTCGTCGATCCTCGGCCTCGCGCCGCTGCCTTTCCGCGGCGCCTACTCGGCATCGAAGCACGCCGTCGAAGGATTGATGCTAAGCCTGCATCAGGAACTCCTCGGCAGCGGCATCCATGTTTCGCTGATCGAGCCGGGAGCGATGAAATCGAAGATCGCCACCAACAGCCTCCCCTGGTTCCTGGCAAATATCGATCACGAGAATTCCGTTCATCGCCTCGCCTATGCGGCGCAACTTAAACGGCTGCGGGCCGGCGGCAGCACATCGCGGCTGAAGCCCGGGCCGGAGGTGGTTTATGCCGCCTTGCACCATGCGCTTCTGTCGCGGCGCCCGCGCCCGCATTATGTGGTAACAGTGCCGGCCAGGATCGGCGCGATCCTTAAACGCATCCTGCCGTCATCGATACTCTACCGCCTGCTCGCCAAACGCGCCTGAACGCAATCCAACTGGAACACACCATGGCAACCGTCTTCAACATCCTCGCCGTTCTCGTCATGGTCGCCGTGGTGATCGTGCTGATCCGCGGCCTCATCAACATGATGCGCGGCGGCTCCAGCATGACCTCCAACAAGCTGATGCAGACGCGCGTGCTGTTGCAGTTCGTGGCCTTGGTGCTGATCATGCTGGCGGTGTATTTCACCCGTAAGTGACGCAGCAGCCACCAGCCGGGAGGTAACCCGTGGTCAAGCTCAACAAGATCTACACCCGCACTGGCGACGATGGCACGACCGGCCTCGGCTCTGGTGAGCGGCGGCTGAAATCCGACCTTCGCATCGACGCCTACGGCACCGTCGACGAGGCCAATGCCTGCATCGGCATGGCCCGCATTCATACAGCGGCAATGAATCCGGCGATCGATGCGATGCTCGGCCGCATCCAGAACGACCTTTTCGATCTCGGCGCCGATCTGGCAGTCCCCGATAATGGCAAGCCGCTCGACTACGAGCCGTTGCGCATCATCGCCTCGCAGACCGACCGCATCGAACAGGATATCGATCTCCTCAACAAGGACCTTGAGCCGCTCAAATCCTTCGTGCTCAACGGCGGCACGCCGGCAGCGGCTGCCCTTCACCTCGCCCGTACGGTGGCCCGACGCGCCGAGCGCATCATGGTGGCGCTGTCGCAAGCTCCAGACGAGCACGTCAACCGCGAGGCGATAAGATACATCAACCGTGTCTCGGACTTTCTGTTCGTCGCCGCACGCGCGGTCAATGACAATGGAAATGCCGACGTGCTATGGGTTCCCGGCAAGAACCGCTGAATCCGCCGGAAGCGGGAGAGGCCCGATGTTCATCCCGCTTTACGACACCAACCGGCTGCGGCACATCAAGCTGCAATATGTAACGATCAGCCTGATCGCGCTAAACGTGCTGGTCTACTTTGTCACGACGCTTGGCGGGGAGGATTTCGCCAACGCCGCGGTGCTGGGCCTCGGCTTCATCCCGTCGGTTGTGCATGACAGCGTCGAGCTCGCTCCGCAATTTGTCGTCATTCCGGAAAGCCTGAGCTATCTGACCTATTCCTTCCTGCACGCGGATACCTTCCATCTCGGCGGCAACATGCTGTTCCTGTGGGTGTTCGGTGACAATGTCGAGGATGCACTCGGCCATGTCCGCTACCTCGTCTTCTACCTGCTTTGCGCCATCGCCGGCGCTTTCTTCCAGGGTCTGGTGGCCTGGGATTCGCCGGTGCCGCTGATCGGCGCGTCGGGCGCCATCGCCGGTGTCGTCGCTGCCTACCTGATCCTTTATCCGCGGGTGAAGGTATGGGTGCTGGTCTTCGCACGCATCCCGTTGCGCATCCCGGCCTTCATCCCGCTCATCCTGTGGATCCTGTTCCAGATCTTCATGTTCGCGCAGGGAGGCGAGGATCAGGTTTCCTGGGCCTGCCATATTGGCGGCATCATCGCTGGAGCCGTGCTGGTGCTTGTCTTGCGCAGCCGCGGCGTGCCGCTGCTCGCCGCTGCGGATGAAGAGACTGTGGTGGTCGCCGGCCAGGTGCCCGTAGCCGTGGAGCCGGCGCCAAGCGAACCACAACCTGCGCAGCAGGCGCCGCGCTGGGGCCGGGGGACCGTTTCCGGTCCGGACTGAACCGATTTGAGTGCTTCGCCGAGGATCCGAGTGCGCCCCGGATATTGACGCGCGAGGTCGCCGCAACTACGGAAGCGCCACCCTACTGGCGTGGCGAAGACCAGAATTCCGTCCGGAATGTCGGCTTTCGACAACTCTGAAGAGGTGCACGCTGCTATAGCGCGCCCGACGAGCGTGAAGAGACTATCGTGAAAGAGGTGACAGGCAAATGAAGATCCTTGTGCCCGTGAAGCGGGTTGTGGATGCGAACGTCAAGGTCCGGGTGAAGGCGGACGGTTCGGCGGTGGAACTCGCCAACGTCAAGATGGCGATGAACCCGTTCGACGAGATCGCGGTGGAAGAGGCGATCCGGCTGAAGGAGGCTGGCAAGGCCGAAGAGATCATCGTCGTGTCGATCGGGCCGCAGCAGGCACAGGAGACCTTGCGCACCGCGCTCGCCATGGGCGCCGACCGCGCCATCCTGGTCAAGACCGACGAGCAGACCGAGCCGCTGGGCGTCGCCAAGGTGCTGAAGGGCGTCGTAGAGGCAGAACAGCCCGGCCTGGTCATTCTCGGCAAGCAGGCGATCGACGATGATTCCAACCAGACCGGCCAGATGCTGGCCGCACTTCTCGGCTGGGCGCAGGGCACCTTCGCCTCCAAGATCGTGCTCGACGGTGACAAGGCCACGGTGACGCGCGAGGTCGATGGCGGCCTGCAGACGCTGGAACTGAAGATGCCGGCAATCGTCACGGCCGATTTGCGGCTGAACCAGCCACGCTACGCGTCGCTGCCCAACATTATGAAGGCCAAGAAGAAGCCGCTCGACGAGAAGAGCCCTGCCGACTACGGCGCCGACGTCAAGCCGCGGCTGAAAGTGATCAAGACCGAGGAGCCGGGCGGCCGCAAAGCGGGCGTCAAGGTCAAGAGCGTCGCCGAACTGGTGGACAAGCTGAAAAACGAAGCCGGCGTGCTGTGAGGCCAGGAAGGGATAAAAAATGACAATTCTGCTGATTGCCGAACACGACAACGCGGCGCTTTCCGACCAGACTGCCAAGGCGCTTTCGGCGGCGCTGCAGATCGGTTCGGACGTGCATGTGCTGGTTGCCGGCAAAGGTGCCAAGCCGGCAGCGGACGCCGCCGCCAAGCTCAAGGGCGTGAGCAAGGTGTTGCTCGCCGAAGCCGACGAACTGACCGAGCGTCTCGCCGAACCGCTGGCGGCACTCGTCGTTTCGCTAGCCGAGCCATACGAGACGATCATCGCGCCGGCGACCTCGTCGGGCAAGAACGTCGCGCCCCGCGTGGCGGCGCTGCTCGATGTCGCCCAGATATCGGAAATCATCGAAGTCGTGTCGCCCGACACCTTCAAGCGGCCGATCTATGCCGGCAACGCCATACAGACGGTGCAGTCGAGTGACGCCAAGAAGGTCATCACAGTGCGCACCGCTTCCTTCCAGGCAGCACCCGAGGGCGGTTCCGCGCCGGTCGAGACGGTCCAGGCGGCGGCCAATCCCGGCCTGTCGAGCTTTGTCGAGAACAAGCTCTCCGAGACCGACCGTCCAGAGCTGACCTCGGCCAGGATCATCATCTCGGGCGGCCGTGCGCTGGGCTCCTCGGAGAAGTTCCAGGAGGTCATTCTGCCGGTCGCCGACAAGCTCGGTGCGGCGGTTGGCGCATCTCGCGCCGCCGTCGATGCCGGCTATGCGCCGAACGACTGGCAGGTCGGCCAGACCGGCAAGGTGGTAGCGCCCGACCTTTATATTGCCGTCGGCATCTCCGGTGCCATCCAGCACCTTGCCGGCATGAAGGATTCGAAGGTGATCGTTGCCATCAACAAGGACGAGGAAGCGCCGATCTTCCAGGTCGCCGACTACGGCCTTGTCGGTGACCTCTTCGTCATTCTGCCGGAACTGCAAAAGGCGCTTTGACGCCTTCTGCCAAAGCGTATTAAATTCTGAGGGGTGGGGTAGACGAAGTCGCCCCGCCCTTTTAGTTTGCACTGCACAAAAAACGGGCCGCAAAGGCCTCGATGGGATCGGGTAATGAGTAAGATCGAGACGATCGGCATCATCGGCGCGGGCCAGATGGGTGGCGGCATCGCCCACGTGTCGGCGTTGGCGGGCTATAAGGTGCTGGTTTACGATATTTCGCCCGACCGCATCGAAAAGGGCATCGCTACCGTCAGCGGCAACATGGCCCGTCAGGTCGGCTCCGGCAAACTCGAGGAAAAGCTGCGCAATGAGGCGATGGCGCGCATTTCGGCGGCACCGGCCATGGCCGACCTTGCGGGCGCCGACCTGGTGATCGAAGCTGCGACAGAGGACGAGACGGTCAAGCGCAAGATCTATGCCCAGCTCTGCCCGCAGCTCAACCCCGAGGCTATCCTGGCGACGAACACGTCATCGATCTCAATCACGCGGCTGGCTTCGCAGACCGACCGCCCTGAACGCTTCATCGGCATGCATTTCATGAATCCGGTTCCGGTGATGAAGCTGGTCGAACTGGTGCGCGGCATCGCCACCGAGGACCAGACTTTCGAGGCGGCAAAAACCTATGTGAAGCAGCTCGATAAGACGATCACCGTCTCGGAGGATTTCCCGGCGTTCATCGTCAACCGCATCCTGCTGCCGATGATCAACGAAGCGATCTACACGCTCTATGAAGGTGTCGGCTCGGTCGATGCCATTGATACCGCCATGAAGCTCGGCGCCAACCATCCGATGGGGCCGCTGCAGCTTGCCGATTTCATCGGGCTGGATACCTGCCTGTCGATCATGCAGGTGCTGCATGACGGCCTGTCGGATTCAAAATACCGCCCTTGCCCGCTGCTGGTCAAATATGTCGAGGCCGGTTGGCTCGGCCGCAAGACCGGGCGCGGCTTCTACGACTATCGCGGCGAGCATCCCGTTCCGACACGCTGATCGCTACCGCTACCAGCGCACGAAAAGCCGTCCGCCGAGCGCCCCCAACACGCCAAGGATGGCGATCGCGATCGTGTACCAGGTGCCGACGAAAAGCGGCGAATCGTCGAAGCAATGCGCCGCATAGAAGGTCGCCGACAGCCCGCCGGCAAGCAGGCCCGCCGCCGCACCGGCAAGCACCGGCCGTGTCGGCGCGCCATGACGCAGCACCGCGAGAAAGACGGCAAGCGGGCCGATGCCGATCAACGGAATGAAGGTCAGGCAGATGACCATGTTCGTCCCGACCAGGCGTGTGCCCCAGTCGGACGCAGGCACGACGAGGAGTTCGAGAATCACGGCCACAATCACCAGCAGCGGCGCGGCGATCATCCAGCTTGCCGCCCGGCCGGTCGATGCACCGGGCGTCGACAGCGCACGCACCAGGACAAAGGCGCTGGCGGCAAGAGCGATCGTGAAGACGAATTTGGACAGGAACCGCATCGTGTGCATGGCGATCGCAATGTCGGGGCGCGGGCCGATCGTCAGCCAGAAAACCGCGGCCGCGATCACGATGGCCGCGCCGGCGGCAAGCCACCAGGCGGCGCCCAGCGGCAGCGCCTTGCTGCGGGCATCGGCGTCGAGCGCCTTGACGAGATCTTCGGTCCTCATGTTATTCCCGCCCCGCCCTGAACCGTTTGGCAATGGCGGCAAGCCCGCGGTGCAGTGACACCCGCACAGCCGTCTCGCTGATGCCGAATTTGGCCGCGGTCTCACCGATTGACCGGCCTTCGACCGATACGGCCGAGACGACGGAACGCTGTGCCGGCGACAGGCTGTCGAGCGCCCGGTTGACGTCGCGCTCGCTCACCGTCTCCGATTCCGGCTCGGCAAAGGTCTCGGCGATTTCGTCGATCTCGACCTCGATCCGCCGGCCGCGCCGCCGGAACGCATCGATCAGCTTGAAGCGGGCTATTGCATAGACCCAAGGCAGCACCGGCGCATCACGGCGCCAGGTGTGTCGTTTCACATGAATGGCCAGCAAGGTTTCCTGCACGACATCCTCGGGATCCACCCCGCCCTGCACAATCTTGCGCCGGGCAAAGCCACGAACGAGCGCGGCGATCCGGTGCAGAAAGTCGGCATAGGCCCTTTCGTCTCCGGCGATCGCGGCCCGCAGCAGCCGTGAAAGCTCGGCTTCGTCCTTGCCGCTCACAAGAGTTCACTCCCGATATTCGCGTCTCGGCGCTGATTTGTTACGGGGCCGGCGAAATAATGTCCAAGGCAAATTAGCTGAGCATCACGAAAGTTTGCTCCTTTTGAGCGATTGAGCGGGCCAGCAATGTTGACTGCGCTAGTCATGTATTGATAGGTGCAGCGTGCCAAGCCAAAGACAATCGAAATCGAGGACGATGCCATGAAATATGCTCTTTCCGCCCTTGCCGGTGCGACAGCACTTGCAATCAGCCTGATCGCCGGCCCGGCAATAGCAGAGGACGAGGGCATCGTCGTCTACAACGCCCAGCACGAAAACCTGACCAAGGCCTGGGCCGAGGGATTCACCAAGGAAACCGGCATCAAGGTTACCGTCCGCAATGGCGGCGACAGCGATTTCTCCAATCAGATCGTTGCGGAAGGCACCGCTTCGCCCGCCGATGTATTCCTGACAGAGAATTCGCCGGCCATGGCATTAGTCGAGGCGGCCGGCCTGTTCGCACCGGTCGACGCCGAGACGCTGGCCCAGGTTCCGCAGGAGTACCAGCCGGCGAGCGGCAAATGGGTCGGCGTCGCCGCGCGCAGCACCGTCTTTGCCTACAACAAGACCAAGCTGACCGCCGACCAGCTGCCCAAATCGCTGCTCGATCTCGCCGATCCGAGCTGGAAGGGCCGTTGGGCCGCTTCGCCCTCCGGCGCCGATTTCCAGGCGATCGTCAGCGCGCTTTTGCAGCTCAAGGGTGAGGCAGCGACGGCCGAATGGCTGAAGGCGATGAAGGAGAATTTTACCGCCTATAAGGGCAACAGCACGGTGATGAAGGCGGTCAATGCCGGCGAGGTCGAAGGCGGCGTGATCTATCACTACTACTACTACGGCGATCAGGCCAAGACCGGCGAGAACAGCACGAATGTCGAGTTGCACTATTTCAAGCACCAGGACCCCGGCGCTTTCGTCTCGGTTTCCGGGGGTGGCGTGCTGGCCTCGAGCAAGCACCCGAAGGAAGCGCAGGCTTTCCTGAAATGGGTCACCGGCAAGGGCGGCCAGGACGTGCTGAAAACAGGCGATTCGTTCGAATACGCAGTCGGCAAGGGCGCCGAGTCCAATCCGAAGCTGGTGCCGCTGGCCGATCTGCAGGCGCCGAAAGTCGACGCGACGGCGCTGAACTCGAAAAAGGTGACCGACCTGATGACGGCGGCCGGCTTGCTTTAGCCGGCGTTCGTCCTAAAAGGGCAACCGACTGCGCTCCTGTGGGAATTCGCTTTCCGCGGGAGCGCTCTGCTTTCAAGATGGCATCTGTCCATGACCGCAAGCTGCTCGCCGCATTGGCCGACGATCGTTTCCGCCTCCGGGCGGAAACGGCACAACGTCTGATCTGATGCAGTCGGCGATCGATCTCGAACCTTCAGGCTTGCCGGCCGACACCACAGCCGTGCGGGCACGTCGTTGGTCGGTCTCATGGATTGCGTTGGCTGCCGTCTTTGTCTCGCTGTTTGCGCTGCTGCCGCTTGCCTTCATCGTCTGGGTGGCGATACAGACCGGCTGGGAAGCCGTGGCGGCGCTAGTGTTCAGGCCGCGCGTCGGCGAGCTTCTAGTCAACACCAGCCTGCTGGTGGTGCTGGCGGTACCGATCTCGATCGTGCTGTCGGTGGCGCTGGCCTGGCTGACCGAGCGCAGCGATCTGCCGGGTGCCCGCTTATGGGCCTGGCTGTCGGTGGCGCCGCTCGCCATTCCCGCCTTCGTCCACAGTTACGCCTGGATCACCATGGTGCCCAGACTGCACGGCCTGTGGGCCGGCGTGCTTGTGTCCGTCATCGCCTATTTCCCCTTCCTCTATCTGCCGGTGGCGGCAGCCTTGCGCCGACTCGATCCGGCTCTCGAGGATGCAGCGGCAGCGCTCGGGCTTGGCCCCTGGCGCGTGTTCAGGCGTGTCGTGCTGCCGCAGCTCCGGCTCGCCATTTGCGGCGGCTCCCTGCTGGTCGGCCTGCATCTCCTGGCCGAATACGGGCTCTATGTCTTCATCCGCTTCGACACCTTCACCACCGCGATCGTCGACCAGTTTCAGTCGACCTTCAACGGTCCCGCCGCCAACATGCTGGCCGGCGTGCTGGTGACCTGCTGCTTCGTGCTGCTCGGGCTGGAGGTGCTGGTGCGCGGCGAGGAGCGCTATGCCCGCGTCGGCTCGGGTGCTGCGCGCCACCAGCAGCGCACGAGCCTTGGGCGCGCCACCATTCCTTGCCTGCTGCTGCCCGCTGTTACCACGCTGCTGGCGCTCGGGGTGCCGTTCGTCACTATCGGTCGCTGGCTCATGGCCGGCGGCGCCGATGTCTGGCGGCTCGACGAGATCGGCCTGGCGCTTGGTCAGACACTGTTCCTGGCGATTGCCGGCGCGCTGCTCGCCACCGTCGCGGCAATGCCGATGGCGTGGATTTCGATCCGCGCGCCGGGGCGGCTGCAACGCGTCCTGGAGGGCTGCAACTATATCGTCGGCGCGTTGCCCGGCGTTGTCATCGCCCTGGCGCTGGTCACCATCGCCGTGCGTATCGCCATGCCGCTCTACCAGACCCTGTTCACCATCCTGGTCGCCTATGCGCTGATGTTCCTGCCGCGCGCCCTGATTAGCCTCAGGGCGTCAATTGCACAGGCGCCGGTCGAGCTCGAACGCGCCGCCTCCAGCCTCGGCCGGTCGCCGCTCAAGGCGCTGTGGTCGACGACCATCCGCCTGTCGGCGCCGGGTGCCGCGGCCGGCATGGCATTGGTCGCGCTGGGCATCATGAACGAGTTGACCGCAACCCAGATGCTGGCGCCCAACGGCACCCGCACGCTGGCCATGGCGTTCTGGTCCTATAGCGGCGAGATCGACTATGCGTCGGCGGCGCCTTATGCCCTGATCATGGTGGCGATGTCGCTGCCTTTGACCTGGCTGCTCTACGTCCAGTCGAAGCGGATGGCCGGGCGATGAGCTTTCTCGAGCTGAGCGGCATCCACAAGCACTACGGGCCCGTCGCAGCACTTGCCGGCGTCGACCTCAGCCTGGCCAGCGGCAGCCGTACGGCAATCGTCGGGCCGTCCGGCTGCGGCAAGACCACCTTGCTGCGGCTGATCGCCGGCTTCGAGGCGCCGGACCAGGGCCGCATCGTGCTCGATGGCGAGGTGCTGGCCGATGGCGAAACGGCCGTGCCGGCGCATCGCCGCGGCATCGGGCTGGTGGCGCAGGACGGCGCTCTATTCCCGCATCTGAGCATCGCCGCCAATATCGGCTTCGGCATGGGGCGTCACGAGGAAAAGCGCAGTGAGCGCATCGCCGAGCTCGCCTATGTCGTCGGGCTGGACAAAGGGATCCTGAAGCGCCGCCCGCACGAACTCTCCGGTGGCCAGCAGCAGCGCGTCGCGCTCGCCCGCGCCATGGCCATGAAGCCGCGGCTGATGCTGCTCGACGAGCCGTTCTCGGCGCTCGACACCGGCCTGCGCGCCTCGATGCGCAAGGCCGTGGCCGAGCTCCTTGAAACCGCCGGCATCACCACCATCCTGGTCACCCACGACCAGGCCGAGGCGCTGTCATTCGCCAGCCAGGTCGCGGTGATGCGCGACGGCAACTTCTCGCAGGTCGGCACGCCGCGCGAGCTCTATTTCAAGCCTAAGGACAGGATGGTCGCCGAGTTCCTTGGCGACGCCATCGTCCTGCCAGCAAGAATCGCCGATGGCTTCGCCATCTCGCCGCTCGGCCGCATCGCCGTCGACAGCTCGGAGCGGCGCGACGTTGCCCGCATCATGCTGCGGCCGGAGCAGGTGTTGCTGAAACGCACATCGCGTGAAGGCATGTCCGGCACGCCGGACATGCTGTTCGGCGAGGTGACGGAATCGGAGTTCGCCGGCTCGATGTGCACCATCGCGGTGCGTCTGTTGAACAGCCCCGATCCGCCCGACGCAGCCGCCATCGGCAACACGCCGTTGATCCTGCGCAAGCCGGGCATGGACGCGCCGGCGATCGGCGAGATCGTCCGGCTGACCGTGTCGGGCAAGGCGCATGTGTTTGCCTGAACGATTTTGCGCACGCATAGCACCACTCGGCACATGAAAGACCAGTCTCAATCGACTCGTTTGCCGGCCTGATCGAACCAATGCAGCTTTTCGGACCTGGCCACGACGCGCAATTGGTCGCCTGGCTTGGCGCTGGCGCGGCCTGAGACGCGCACCACAATGCGGCTGCCGGCTGCCACGCAATGGAGAAAGCTTTCGGCACCGACCGGTTCGACCGCTTCCACTGTCGCCGGCAGCGCGAGCGCGCCGGCCGGCGCCTCTGCCGCGAAGGTGATATCGGCGTCCTCCGGACGAAAGCCGAGTGTCACCGCCTTGCCCAGTCGAGGCGCCAAGCCAATCACCGTACCGTCCGCCAATACCGAGCTTGGGGAGGCCCCTGTGAGCGCCAGCAGATTCATCGGCGGTGCGCCTATGAACGAAGCGACGAAGGTCGAGGCCGGTTTCTCGTACACATCAAGCGGCGCGCCGGTCTGCTCGACCAGTCCAGCGTTCATGACGACGAGAATGTCGGCCAGCGTCATCGCCTCAAGCTGGTCGTGCGTGACATAAACCGAGGTGACGCCAAGCGAGCGCTGCAGATTCTTGATCTCGATGCGCATCTGCCCGCGCAATTTCGCATCGAGGTTGGACAGTGGTTCGTCGAACAGGAAGACCTTCGGGTTGCGCACGATGGCGCGACCCATGGCGACACGCTGGCGTTGACCGCCGGAAAGCTCGCGCGGGCGCCGGTCAAGCAGCGCCGAAAGCTCCAGTACCTTGGCAGTCGAGCGTACCCTGCTGTCGATCTCGTCCTTCGGCGTGCCGCGGTTGCGCAGTCCATAGGCCATGTTGTCATAGACCTTCATGTGCGGGTAGAGCGCGTAGTTCTGGAATACCATGGCGATGTCGCGTTCGGTCGGGCCAATGGCGTTGACCACCTTGCCGTCGATGGCGACTGTACCGGCCGAAATCGTCTCGAGCCCGGCGATCATCCTCAGCAGCGTAGACTTGCCGCAGCCGGAGGGGCCGACCAGCACGCAAAGCTCCTTGTCGGGAATGGCGATGGAAACGCCCTTCACGGCCTCGACGCCGCTGGGATAGATTTTCCTAACATCCTTCAGATCGACGGTCGCCATCGGCTTCTCACTTTTCGGATTCGACCAGACCGCGCACGAACCAGCGTTGCATCAGCACGACAACCAGGATCGGCGGCACGATGGCCAGCATTGCCGTGACCATCACCAGGTGCCATTGGGTGTCGGCATCGGCGAAGGAAACCATCTTTCTCAGCGCGATGACGATGGTGTTCATGTCGTTGCTGTTGGTGACGAGCAGCGGCCAAAGATACTGCGTCCAGCCATAGATGAAGAGGATCACGAACAGCGCGGCGATGTTTGTCCGCGACAGCGGCACCAGAATATCGAAAAAGAAGCGCCATGGCCCGGCACCGTCGACACGCGCCGCCTCGACCAATTCGCCCGGTATGGTCATGAAGAACTGGCGAAACAGCAGCGTTGCGGTGGCCGAGGCGATCAGCGGAACGATCAGGCCGGCATAGGTGTCGATCATGCCGAGATCGACCATCACCTTGTAGGTCGGCAGGATGCGCACCTCGACTGGAAGCATCAAGGTGATGAAGATCAGCCAGAAGAAGGTCATGCGCAGCGGAAAGCGGAAGAACACGATCGCGTAGGCCGACAGGATCGAGATGAAGATCTTTCCGACCGCGACGCCGAGCGCCATGATCGTGGTGTTGAGGAGCAGCCTGCCGACGCTGACCCCGCCGATACGACCAATGCCGCCGAACAACGCCTCGCTGTAATTGTTCAATAGCTGGCCGCCGGGCAAGAGCGGCAGGGGCGGCCTGAGGATCGTTTGCAGCGTGTGTGTCGAGGCCACGAAGGTGTAGTAGATCGGAAAAGCCACGATCAATATGCCAAGGATGAGCACGGCATGGGCGATGAAGGTGCGGAGCGGGGACTGGCCGATCATCGCTGCCCTCAGCCGTAATGGACTTTGCGTTCCACATAGCGGAACTGGATCGCTGTGAGCGCGATGACGATGGCCATCAGGATGACCGACTGCGCCGCCGAGTCGCCCAGGATCAGATTGACGAAGCCGTCATTGTAGACCTTGTAGACCAGCGTCTCGGTCGTCTTGCCCGGCCCGCCGCCGGTGACGGCATGAACGATGCCGAACGTGTCGAACAGGGCATAGACGGTGTTGACGACCAGCAGGAAAAAGGTTGTCGGCGCAAGCAGCGGGAAGACGATGGTCCAGAAGCGCTTGGTTTCGCCGGCGCCGTCCATGGCCGCCGCTTCGATCAGCGTTTTCGGCACCGCCTGCAGGCCGGCGACGAAGAACAGGAAGTTGTAGCTGATCTGCTTCCAGGCAGCAGCCGACACCAGCAGGATCATGGCGTGGTTGCCGTTGAGCAGTGGGTCCCATGCGATGCCGAGGCTTCTCAGCAAATAGGCCAACGAGCCGATCGAGGGATTGAACAGGAAAAGCCAAAGCATGCCGGCAATCGCCGGCGCCACGGCGTAAGGCCATATCAACAGTGTGCGGTAGAGACCTTTGCCACGCACGGCCTTCTCGGCCATGACCGCGAGCAGCAGGGCCACAACCATGGCAACGATCGCGGTCGCAAGCGAGAACACCACCGTGACCTTGATCGAGTTGAGATAGGCCGGATCGGCTAGCACCTTCCGGAAATTGGCAAACCAGACGAACCTGCTCTTCAGCCCGAACGGGTCTTGCCTGAGCATCGACTGGTAAAGCGCCTGACCGGCCGGCCAGTAGAAGAAAACCAGGGTGATGGCGAGTTGTGGCGCCACCAGCAGGTAGGGCAGGATCTTGTTGGGAAAGACGATGCGTGGAGACAGGCTGATTTCCCTCGCTATCCAGGCATCGCCCACGCGCGCTCGCGTGGGCGATATTCCAACCGACTAACCGAGATGATCTCGTTAGTTGTCCAGGGCTTCCTTGATCGCGGCGTTGCCGCGCACCACCGCATTGTCGAGTGCTTGCTGGGCGGTTTGCTGGCCGGCCAGCATCTTCTCCAGCTCCTCGTTCTGGATATCGCGCACCTGCGGCAGATTCGGCAGGCGCACGCCCTTCGAGTTGTCGGTCGGCGACTTTCCGGTCATCTGCAGGATGGGTGTCTCGCGGCCGGGGTTCTTGTCATAGAAGCCTGATTTCTTGGTCGCCTCGTATGCGGCGAGCGTCACAGGCAGGTATCCCGACTTCTGGTGCAGATATTCCTGCACATCGGTCTTGGACAGATAGGCAAAGAAGGCGGCAACGCCCTTGTATTCCTCGTCCGACTTGTTGCCGAACACCCACAGGCTGGCACCGCCCGGCGTCGTGTTCTGCGGGGCACCCTTGGCGTCGCTGTCGTAGGGAAGCTGGCCGATGCCATAGTTCATGCCGGACTTGACGATATCGCCGAGGCCGCCCGACGATTCGGTGAAGATGCCGCATTCGCCGGCGAGGAATATCTGCTTGGCTTCGGAGGTGCGCCCGCCATATTTGAACGTGCCGTCCTTGGCCAGGTCAGCGAGCGCCTTGAAGTGGTTGACGAAAATCGGCGCATTGATCTTGAGTTCGACATCACCGCCAGCCAGGCCATTCTGCTGAGTGGCCCAAGGCACGTCGTTCCACGCCGCGAAATTCTCCAGATGGATCCAGGTCAGCCAGGTCGAGGTATAGCCGCAAGATGCGGCGCCGCTCGTCTTGATCTTCTTGGCAGCTTCCCACACCTCGTTCCAAGTCTTGGGCGGATTGTTCGCGTCGAGGCCTGCCTTCTGGAAGATGTCCTTGTTGTAGTAGAGGATCGGTGAGGAAGAGTTGTAGGGGAACGACAGCATGGTGCCGTCCGGCTTCGAATAATAGCCGACGATGCCGGGCAGATACTGGCTCTTGTCGAAGGTCATCCCGGCGCCGGTCATCACATCGGCCACCGGCTTGATCGCACCCTCGGCCGCCATCATCACGCCGGTGCCGACATCGAACACCTGGAGGATATCGGGCGCCTGGCCGGCGCGGAAAGCGGCGATGCCGGCATTCAGCGTCTCCGGATAGGTGCCCTTGAACACCGGAACGAGCTCATAGTCGCTCTGGCTGGCGTTGAAATCCTTGGAGATCTTGGCGACGACCTCGGCATTGGCGCCGGTCATGGCGTGCCACCAGCTGATCTGCGTGACGGCGAAGGCGGAGGTGGTGGAAAGCAGGGTCAAGGTGGCGGCGATACCGGCCGCGAAGCCGAAGAACTTCATGTTTCATCTCCCGTTTATCATTGGCGAAAGGGGCACTTCCGCAAAGCCAATATGTGGCGCTGATGACAATCGGACAACGGTTTTGTTGCGGATCAATGAACATCATTTCTTCCTAAAGTGCACTCGCTACCGAAAGCGGGGCACCAGAAACCACATCACCGCTTTTTCGGCGCAGCGGCGCCGTTTTTCCCCCGAAAAGGTCGGCCTCACCGCCCACGGGTTAACCATTCGTTAAAATCTCCAACTGCTAATCAGTCACACCTCCCCTGTTAGTTTTGGCAGACCGAGTGAACCAGGATGCTGACGGTCTATAATTGTATCGTAAATCAGCACGACCTGAGACTGGTTGCGCTCGCCGCACTCGTCTGTGGAATTTCTTGCTTCTCAGCGGTTAATCTCCTTAAACATGTCGGCCGATCGACCGAACGAAACCGGCTTGCCTGGCTGATGATCGCCGCGGCCTCGACCGGGTTCGGCATATGGGCGACGCATTTCATCGCCATGACCGCGTTTACGCCGGGAATACCGAACGCATACAATCCGGGATTATCCGCCTTTTCGCTTGCCGCCGCCGTCATCCTGACCGCGCTTGGGATGTGGGTCGCCACTTTGCGCCGCGGCGTCGACCATTTCCTCGTCGGCGGCGCCATTCTCGGTGGCGCCATCGCGACGATGCACTACATCGGCATGGCGGCTTTCGAGGTCGAAGGCCGGGTCGTATGGAACCTACTCCTTGTCGCGATATCGCTTCTGGCCGGCGTGACCCTTGCGGCACTGGCGCTCCTTGTCGTCTTGCGCCGCCCGTCAGCGCTCGCCACTCTCGGCGGCGCCGCGCTTTTGACGCTGGCGATTTGCAGCTTGCATTTCATCGCGATGGCCGCTGTGTCGATCATTCCGGATTCCTCGATTGAAATATCCGAACATTCCATCGAGCCCATTTCCCAGGCCTTTGCCGCGGCGGTCGCCAGCCTGGTAATCCTTGTGCTATCGGGTGCCGCGCTGTGGATCGACCTGCGCTTTCGCCGCCAGAAGCTCGAGGCCGATCGCATGCACGATCTCGCCAATGCCGCGGTGGAAGGTCTGATCGTTTGCGATGGCACCCGCATCGTCAGCGCCAATGACAGTATGGCGAAGCTGACCGGAACAGCGACAGCCACCCTCAACACGATGCAACTCGGTGAGCTTTTCGACGGACAGAGCGCAGCCGATATGTCCGGCTTCGGCGAACAGGCGCAGGAAGCGAAATTAAGGGGCAGCGACGGCGCGAGAATTCCTGTCGAGCTGATCACCAGGAAGATCACCTACTGCGGCAGGCCTCATACGGTGCTTGCCGTTCGCGACATCCGTGAGCGCAAGAAGGCGGAAGAAGAGATCCTCCGCCTCGCGTATTTCGATCCACTTACCGGGCTTGCCAACCGGCGGAGCTTCTCTTCCCGGCTGGAAGCAGAATTCGCCTCGATGGATCGTGGCGGCAAGGATGGATATCTGGCGCTCCTGCTGCTCGACCTCGACCGGTTCAAGCAGGTCAACGACCTCTACGGCCACGGTGCCGGCGACGCCATGCTGCAGAAGCTGGCGCACTGCATTGCCGGCATCCCGCGCCAAGGCCAGTTGCTCGCGCGTCTCGGCGGCGACGAATTTGCCATCATAGCTCCGAACCTCCCCGACCCCCTGGCCGCAGGTCGGATAGCCGAGGACTTGCTGGCGGTGATCCGGGAGGAAAACAGGGTTTCGGTCGGCTCCGGCCTCGTCTCGGCCAGCATCGGCATCGCCTTCTTTCCCCTGGATGCCGAAGACCAGGCCGGCCTGATCAGCCATGCCGACACGGCACTCCATCGCGCCAAAACCGAAGGCAGGGACACCTACCGGTTTTTCGAGATAGCCATGGGCACCGCGGCCCGCGACAAGCGCGTGATGGAGCATGAATTGCGCCAGGCGATCGCCCGCAAGGAGTTCCACCTCGTCTATCAGCCGCAGAAGGAGATCCGCGGCGGCAGGATGATCGGCTTCGAAGCCCTGGTCCGTTGGCAGCACCCTGAGAGGGGTGACATTTCTCCGGCCGTTTTCATCCCCGTGGCCGAGGACAGTGGCGCAATCGCGCAGATCGGCGACTGGGTGCTGACGACGGCTTGTAACGATGCTGTTCGCTGGACAAACCCGCTGATGGTCGCCGTCAACGTCTCCGCCGTGCAGCTTCACAATCCGAACTTCAGCCGCAAGGTGCACGACGCACTGTCGAGATCCGGCCTGGCACCCGGCAGGCTCGAACTGGAGATCACCGAAACGGCCCTGGTGAAGGACATGCCGCGCGCGCTGGCAACCTTGAGGCAGGTCAAGGCGCTTGGCGTGCATGTGGCGATGGACGATTTTGGCACTGGCTATTCTTCGCTGTCCAACCTCAGCGCCTTTCCCTTCGACAAGATCAAGATCGACGGGTCGTTCATCAAATCGGTCGACAGGAACGCCCAGTTCGCGGCGATCGTTCGCGCCGTGCTGGGGCTTGGACGCGGTCTCGGCCTACCGGTCCTTGCGGAGGGCATCGAGACGCCGGGTGAATTGCAGTTCCTGGACGCCGAGGCTTGCGAGATCGGGCAAGGCTATTACCTCGGCAAACCGGCTCCGATCGAGCCATTCGGCGAACTGACGGGCGTGGCCGCTCCGGCAATCCGCACCGCCAGCCGACGCGGCGCAAGCATTGCCGTGCTCAAGCCGCGCCTGCGCACGGTCTGATCCTATCCTGGCTGGAGCGCCGCCTCGACCAGACGCTTGGCATCCGGCCCCGACCATTCGGCTGGGCCGTTCATATGGGCGATCAGGCAGCCTTGCCCGTCGATCAGCATGGTGACGGGCAGACCGAGCGCCAGGCCGCGCGTCTTGACGTCGTTGAACAGCGCCATGGTGGCATCGCGATAGTAGCCGAGCGACTTGACGCCGGTGTCCTCCAGGAACTTCTTCGGCTTGGCATCGTCACCGGCATCGACGTTGACGGCAACAACCTGAAACGCATCGCTGCCCATCTCCTTCTGCAGCGCATCGAGCGCCGGCATTTCGGCGCGGCAAGGTGCGCACCATGTCGCCCACAGATTGAGCAGCACCGTCTTGCCGGCATGATCGGCGATCGTCGTCGGCTTGCCGTAGGGGCCGTTGAAGGCAAGGCTTTTCAGCGATTGCGGCGGATCCGCCGGCAAAAGCGCGGCAACCTGGCCGGTAGCAGCGGCGGCGATCTTCTTGGCACGGTCGGTCTTGGCGGCGCAGGCTACGTCGTCCTTGCCGCCGCCGGCGGCCACTTGCGCGGGCGCCTTGTTGCCAGAACTGCTTTCCCTGACATATACCGCGACCGCGCCGGCCAGCACGCCCGCAACCAAAGCGGCGAGGATGAGACGCAAAGCCGGGAAAAATCTATTGCCGTCTGCCATTTTTGAAAAACTGCTCCGGAGCACGGGTTATAGCGATGAACGACAAGAAGGCCAGCAACCAGATGTGGGGCGGACGTTTTGCCTCGGGTCCGGCGGCAATCATGGAAGCGATCAACGCGTCGATCTCGTTCGACCGCAAACTCTATGCGCAAGATATTCGCGGCTCGATCGCCCATAGCCAGATGCTGGCGCAAACGGGCATTGTTTCGGCGGCCGATCAAGAGAAAATCGCTCACGGGCTGAACACGATCCTGGCAGAGATCGAGGCCGGCACATTCGAGTTCTCGACCAGGCTGGAAGACATCCACATGAATGTCGAGGCCCGCCTCGCCGATTTGATCGGCCCCGCCGCCGGCCGCCTGCACACCGCCCGCTCGCGCAACGACCAGGTGGCGGTCGACCTCAGGCTGTGGGTCAAGGACGAGTGCTTTCGCGTCGCCGAGGCGCTGAAGGGCCTGATTACGGCGTTCCTGGACCGGGCCGAGGAGCATGCGGCAACGGTCATGCCTGGCTTCACCCACATGCAGGCGGCGCAGCCGGTGACCTTCGGCCATCACTGCATGGCCTATGTCGAGATGTTTGCGCGCGACTTGTCTCGCGTCCGCGACGCGATCGAGCGGATGGATGAAAGCCCGCTCGGCGCTGCCGCCCTTGCCGGCACCAGCTTTCCCATCGACAGGCACCAGACGGCGAAGGCGCTTGGCTTCCGCGAGCCGATGCGCAATTCGCTCGACAGTGTTTCGGACCGCGATTTCGCGCTCGAGTTCCTGGGCGTAGCAGCGATCTGCGCGACGCATCTGTCGCGGCTGGCCGAAGAGATCATCATCTGGTCGACGCCGCAATTCGGCTTCGTCAGGCTGTCGGATAGTTTCTCGACGGGTTCGTCGATCATGCCGCAGAAGAAGAACCCCGACGCTGCCGAACTGGTGCGCGGCAAGACCGGCCGCGTCACCGGCCATCTGGTCGGGTTGCTGACGGTAATGAAGGGCATGCCGCTGACCTATGGCAAGGACATGCAGGAAGATAAGGAATCCGTCTTCGACGCGGCAGAGACGCTCGACTTGATGCTGGCGGCAATGACCGGCATGGTGCGCGACATGACGGTGAACACTGCCGCGATGAAGAAGGCGGCCGGCGCCGGCTATTCGACTGCGACCGACCTCGCCGACTGGCTGGTGCGCACGCTCGGCCTGCCGTTCCGCGAGGCGCACCATATCACTGGTCGGGCGGTGGCGCTGGCCGAGGACAGGAAGATCGGGCTCGACAGGCTTTCGCTGGAGGATCTGCAGTCCATTCACCCCGGTATCAGCGCCGACGTGTTTTCGGTTCTCGCCGTGCAGAATTCTGTAAAGAGCCGCACGAGCTTCGGCGGCACCGCGCCGGCCGAGGTGCGCAAGCAGATCCGCTACTGGAAAAAGGGGCTCGCCAAGGCGTAAGACGCGGGGTGCAATGGCCGCAAAACTCGGCTAGAAGCGGCTGCGGGCAACAGTTTCGGACGGATGGCACGATGACCGGAAGCAGGATTTTGGTGACGCTGACGCTGCTGGCGGCAATGGCGACCGTTGCGGCTTGCGGCAGGAAGGCTGCGCTCGATACGCCGTACGCGGCAGCCGTGCAGGCCCGCAAGGACGCTGAGAAGGCCAAGCAACCTCTGCCGCCGGAGCCGGAAAAACCTGTCGAGGACAAGAAATTCATCCTCGACCCGCTGCTCTGATTTTCGGACCAATCTCGTGAACCATTTCGACTACCGCGACGGCGCGCTGCATGCCGAGGACGTGGCGATATCAGACATCGCCGCCAGCGTCGGCACGCCGTTCTACTGTTATTCGACGGCGACGCTGACCAGGCATTTTCGCGTCTTCACAGAGGCCTTTGCCGGGCTCGACGCTCTCGTCTGCTATGCCATGAAAGCGAATTCCAACCAAGCCGTGCTGAAGGTGCTGGCAAGGCTCGGCGCCGGCGCCGACGTGGTCTCGGAGGGCGAATTGCGCCGCGCTTTGGCGGCCGGCATCCCGGCAAGCAAGATCCTGTTTTCGGGCGTCGGCAAGACCGCGCGCGAAATGGATTTTGCGCTCTCGGCCGGCATTCTCTGTTTCAACGTCGAATCCGAACCGGAGCTGGAGCTGCTGTCGGCCCGCGCCACCGCGCTGGGCAAGATCGCGCCGATCTCGCTGCGCATCAATCCGGATGTCGACGCCAGGACGCACAAGAAGATTTCGACTGGGAAGGCCGAGAACAAGTTCGGCATTCCCTGGCAGCAGGCACGAAAGGTTTATGCCCGCGCGGCTGAGCTGCCGGGCATCAAGGTCACCGGCATAGACACCCATATCGGCAGCCAGATCACCGAATTGCAGCCCTTTGACGACGCCTTCGCGCTGCTGGTGGAGCTGGTCGGCGCCTTGCGCTCCGACGGTCATGCCATCGAGCATATCGATGTCGGCGGCGGCCTTGGCATTCCCTACCGCGTCGACAACAACCCGCCGCCTTTGCCCGATGCCTATGCCCGGATCGTCAGAAAGCATGTCGCCGAGCTCGGGCTGAAAGTGATGTTCGAGCCAGGCCGGCTGATCGTCGGCAATGCCGGCATCCTGGTCGCGGAGGTGATCTTCGTGAAGAAGGGCGACGCCAAGAACTTCCTCGTCGTCGACGCGGCGATGAACGATCTGATCCGGCCGACGCTTTACGACGCTTTCCACGACATCAGGCCGGTGGCGCAGCAGCCGGCCGCATCACCACGCATGAAGGTCGACGTCGTCGGCCCGGTTTGCGAGACTGGCGACTATCTCGGGCTAGACCGTGACCTGCCCCGGCTGAAATCCGGCGACCTGATCGCTGTCGCCACCGCCGGTGCCTATGGCGCCGTCCAGGCCGGCACCTACAACACCAGGCCGCTGGTCCCGGAAGTGCTGGTCGATGGCGACCGCTTCCACGTTGTACGCCCGCGCCAGACCTATGACGAATTGATCGGGCTGGATTCGGTGCCGGACTGGTTGAAGTAGAACTCTGCAGCTACAGCCGGTGCTGAATGAGCGCCCTGGTTTCGGCGATCCTGTCTTCGTTCCGGCGATAGAATATCCACTGCTTGATGCGCTTGCTACGCAAAAGCCCTGCCTGGGTGAGCACGCGCATATGCTCGCTGAGCGTCGCCTGGGTGATCCCCAGCTTTTCCGCGATCAGCAGCGCGCAGACCCCGTCCTCGATCAGATCGCCGTCCGCCTGCGGCGGAAAATGCGCGCGCGGGTCCTTGAGCCAATCGAGGATCTGCAGCCTGCGCTCGTTGGCGATCGCTTTGAAGACATCGACCTCTTGCATTTAGGTACTTTGCCAAGTTACTAAGTAATGTCAACTCTGAACGTCAACTTTGGGGAGTGAAGCATGCTGCACGGCCACACGATCACCCGCGAGCGCATCGCTGCAATGGAGCCGCGCATCCGGCCCTTCGTGCGCCACACGCCGGTGCTGCGCGTCGACATGGCCGATTTCGGCCGCCCGCCTCTGCCTGTCGACCTGAAGCTTGAGTGCTTGCAGCATTCCGGCTCGTTCAAGGCGCGTGGTGCGTTCACCAATCTCCTCGAACGGCCGGTTCCTGCGGCCGGCGTCGTCGCCGCATCGGGCGGCAACCACGGTGCCGCTGTCGCCTATGCCGCCATGCGGCTCGGCCACAAGGCGACCATCTTTGTTCCCGAAGTGAGCCCGCCTGCCAAGCTGGACCGCATCCGCGGTTACGGCGCCGAGCTGATCGTCGGCGGCGCCCGTTATGCGGAGGCACTGGCCGCCAGCGAGAGCTTCGCCGAAAAATCCGGCGCGCTGCAGATCCACGCCTTCAACCAGGAGGAGACGCTGGTCGGGCAAGGCACGCTCGGCCTCGAAATCGAGGCCGACCTGCCGAAGCTCGACACCCTGCTGGTCGCTGTCGGCGGCGGCGGACTGATCGGCGGCATCGCCGCCTGGTTTTCCGGCCGCATCAGGATCATCGCGGTCGAGCCTGAGGGTGCGCCGACGCTTCATCGCGCCTTCGCGGCGGGCCGACCCGTCGACGCGCCGGCTGAGGGCATCGCCGCCGATTCGCTCGCGCCAAAGCGTGTCGGCGAAATGATGTTTCCTATCGCCGAGGCGTTCGTCGAGCGCTCGATCCTGGTCGGCGACGACGACATTATCGCCGCCCAGGCGGCGCTGTGGGACCGCGTGCGAATCATCTCCGAGCCGGGCGGTGCGGCCGCCTTCGCGGCGCTCCTGTCCGGCCGCTACGCACCGGCTGCAGGCGAGCGCGTTGCCGTACTGGTCTGCGGCGCAAACGCCAATCCGGCGAAATTCTGACAATATCCGGGGCATTATTGTTCACGTTTTGGGGAACCGCCTCGCCTTCGCCGTGTTTGTTGGTATCCTTAGACCGATGTGCATCCGCTTGGACGCACGAAGTACGCGCTAAGATTTTAGGTCTTCGCATCGTGCTTCCCGAAAATCGACTTTTCGGGCCCATGCGATAGACTCGTGAGGCCCGGGCTATCCCGCCCGGCCCAGGAAGGGCCGATGACGCAACGACCCATCTTCACCAGCGATCGCAGTCTGGCCAGGCGCCTTGCCTTGAGCCGGCTGGGGACGCAGGTCTCGATAATCGTCGAACGCGGCTGGCCATTGCTGCTGCCACTGATCATCGTCGCCAGCCTGTTCCTCAGCATCTCGTGGCTCGGCCTGTTCCCATTCTTGCCCGATCTGGCTCGGATCGGTCTCATCACCGCATTCGGTGTCGCAGCGCTTGCCGCACTCTACCCGCTGCGTTTCTTCCGCACGCCATCCAGTGCCGAGGTCGACCGCCGCATCGAGGCGGCCAACCGATTGCTGCACAGCCCGGTGCAGGTCCAGACCGATCGCCCGAGCGGCAAGGAAAGCATTTTTTCGCAAGCCCTGTGGCGCGAGCATCAGAGGCGCATGGCGGACCGGCTGGGCGAGCTTGGCGGCGACGTGCCGCGCACACGCGTGCCGGAACGCGACCCGTGGGCGCTGCGCGCCGTTGCCGCGCTTTTGTTGGTCACTGCTTTTGCCTTCTCCTTCGGGCCGTCGGGCGGCAGGCTGAGCGACGGTTTTGTTGCCCGTGCCGCGCGTGACGTCGTGCCGCCGCGCATTGATGCCTGGGTGACGCCGCCGGCCTATACCGGCAGGCCGCCGGTATTCCTCAACGCCCCGGTCCTTGCCAACAACGCCAATCAAGCGGCGCCGACCTTCACCGTTCCGGAGGGCAGCGATGTGTCACTGCGCGTCACCGGCGGTTCGGGCGAGGAAACGCTGAGCTACGCCGACACCGGCGGCAACAGCCGCGCCATCGATCCGACAGGGCCGCAATCCAGCAAGCCGGAGGCAAATACGGCAACGCCTTCAACCGTGCGCCAGTTCAGCGGCAAGTTGACGGCCGACGGCATGCTGACGCTGCAGTCCGGCGACGGCGAGCTCGGCCGCTGGGCCTTCGCCATAATTCCCGACAAGCCGCCGCAGATCCGCTTTGTCGGCGAGCCGAAGCGCGCCGTCAACGGCGCCTTCGAACTCAACTACCAGATCGACGACGACTATGGCGCGGCCTCCGCCAAGGCGGTTTTCGCATTGGCCGATCCGCAGGCGCCCAACGCGCATCCGCTCTATGGCCCGCCGGAAATGCCGCTGACGTTGCCGCGCCGCGGCGGCAAGGCCAATGCAGCCAAGACGACGAAGGACCTGACCGACCATGCCTGGGCCGGTGGCAACGTCAAGCTGTCGCTTGTCGCCACCGACGGTGCCGGACACACGGCGACCAGCGAAACCAAGACGCTGGTGATGCCGGAGCGGCCATTCTCCAATCCATTGGCGCGGGCTGTGGTCGAGCAGCGCCGCATACTGGCGCTCGACGCCTATGCCAAGGACCGCGTGCTCGACCTGATGGATGCGATCACGCTTAGGCCCGAAGACACGTTCGACAACATGGCGCACTACCTCGCCATCATGAGCGCCCGCACCCGGCTGAAGATGGCCGACAGCGACGACCAGTTGCGCGACGAGGTCGCGTACCTTTGGGAGATCGCGCTCGGCATCGAGGAAGGCAATCTGTCGGCGGCCGAGAAGCGGCTGCGCCAGGCGCAGCAGGCGCTGCAGGATGCGATCAAGAACGGCGCCAGCGACCAAGAGATCGAGAAGGCGATGAAGGAACTGCGCGAGGCGATGAACCAGTTCCTGCAGGAATTCGCGGCGCGGGCGCAGCAGAATCCGAATGCGCCACAGATGCAGCAGAACGGCCAGGAACTGCGCCAGAGCGATATCGACCGCATGATGGACCAGATCGAGAACCTGGCGAAATCCGGCAATCGCGACCAGGCGCAGCAATTGCTGTCGGAGCTGCAGGACATGATGAACAATCTGCAGGCAGGCCGCCAGCAGCAAGGCGGCCAGCAGGACAGCGAGATGCGCCAGCAGATGGACAAGCTGGGCGAAATCATGCGGCGCCAGCAGGAGATGATGAACGACACTTTCCGCATGGACCAGATGCAGCGCGGCCAGCAACAGCGCGGACAGAACCGCGACGAGCAGCTCGGCGAGAACGGTGAGCCAGGCCCGATGGACGAAGAGGGCAAGCCAGGCCCGGGTGACGACCGCGATCCGCTCGGCCGGCCGAAGCCGATGACGCCGCAGGAATTTGCTGATGCGCTGAAGCAATTGCAGGAAGGCCAGGGCAAGCTGCAGAGCGAGCTCGATCAATTGAGGAAGAGCCTCGAAGGCATGGGCCTCGACCCCAACGAAGGGTTTGGCGAGGCCGGCAAATCCATGGGCAATGCCGAACAGGCGCTCGGCGAGGGCGAAGGCGACCAGGCCGTCGGTCACCAGGGCCGCGCGTTGGAAGCCTTGCGCAGGGGCGCCAAAGACATGATGAAGCAATTGCAGGCGATGCAAGGCGACCAGGGCGGCAACGGGCAGGGCGGGCGCCAGCAGAATGCCGACCGTGACCCGCTCGGGCGGCCCCGCACCAGCGAGGGTCCCGATGACGGAAGTTCGGTGAGAGTGCCTGACGAGATCGACGTGCAGCGTGCCCGCCAGATCCTCGAAGCGATCCGCAAGCGGCTCGGCAACGCGCTCAGCCCCGATATCGAGCGCAGCTATCTGGAGCGGTTGCTGGAGCTGAAGTAAGGCTGCCCCCAATATTCGGAAGATCGCCGTGCGGTCCGTGGTGGCCGCCACCGCCGGACTGAGCGGCACGTTTTAACGGTTGGTGAACGCCTCGCGGATCGCCTCTTCCATACCGTCGATGGCCTCGCCGGAAGCGTTCGGATTGCGCCGCAGCACTACGTTCGAGGAATCGATGTCGCCGAACCCGTCGGCGGCTGTAAGCTCGCGGCAGCCGGCCGGGATGTTGCTGCGCGAGATCGGCGCAATCGCCAGTCCGGAGGTAACGGCGAGCCGCAGGCCGCCATTGGTATCGCTGGTGTAGGCGACACGATAGGTGAGACCGCGCTGTTCCAACGACTTTATAGCGAAATCCTTGCACCAGCCGGCACGGTTGTAGAGCGCGATCGGCACCGGCCGCTCCTCATGCATGTGATGCAGTTCCGACGTCACCCATACGGTCGGATCATGCATCAGCACCTCACCGCCTGACAGATCCTGCCATTCGAACACCACCGCCAGATCGAGCTCGCCGGCGGCGAGCGACGCGATCTGCGCACCGGAATGCGCGTAGCGGACAGTGATGTCGACCTGAGGATGGCGCTTGGCAAAGGCGCCGAGCGCGCGCGACAGGATCGCGTGGCCATATTCCTCCGGGATACCGATGCGCACCGGCCCGCCAAGCGGCGCCACGACCATCGATGCCGCCGTCTCGTCGAGCAGCGAAACGATGCGCCTGGCGTTGGCGATGAGTTCGCCGCCGCGCCGCGTCAGCGCCACACCGCGCGAGCCGCGCTCGAACAGGCTGTCGCCGACCATGCCTTCGAGCCTCTTCATCTGCATCGAGACCGCCGACTGGGTGCGGCCGGCCCGCTCCGCCGCCTTGGTGAAATTGCCGGTGTCGGCGACCGCCACGAAGGTGCGCAACAGGTCGCTGTCGAGATTGGGTTTCATGTGCCCGCCATAAGAAAATCTGATAGCTGGCATCATTCCAATTCGTTTGCAACATGTCAAACGGCGGACGATAGTTGCCTCACCCATTGGATATGCGGCCGCGAAATCGGCCGCGGACCAAGCAAAAGTCCTCACTCGTACCCGCTGCCCGAAACGGTGGCGGGTTCTTTTTACCCGGATGCAGGCCTGCTTTCGGCCGCGCAAGCGGGAGACAGGAGCGCCTATGCAGAATCGGCTTGTGCTCGGCATCCTCAGCCTCTGTCTCGGCGTGCTGGTCTTTTCGCTGCAGGATCCGCTGGTCAAGGCGGTGTCGAGCCACTATCCCGTCACCGAGGTGATGGCGATCCGCTCGATAGTCGCCCTGCCGATCCTGGTTTTCCTCGTCCACGCCGATGTCGGATTGCAGGCGATCCTGTCGAAGCGGTTCGGCATGCTTACGATGCGCGCCTTCATCCAGTTCACCTCCTATACGGCCTACTATCTGGCAATCGCCGCCCTGCCGCTGGCTGACGCGGTGGCGCTCTATTTCATGGCGCCGCTGTTCATCATGGCGCTGGCCGGCCCCTATCTCGGCGAACGCGTGTCCTGGCAGGCGCTCGCCACCGTCCTGGTCGGCATGCTCGGCGTGCTGGTGATGGTGCGCCCGGGCGCCGGCTTGTTCGACTGGGCGGCGCTGCTGTCGCTAGGCTCGGCTCTGCTCTACGGTTTCTCGCAGCTGATGGCACGCAAGATCGGCGACACCGAATCCTCGACCGTCATGGCGTTTTATCAGAACGGCGCCTATCTGGCCGGTGCTGCCTTGGTGGCGGCATTGTTTTGGCTGGCAGGCATTGACCATGCTGTGCATCCGAGCCTCGAATTCCTCGTCCGGCCATGGGTCTGGCCGACGACGCCGGATCTGCTCAAGATGGGAGCATGCGGCTTCGTTGCCTCGGCCGGCATGATCCTGTTGTCGCAGGCCTACCGGCTGGCGCCTGCCAACAGCGTCGCCACCTTCGAATACACCGGTATCATCTGGTCGCCGCTATGGGGTTTTCTGTTCTTTGCCGAAGTGCCGCGACCAGCGACGGCGACCGGCGCAGCCCTCATCATCGGCGCCGGCCTGTTTGCGCTCAATGCCAGCCGGCGCCGGAGCGGCGCGCCAGCCATTGCGGCGACCTGCGACCTTGCCTGAAGGCGGTCGGCCTTGGGCTTTAGGCGAAGCAGGCGAGCGCCTGTTCGACGCGGGCGCGGATTTCAGCCAGCGTGAACGGCTTTTGCACGACGTCCAGAATGATGCCGTTCAATTCCTCGGCGCGCTCGCGCTGGTCGGCATGGCCGGTCATCAGCATGATCTTCATCGCCGGGAACAGCGCCGCTGCCGCCTTGGCCATCTCGATGCCGTCCATTTCCGGCATGCGGATGTCGGACAGCACAAGGTCGTAGCTCCCTTGCGCCGCCCGGATCAGAGAAAGGCCATGTGCGCCGTCGGCGGCAACAGTGACATTATGCCCGGCGCGTTCGAGCGCACGAGCGGCGAGAGTGCGGACGGATTCATCGTCCTCGACGATCAGGAGCTTTGCCATGGGCAGAATATTTGGCGGGGAAAAGTTGATGTTTCCTGAAGGCGCTGAGGCTCGATGAGGCCTTTCAGAATTCGCTCCGGCGAGTCAGATGGCGTGGTTTTCGAGAACCGGAGCGGAGCGGCCGTTCCAGTCCGAGAGCTTCGCGCACGATCCCGAATTCGGTTTCGATTTCGGAAAGGATCATGCGCAAAATCAAAAGTGCTACAGCGTCCTTTGCGCGTCCAAAGGACGCGCGGCGCTGTAGGAAGCGCAGAAAACTGCGTCAGGTGGCGGCCGGAGTAGAATTATCAAAAGGCCTCAAGCGTCGCCCTTGACGATGCCGACGAAGGGCAATTCGCGAAACGCGTGGGCGACGTCCATGCCATAACCGACGACGAAATAATCGGGGCAGTCGAAGCCGACATAGTCGGCGTTGAGCGTGGTCTGGCGGCGCATGCGCTTGTCGAGCAGCACGGCGATGGCACAGCTCCTCGCGCCGCGCGACAGCATGAGGTCGCGAGTGAAGCTCAGCGTCTTGCCGGATTCCAGAATGTCGTCGATGAGAAGCACGTCGCGACCGGCGACCTCGTTGTCGATGTCGCGCAGCACCCTCACCTCACCGCTGGTCGTGCCGGCGCCATAGCTGGAGATGAAGATGAACTCGACCTCGGGCGACAGGCCGACATCGTGCATGGCACGGATAAGATCGGCGGCGAAGATGAACGATCCCTTCAGCACCGAGATTACCAGAAGGTCGTGGTAGTCGTGCCCGGCGATCTCCTTGGCAAGTTCCAGGTTCCGCCGCGCGATGGCGGACGCCGAAAACAGGACTTCGATGTCCTTGCCGCGCACAACTGGCATTGGCTGCCTTTCCAGAAATGATCGCCTTTGTAGGCGAAGCCGACCGAAACGGTCTTCAACCCGTTTCTAGGCCTGTCGTGCCATCTGGCAAGGCCAATCTTTCGCAGGGCGCCCGCGAACGGTCGGATGTCCCAGCGCGTCGCGAATCGCTTATCTGGTGACCTGTTGATTTTCTGGCGCCGCTCTAACGAACCAGTGCATGGCCGCCCGAAATCCAGAAGGCGGCAAAGGCGGCACCGACGCCGAAAATCCAGAAGATCGGCCCACCATGCACCCACAACGGCCGTTCGACGGCGGTTTCGGCCTTGCGCAACATGTCCATGCCTTCGATCGAAGGCGTAGAAATCATGCGCGCAGGCGGTGGCGCAAAGTCTGGACGTGTAAAATGGCGGGGCAGCACCTCATAGTCGGCATCGATGACGTCGACGGTCACATCATGCATGATGCGTTCCGGCTCGGCGGCCGGATCGGTCATGATTTCGCCGGAAACCGGGCGCGCGGTTCGATCCTCAGCCATCATGGCCCAACACTACGGCACCTGTCCGCTGTTCGTTTCTTTTGGGTAAACGGAAATGGTTAACGCTTCCCCACCGGAACCCCTGTGACTCGCTCGAAAAGCCCCCAAATTAACTGTCGGTTAACCATGCCGGCCGATGGTCTTTCCACAGAAAGGGCTGGCATCTTGCCGCCGAGAATTTCAGGTCGTCGAAAGTGATCCGCTTCGAAAATGTCGGCCTCCGTTATGGCATGGGTCCGGAGATTCTCCGCGACATCTCCTTGCATATTCCGGAGCGCTCCTTTCAGTTCCTGAGCGGGCCTTCAGGCGCCGGCAAGACGACGTTGCTGCGGCTTTTGTTCATGTCGCTGAAGCCGACGCGCGGCCTGATCACCATTTTCGGCAAGGACCGCTCGCGCATCTCGCGTACCGAATTGCCGCATCTGAGACGACGCATCGGCGTGGTGTTCCAGGACTTTCGCCTGCTCGACCATATGACCACCTACGAGAACGTGGCCTTGCCGCTGCGCGTGCGCGGCCGCGAGGAGGCGACCTACCGCACCGACGTCACCGAGCTGCTGAAATGGGTTGGCCTCGGCGAGCGCATGCATGTGCTGCCGCCGGTGCTGTCTGGCGGCGAGAAGCAGCGCGCCGCGATCGCCCGAGCGTTGATCGAGCAGCCCGAGATCCTGCTCGCCGACGAGCCGACCGGCAATGTCGACCCGCCGCTAGCGCGACGCTTGCTGCGGTTGTTCATCGAGCTCAACCGGCTGGGAACCGCCGTGGTGATCGCCACACACGACCTTGGCCTGATGGAACAGGTCGACGCACGGCGAATGATTCTGGCCGGCGGAAGGCTGGACATCTATGACTGAGCTCTCCGTCGAACATTTCGAGGGTCAGGACGCCGCGGCGGCAAAGCCCCGCGTCCAGCGCAAAATGGCGCCGATCGTGCCGGCGCAGAACATCGCCGGCCGGGCGCTGGTGCTGGTCATCGCCATCATGACGTTTCTGTCCTGCCTGACGTTTGGCGCCGTAACGCTGGTACGTGACACCGCCTCCGTCTGGGAGAACCAGATCTCGCGCGAAGCGACCATCCAGATCAAGCCGGTCGACGGCCTCGACATGGAGGCCGCACTTGCGCTGGCCTCGCAGATCGCGGGCGAATTCCCTGGCGTGAAAAGCGCCAGGATCGTCGACCGCGAAGCAACGGCCCGGCTGCTCGAGCCTTGGTTGGGCTCGGGCCTGAACATCGATGAGCTACCGGTGCCGCGCTTGATCATCATCACCATCGACGAGAACAGTCCGCCCGATTTCGCCGCACTTCGCGCGGCGATCACGCCGAAGCTGCCGAGTGCCTCGCTCGACGATCATCGCACCTGGGTCGACCGGCTGGTTGCCATGGCGCGCACCACGGTAACGATCGGTATTGCAGTGCTGGCGCTGATGCTGTCGGCGACGGTGCTGACCGTGGTGTTCGCGACGCGCGGCGCCATGGCCGGCAACGGCCACATCATCGAGGTGCTGCATTTTGTCGGCGCCGAGGCGCGCTTCATCGCGCGCGAATTCCGCCGGCATTTTCTGGTCACCGGCATGAAGGGCGCCGCGGCAGGCGGCGCCGCGGCGATCCTCGTCTTCATCGTCTTCTCCTGGTGGTCGTCACGCAACATGGCAACGCCGCAGGCCGACCAGGCGACCGCCCTGTTCGGCAATTTCGCCATCGGCTCCGCGGGCTATCTCGGGGTCGCTGTCATGGTGCTGGTGATCGGCGCGCTGACGGCGGCAACCTCCCATTTCACCGTGGTTACCTATCTCAGCGACATCGACATTCGCCAGCCGGACGCCGGCTAAAGGAAAGATCGATCACGGATGAAAACGTATCGTCACGAAAATTGCATTTTTTTCCTACCAAAGGCCGTATTTCGGGATTAACCATTTCATGATGGACGTTCGGGACTCGACCGATACCGGTGGGTGCATGCCAGTGCTGGTTGCGCGTCCGCATGAATTCGCCGGGCCCGATGAATTTGCCAAGGCGGATCAATTCGCCAAACATGGGCGGCTGCTGGCAGCCCGCTCCTTGCGCATCTCGGCTCTCCTTCTGCTCGCCTCTATGGCGCTGTTTGTCGCCGGCTTCGGCTGGTTCGCCAATACCGTCAGCCGCCTGACTACGCCCGCCAATCCGGCAAGGGCCGACGCTATCATCGTGCTGACCGGCGGCCAATCGCGCCTCGACGCTGCGATGGGCCTGCTTGCTTCAGGCAAGGGCGAGC
The DNA here is from genome assembly GCF_040318915.1 of Mesorhizobium sp. M0991. NCBI lineage: Bacteria > Pseudomonadati > Pseudomonadota > Alphaproteobacteria > Hyphomicrobiales > Phyllobacteriaceae > Mesorhizobium > Mesorhizobium sp. M0991. The sequence goes on from NZ_JAMYNE010000006.1 coordinate 85,683, forward strand.
GGCTGCTGATCAGCGGCGTCCATCCTTCCGCCAGCCGCCGCCAGCTTCAGGCCGCGACCGGCGGCGACAAGAGGCTGTTTTCCTGCTGCGTCGACATCGACCGCGCCGCGCTCGACACGATCGGCAATGCCGAGGAAAGCGCCAAATGGGTCGAGGACCATGCCTACGGCACCGTCATCCTCGTCACCAACAATTATCACATGCCGCGCAGCCTGCTGGAAATGGGCCGGCTGCTGCACGGCGCCAGGCTCGAGCCCTATCCGGTGGTCAACACCAACCTCGAGAATGGCGGCTGGCTGACCAAGCCGGAAGCGCTGCGCGTGCTGTTCACCGAATACAACAAATACCTGCTGGCGCTGGCGCGCGGCATCATGCCGGTGAAGCAACCGCCCAACGGCGTCACGCTGGCCGACGCCGCAGGCGGAAACTGAACGGCACCGACACTTTTTATTCTCTGGCTGCTGCACCCGAGCGCAAGCGCGCGATCTCCTGCTCGAGCCGTTCTATGCGCCTGTCGCGTTCGGCCAGTGCTGCCGCCACGTCGGCCGCTTCGAAACGCTGCGGGATGTGCTGCGAGCAATTTGAATCCCAAGCCGCAACCGCAAACAGGATGACCTGCTCGGGTCGCGCCTGATAGTCTTGCGGCATAAGCTTTGCTGTCAGCTCGCCATCGCCCTCGACGACGCGCGCTTTGCCCCAGATCTTGATGCGCTGCCGGTGTGCATAATCGATCAGGAACAGGAAAGCCTGTGGGTTGTCGCTGAGATTGCCCTGGGTGATGAACTGCCTGTTGCCGGCAAAATCGGCAAAGCCGATCGTCCGCTGGTCGAGCACCTTGAGGAAACCAGCAGGCCCGCCGCGATGCTGGATGTAAGGCTGCCCGTCCGCATTGGCGGTCGACAGAAAGACGCTGGTCTGCGCCTCGATGAAGGCGGCGAGATCGGGCGTGATTTCCGCCTGCCAGCCGCCACGCTCCTCGACACGGGCATAGGCCTCGCGCGAGCCCTTGCGGGCCTGGATCGCCTTCACCGTCGGGGTGAAGGCGACATCGCTGGTATGAGCGTTCATGAAAACCCTCCTTACGCGCCGAGTTGCGCTGCATTGTTCACTCACGAAATAGGGCCTTCCATCTTCGAGATGCAGATGCCATACCTGCAACCTATCCTTCCATTTTTCGGAAGGGCAAATTTTCGGGAGAGCTATGGATCGCCTCCAGTCCATGTCGCTTTTCGTTGCCGCAGCGGAGACAGGCAGCCTCTCGGCTGCCGGGCGCCGCTTCGGCATTCCGCTGACGACGGTCAGCCGCAAGGTTTCGGACCTGGAAAAGCACCTGAAGACACGGCTGTTGAACCGCTCGGCGCGGCAGCTGTCGCTGACCGATGCAGGCCACGCCTATCTCGCCGCCTGTCGTCGCATTCTCGATGAGGTCGGCGAGGCCGAGCGAATTGCCGCCGGCGAATACAGCGCCCCGACCGGCGAACTGATCGTCACTGCGCCGATCGTCTTCGGCCGCCTGCATGTGCTGCCGGTCGTCACCGGCTTCCTCTCCGTCTATCCTGAGGTAAGTGTGCGGCTGACACTCGCCGACCGGATAACCCAGTTGGTCGAAGAGCACATCGATCTCGCCATCCGCATCGGCGAGCTTGCCGATTCGAGCCTGATCGCCACCCGCCTGGGTTCAATCCGCCGCGTCGTTTGCGCGAGCCCGGCCTATCTCACCGAGCACGGCACACCGAAAACGCCGCAAGAGCTTGCAGCACACAGTGCAATCACCTTCGAAGGGCTCACCGCCGCAGCCTGGAGCTTCGCCACCGGCAAGGCTGAATTCAGCGTGCCGGTCCGCTCCAGGTTACGGGTCAACACGGCTGAGGCAGCAATCGATGCGGCGATTGCCGGTGTCGGCGTGACGAGGCTGCTTTCCTACCAGATCGCCGCCGCAGTCCGGTCGGGTACGCTGCGCCCGGTGCTGCAGGAGTTTGAGCCCGACCCATGGCCGGTGAGCCTCGTCCATGCCGGCCAAGGGCTGCTGCCGGTGAAACTGCGCGCATTCCTCGACTTCGCCGCCCCGCGCCTGAGACAGCGCCTGCTGCAGGCGGCGTGGCAAACGTGACGAAGACGGCCCATCGCAAGGCCGGGCCGATCGCCCGCCTCGCGGCGTTTCCTTTTTGCCGGCGCTTGGTGTAACCAACGCACACCTCCTCACCGGGCACTTGCTGTATGCTCTATCTCCGCTCGCTGGCGTTCAATCTCGCCTTCTACCTCAATTTGATCGTCCAGATGATCCTCTGGACCCCGTATTATTTCCTGTCGCCGCGCCATCGCGCCTGGTTCGTGCCGAAATTCTGGTCGCGCACCAGCATGTGGCTCTACGACAAGATCGCCGGCACCAGAAGTGAGATCACCGGCCGGGAAAACCTGCCTGAAGGCTCCTTCATCCTGGCGCCGAAGCACCAGTCCTTCTGGGACACGATCGCTTTCCTGCCGTATCTCGACGATCCCGTTTACATATTGAAGCGGGAGCTGACCTGGATCCCGTTCTTCGGTTGGTACATCTTGAAGATGCGGATGATTCCGGTCGATCGCGGCAGCCGCTCGAAGGCATTGAAGATGGTGATCGCCGCGACCAAACAGGAATTGGCGCGCAATCCGCGCCAGCTCATCATCTATCCCGAGGGCACGCGCCGGGCGCCGGGCGACGAACCGGTCTACAAATACGGCATCGTCGAACTCTATGCGCAACTTGGCATTCCAGTCGTGCCAGTCGCTCACGTCGCCGGCCTCTATTGGCCGCGCCGCAAATTCCTGCGCTATCCCGGTACGATCAAGGCGCGCTTCCTGCCGCCGATCCCGCCCGGCCTCGGCAAGGAAGAATTCATGCAGCGGCTGATCGGCGAGACGGAGGCCGCCTGCGACCAGCTCCTCGTCGAGGCGTCGCAGACGCCAAACCCGCCGCCGTTGCCGCCGACGGCGGTGAAACGGCTTGGTGAGCTGGACGGGAAACCCGAATTGAAAGGCTGAGGCAACGGCCGCGGATGCCAGAATGGCTCACGGCAGGGCAGCCAGGGCGGCTGTTGCAATCAGCGTCACCGCAAACACCAGATTGATGATCCGCGACGCCAGCGGTTTGTGCAGCAAACGTGCAAAGGCCGCGCCGGCGAGAAGCCACAAGAGATGAATGGCAACGATCATCAAGACGAGAACCGCCAGCTTGGCTGAAATAGCAAGACCGGCGGCGGCGCCGGAAGACGCGCCGGCGAACACGGCGGCAATCGCCACATAGGCTTTCGGGTTGGCAACGGCCAGAAGGAACCCGCCAAGGAAGGTGGGAAGGGCCGCGCCACCGACGCGTGCCGCCAGTGGCGGCGCCGTCGCTATCTTGAACGCCAGGTAGAGGATGTAGGCTGCCGAGACGACCGCCAGCAGCGCTGCGAGCTTCGGCAGCGCGGTGAGAACGGCCATGATGCCGGTCGCCACCACCAAAAGCACGAGGACCGTGCCGACAACGATCCCCGAGGCATAGCGGAGCGAATCGCGCAGGCCGAACGCGGCGCCGACCGCGGTGACACTTATCGTCGCCGGCCCCGGGCTGCCCATGACGATGGCCGATGCCAGCACAAGCGCCAGCAATTGCTGCCATAGCTGCTGATCGAGAAGAACCTGTCCGGCCATGCGGCGTCCTGCATCCTGTGACGATGCAGGGACGGTAGGACAAGGCAGCGGTGCCGGTCTTGAACGATCGTGCGCGGCTATGCGCTGGCCTTGTCGAGCTCGGCGATATCGTCCGGGCTGAGCTGCAACGACGCGGCACGCACCAGGCTGTGGAGCTGGTCGAGCGTCGTCGCGCTGGCGATCGGAGCGGTGACGCCGGGCCGCGCCATCACCCAGGCAAGCGCCACTTCCGCTGGCTTGGCCGAATGTCTGGCTGAAACGGCATCGAGCGCTGAGAGAATGAGCATGCCGCGGGTGTTGAGATAGCCCTTCACGCCGCCACCGCGCGGGCTTTTGCCGAGGTCGGCCTCGCTGCGGTACTTGCCGCTCAGAAACCCCTTGGCGAGGCTGAAATAGGTGATGACGCCGATGCCCTCGGCCACGCACAGATCGCGCAGCGGACCATCGAAGGACGAGCGGTCGTAGAGATTGTATTCCGGCTGCAGCACCTCGTAACGCGGCAGGCCGCGCAGGCTTGCCACGTCGAGTGCGGCGCGCAACTGGGCGGCGTCGAGGTTGGAAGCGCCAGTATAGCGGATTTTGCCCTTATCGAGCAGTCTCTGGTAGGCGCCGAGCGTTTCCTCATAGGGAGTGGCCGGATCAGGCCAGTGCGACAGATAGAGATCGACAGTATCGACCTGCAGCCTCTTCAGCGAGGCGTCGATGGCCTTTTCGATATAGGCGGCGGACAGGTCCCTCTTGCCCTGTCCCATGTCCGAGCCGACCTTGGTGACGACGACAACCTTTTCGCGGTTGCCGCGGCTCTTCATCCATTTGCCGATGATGGTTTCGGATTCGCCGCCCCGGTGGCCGGCAATCCAGCGCGAATAGGAATCGGCCGTGTCGATGGCGTTGAGGCCGGCGTCGACGAAGCGATCGAGCAGGTCGAAGGAGGTTTTCTCATCGGCGGTCCAGCCGAAGACATTGCCGCCCAGAACCAATGGCGCGATGGATAGGTCGGTGCGACCGAGACGACGTTTCTGCAAGGCTGATCTCCATGGTGATTCATGCTGGGGCGGGTGGGAGCCGCCGACCGGGCTAACTATGTCGCGCCGCGGCGACGTCAAACGCATAGCCTCCTTTCCAGCCCGCCGGCGCTTCACAAAACCGCGACCCGCCGCGCCGCGTCCGGGATATCCAAACCAGCAGCCTCTGAAGAAACGATCTGGCAAGTTTAGCACATAGATTGTCAAATCTGCCAATTCTGACTTTTGCCGGCCGACCGTAGGTTCCACGGCACCGACGCAAGTCTCGGCACGGTCTGGCCGGGCCCAGACTGTTTGCCCCCGATCGTTTGTTATGGAGACCGGCATGAAAGCAATTGTATTTGACGCCATCGGCTCGCCGCGCGACGTGCTCTATGTGGATGACCTGCCGATGCCGCGGATCGGCGACGACGATGTGCTGCTCAGGATGGTCTCGGCCTCGATCAATCCGGGCGACTTCCTGTTTATCCAGAACCTCTATCCCGAACCGAAGAAGCCGCATTTTCCCCAGCAGATCGCCGGAAACCATGGTGCCGGCATCGTCGAAGCCGTTGGCGCAAACGTCCGGTTTGAACCGGGCACGCTTGTCGCGTTCAGCTATTATGGCAGCTGGGCCGAGTACGCGGCCATTCCCGCCGACTGGCTGATCCCGTTGCCTGCCGGCTATCCTGTCGAACGCGCCGGGCAGATGGTGAACCCCATTACCGCGTGGGATCTGCTGGTGGATTCCCGTGTGCGGCCTGGCCAGTGGCTGGCTGTCACGGCCGGCTATTCGTCGATTTCGACAATGGTGATGCAGTTCGCCCAACGACGCGGCATCAACGTCATCGCGGTTGTGCGGCGCTCGCACCAAAGCTTCGACCTGAAAACGCTTGGCGCCGCTGCCATTCTTGACCTTTCGGACTTGAAGGCAAGTATCCGGGAAGCGGTGATGGATATCACCGGCGGCGCCGGATTGAACGGGATTATCGACAATGTCGGCGGACCTGTCAGCGGCGAATTGATCCGCACCCTGGCGCTCGGCGGGCAGATGGTGATCAATGGCGGCATGAGTGCCGAGCGCTTCGAACTGCACAATTTCGATGTGTTGCTGAGCGGCGTCGAGATCAGGGCGAATATCTATCGCTATTTCTTTTCGCCGCCGGTCGAAGCCGACCGACCTGTCCTACGCGAGATCATCGACACCTTCGGCCAGCCCGACTTCCACGTTCCTGTCGGCGGTCTCCACGCGCTGACCGAGTTCAAGCTTGCCGTGGCAAACAGCCTGGATCGCGCCGATCTTGGAAAACAGATTTTCAGGACATAGCCCAGGCCACGACACCGAGGCTACGTCGCGATCCGTCTCGTCACGTCTTCCAGCCAGTGATCGCTTATACCCAGTGCTTCGAGGTGCTCTAGCGTGCTGAGCACGTAATCCTCATTCCTCCCCGACTGGCCGACGGCGCCGCGAACGACGGTCGCCGCCTCGGCCGGGTCGAGCGCACCGGCATATTGCTCATGACTGCGGTCCACGACATAGGCGACGGCTTCGACCATCTCGCCCCCATCCGTTTCACTCTTGTCGAGGCGAACGCTGAGTACACGTTCGAGATAGACGTTGGTGACCAGTTCGCGCTCGCGCAGATAGGTGATGACCTCGTTGCGCAGCTCGCCTGGAACCCGGAACGCCAGCCCGATGCAGGAGCCGCCGCGGTCGAGGCCGAGCACCAGGCCCGGCCGTTCGCGCGTGCCGCGATGCACGAAAGAATAGACGCAGAGCGAACGGCGATAGCCATGCAGGCGGGCGCGCCGCGTCTCGACATGGGCGAATCCCGGCCGCCAGATCAGTGAGCCGTAGCCAAAAACCCAAAAATCGCCCATATCGCCAAGCCTGATTGTGACGAACCACCCCACCGGTGGTGTTTCAGTCCGTCTACCCGTTGTTGCCGCAAGCGACAGCCCGCCCGTGCCACCCGCGTTAACGAAAGCCGCAGCATGACGTCAAGTGACGAGCGCCCGCCGCCCAGCCAACGTCGCCGCCTGTTGTGGCTTGCCGCATTCATTCTCGTGCTGTTCGGCATCTACAGCGCGGGCTGGTTCTACCTGGCGGACCTGGTCGAGAGCGCGACCGACAAGGCGGTCGCCGATCTCGACGTCAACGGTATCAAGGCCGAGTGCGCCAATCTCGCGGTTAGGGGCTATCCCTTCAGCTTCACCCTTTCCTGCGACAGTCTGGCTTACGAGGACGACCGCCGCAACGTCGCGGCATCGACAGGCAAAATCAACGCAGCCACGCAGATCACCCGGCTTTTGTCGCCTGCCGCCGAGCTCAGGGGGCCGCTCAGGACCTCTGTTCCCGGCATGACCCCGCTGTGGATCGACTGGGATGATCTGCGGGCCGACATGAAGCTGTCCTGGCCGCTGCCGAGGCGCCTCTCGCTGCAGGCAGAAGGCCTGTCCGGCCAGACCGATCCGGCAGACGACACCGATCCCGTCTCGCTGTTCAGCGCCGGAACCGCCACCGGACAATTGCGCCCAAACGGCCCGGACATCGACTATGCCGGCAATTTCACCGATCTTGAAATCGACGCGGCGGCCATCGACGGGCGCGTCTTGCCGCCGCTTGACGGCAGCGGCGACGTGACGCTGAAGAACGGCGTGACGCTGATCAAGGCAAATCCGAAGAGCCTGCGCGGCCAGGCGGCCGAAATCCACGAGCTCGATCTGTCGTCCGGAACTGCGCGCATCACCGTTTCCGGACCGCTGTCGGTCGATGACGACGGTCTCATAAATGCCGACCTGACGATCAAGCTCACTGATCCGAAGGCCGTGGCGGCAATCCTCGCCACCGCCATCCCCGAGCAGAAGAGAGAGATCCAAACCGGCTTTGCCGGACTGGCGCTGCTCGGCAACCAGCCGTCGATGCCGCTTAAGATCGTCAGGGGCAAGGCCTCGCTCGGCTTCATCCCGCTCGGCAAGATCAAGCCGCTCGACTAGAGCAATTCCAGGAAAAGTGTGAAACGGTTTTCCGTCCGGAATTGCGCAAAAACAAAGAGATAGAGCGGTTCGGCGTTTCTGTGAAACGATGAACCGCTCCAAGCCGGTACGGCCTGCGATCGGCTTGCCGCGGCTTATCCCTTCGGCGGGTGTTCGACTGCCTGGCGGCCGAAATCCGGTACGTCGATGTCCTGGCCGGCCTCGATGATCGAGCGGCGGACGGCGCGAGTGCGGGTGAACAGGTCGAACAGTTTTTCGCCGTCGCCCCAGCGGATCGCCCGCTGCAGCGAGGAGAGATCTTCGGAAAACCGCGCCAGCATTTCGAGAATGGCGTCCTTGTTGTGCAGGCAGACGTCGCGCCACATGGTCGGGTCGGACGCCGCGAGACGGGTGAAGTCGCGAAAGCCGGAAGCCGAGTATTTGATGACCTCGGACTTGGTCACCGACTCCAGATCGTCGGCGGTACCGACGATGTTGTAGGCGATGATGTGCGGCAGGTGCGAAACGATGGCCAGCGTCATGTCGTGATGCTGCGGGTCCATCGTGTCGATGTTGGAGCCGCAGCGGCGCCAGAATTCCGAGAGCTTTTCCAGTGCCGCGGGATCGGTGCCGGGCAGCGGCGTGAAGATGCACCAGCGGTTCTCGAACAGTTCGGCAAAACCGGCATCCGGTCCCGATTTTTCGGTGCCGGCCAAAGGATGGCCGGGGATGAAGTGCACGCCATCAGGGACATGCGGCTGCATCTGCGCGATGACCGACGCCTTGGTCGAGCCGACATCGGTGAGGATGGCGCCCTTCTTCAGCGCCGGTGCGATCTCCGCGGCGACGGTACCCGAAGAGCCGACCGGCACCGAAACGATGACCAGATCGGCGTCGCGAACCGCCTCTTTCGCGTCCGTCGTGTAGGTGTCGCCAAGGCCAAGTTCGCGCGCCCGCGCCAGCGTCTCCTCGCTGCGCGTCGAAATCGCGACTTGGCCGGCCAGTCCCTCGCGGCGGATGACGCGGGCAAGCGACGAGCCGATCAGGCCGATGCCGACCAGCGCGATCTTTTCGAACATCGGTGAGGTCATGGTGTTCTAGCTTTTCAGGAATGTCGCGAGTGCTGCGACAACGCCGCGGTTGGCCTCTTCGGTGCCGATGCTCATGCGCAGCGCGTTGGGAAAACCGTAGCCGGAAACGCGCCGCAATATGTAGCCGCGCTGGCTGAGGTAGTCGTCGGCCGCCTCCGCCGAATGCTTTTTGTCCTCGGGAAAGTGGATGAGGATGAAATTGCCGACGCTCGGCGTCACCCGCAGCCCAAGCCCCTCCAATTGCTCGCTCAGCCAAGCCAGCCAGGTCTCGTTATGCGCGACGCTGCGTTCGATGTGGGCGCGGTCGCGGATCGCCGCGATGCCGGCCTCGATTGCCGTCGCATTGACATTGAAAGGTCCCCGCACGCGGTTGATCGCGTCGATGACGTGCATTGGCGCATACATCCAGCCGATCCGCGCGCCGCCCAGGCCCAATTTGGAGAAAGTGCGGGTCATGACCACGTTTTCCGCGCTGCCCACCAACTCGACGCCGGCTTCATAGTCGTTGCGCCGGACATATTCGGCGTAAGCGGCATCCAGCACCAGAAGCACGTTTCGCGGCAGGCCGGCATGCAGGCGGCGCACCTCCTGGAACGGCACGTAAGTGCCGGTTGGATTGTTTGGATTGGCAAGGAAGATGATCCTGGTGCGCGGCGTCACCGCGGCAAGGATCGCGTCGATGTCGGCGCGTTCGTGGGTCTCCTTGACCGTTACCGGGACCGCACCGGCCGACTGTATATAGATCTTGTAGACCATGAAGCCGTGTTCGGTGATGATGGCTTCATCGCCGGGTGCGAGGTAGGTCTGCGCCAGCAGGCCCAGAATCTCGTCGGAGCCGTTGGAGCAGACGATGTTCGCCGGGTTGAGCCCGTGCACCTCGGCGATCGCTTCCCTCAGGCGCCTGGCGCTGCCGTCGGGATAGACCGCGAGCTTGTCGGCGACCGCGCGCGCGGCCTCTATCGCCTTTGGCGAAGGACCGAGCGGGTTCTCGTTCGCCGACAATTTATGGACCTTGGCGACACCTTCAGACGCCGCGCTCTTGCCGGGCACATAGGCTTCGATGTCCATGATGCCGGCGCGGGGCGTTGGACGTATCTGATCCGGTGTCTGGCTCATTCCATGAAATCCGTCGAGGATGCCTCCATCCGGAGGCCGCAGCGGAAATACAAGCCGTGGCCCGGAATGTCGAGGGGCGGCAATTCGGGATCAAGAACTTGCCGTTGACGAAGCCATGCGCGAGTCATAGAAGAACGGCTACAGTTCCGTGGTGATTTGGCCGGTCGGCTTGCAGCCACGTTAAACAACTTGCTAAAGGGCCGTTTGCATCCTGTAACCGGCTTTGCGAAGGCATGGCCGGTTTTTTGTTGCCCTGACTGGTTGTTGCTCCAGACTGGCGGCAGCTGAAGCCCGGGCAAGGAGATGTGATGGTCGCTTTGCGCGCTCGAAAAACCAACAACGAGGCCGACCAGCCGTCGAGCCCGGTGTTGCGTTTCGGCGCCGACAAGCCGCTCAAGCTCGACGCCGGCACGCTGCTGTCGCCGTTCCAGATCGCCTACCAGACCTATGGCACGCTCAACGACGCGCGCTCCAACGCCATCCTCGTCTGCCATGCGCTGACCGGCGACCAGCATGTCGCCAACACCAATCCGGTGACCGGCAAGCCGGGCTGGTGGGAAGTGCTGATCGGCCCCGGCAAGATCATCGACACCGACCGTTTCTTCGTAATCTCGTCAAACGTCATCGGCGGCTGTCTCGGCTCCACCGGCCCCGCCTCGACAAATCCCGCCACCGCCAAGCCCTACGGGCTCGACCTGCCGATCATCACCATCCGCGACATGGTGCGGGCGCAGCTGAAGCTGGTCGAGCATTTCGGCATCGAACAGCTGTTCAGCGTGCTTGGCGGCTCGATGGGCGGCATGCAGGTGCTGCAATGGGCCTCCAGCTATCCGGAGCGCGTCTTCTCGGCGCTGCCGATCGCCACCGGCGCCCGCCACTCTTCGCAGAACATCGCTTTCCACGAGGTCGGCAGGCAGGCAGTGATGGCCGACCCGGACTGGCACGGCGGCAAATATTTCGAGCATGGCAAGCGGCCGGAAAAGGGGCTGGCGGTGGCGCGCATGGCCGCCCACATCACCTATCTGTCGGAAGCAGCGCTGCACCGCAAGTTCGGCCGCAACCTGCAGGACCGCGAAGCGCTGACCTTCGGCTTCGATGCCGACTTCCAGATCGAGAGCTATCTGCGCCATCAGGGCATGACCTTCGTCGATCGCTTCGATGCCAACTCCTATCTCTATATGACCCGGGCGATGGACTATTTCGATCTCGCCGCCGACCATGGCGGCCGGCTGGCCGATGCCTTCGCCGGCACCAAGACGCGCTTCTGCCTGGTTTCGTTCACCAGCGACTGGCTGTTCCCGACCGAGGAGAGCCGCTCGGTCGTGCACGCGCTGAACGCGGCCGGCGCCTCGGTCTCGTTCGTCGAGATTGAGACCGACCGCGGCCACGACGCCTTCCTGCTCGACGAACCGGAACTGTTCGCCGCCATCAAAGGCTTCATCGCCTCGGCCGCGCGGGCGAGAGGGCTCGGCGCATGACCCCGAAAAGTTGCAGGCTGTTCGGATCAGGACCATGCGCCAGGCATCAGCGCATGACCCCGAAAAGTTGCAGGCTGTTCGGATCAGGACCATGCGCCAGGCATCAGCGCATGACCCCGAAAAGTTGCAGGCTTTTCGGATCAGGATCATGCGTCAGGCAAGAGCCGAACGCATGAGCGTCAACCGCGCTCAGCGCGTCGACCTCGAAGTCGTCGCCGATCTTATCCCGCCGCAGTCGCGGGTGCTGGACGTCGGTTCCGGCGACGGGCTGCTGCTCGAATTGCTGCAGGCTACCAAGAAGGTCGATGGCCGCGGGCTGGAACTGTCGCAGCGCGGCGTCAACGAATGCGTGGCGCGCGGCCTGTCGGTCATCCAGGGCGATGCCGACAAGGATCTCCAATTCTATCCCGACAAGGGTTTTGATTTCGTCGTCTTGTCGCAGACCCTGCAGGCGACCCGCAATCCGAAGCTGGTGCTCGACGAACTGCTCCGGATCGGCAACCGCGCCATCGTCTCATTCCCGAATTTCGGCCACTGGCGGGTGCGCTTTTCGTTGCTCTTCAACGGCCGCATGCCGGTGACCAAGGACCTCCCCTATTTCTGGTACGACACACCCAACATCCATTTTTGCACCATTCGCGACTTCGTCAATCTGTGCGACGAGCTTGGCGCGACGGTGGAAAAGGCAACCGCGCTCGACGCCAACGGCCAGCGAATCGGCTTCTCGATGCCGTGGTGGTTCTGGAACTTTTTCGGCCAGCAAGCGGTGTTTCTGCTGAAGCGATAGGTTTGACAGGCAGAAGCAACGATCCCCGATCTGCGCAAGAAACCATATTTTCAATTTTCCAGCCAATGAAGTTGCCCGGCAGTTTTTGTTGCTTTAACAGGGTCTATCGGTTGGTTTGGGGGAAGCAATGAAGACAATAATATTAGCGACAGCTTTGATATCGGTCGCTTTGATCTCCGGATGCACGACATCGAAGACCGATTTCCAGAATGGACAAGTCGCGTTGAGCGGCAGCCCGGCGCTGAAACGACAGGCGATCCAGCGGTGCATGACCAAGTTCAAGATGCGGTTCGGCAAGGTTGAAAGGGCAAACCTCGCTGCGCTCATGAACGTCCCGGACGCCGGACTGGACCACACGTTCTGCACGCGATTGATGAACGGCTTCGCGAACGGCAGGATCAACTACTCGGATTACCTCGCTGCATTGTCGCACGGCGACATGTCCAACGCGATCAAGGTGCTGCAGGGGCGGTGAAGCTGCCGATGATGCGGACGCGATCCAAATTCGGTGCCGCCGGCCAAACGGCGACACCATAGAAATAGAAGCTGCCCTTAGCCGCTCCTCTTCTATTCAAGCAAGACGACGCGCAGCCTTCGCGGCTTTGCGGGAGGCCTGCCTGTCACCTGAGAGACTTTTCCGACCAGCACCGATGATTTCCCCTCGCCTGCGCTGTCCTTATCGATGAGCGCGCCTGGATGGTCCGGCGGCCGGGATAGAGAGGTGATCCATGGGATCGTTGCAAGGTCAGAATGTCGTCGTCGTCGGAGGCAGCCGTGGTGTTGGCCGCTCCATCGCGGAGGCCGCCCTCAAGGAGAAAGCGACGGTGCTGGCCGTCGCCCGCGGAAAACAGGCTCTGGCGCAATTTGCCTGGGAGGTCTCGGGTGTGAAGACGCTCGCGGTCGATGCGACGGTGGACTCCGCCCCCGATAAGGTCTTCGCCGCGCTGGAGCCGGACGTGCTGGTGATCTGTGCAGGTGCGCTGGCGCCTTCCGCGCCGGTGCATGAACAGAACTGGAAGGCGTTCTCCGCAAACTGGGACACGGACGTCAAGGCCTCGTTCCTGTTTTGCCGGGCCGCTCTGCGGCGTCCGCTCAAGCCGGGAACCCGGATCGTTCTGATCTCCAGCGGCGCGGCCTTGACCGGCGGGCCACCGAACGCCGGCGGCTATGCCGGCGCAAAACGCATGCAGATGTTCCTGGCCGGTCATAGCCAGAAGGAGGCCGACCGGCTCGGCCTCCGCCTGCGCTTCATGGCGCTCGCGCCGATGCGCATCATGCCGGAGACCGGCGTCGGCAAGGCCGGCGTCGACAGCATCGCGGCCTATATGGGCATCCAGCCGGCGGACTTCATCGCCGCCATGACCGACATGCAAACGCCGGCCGATGTCGGACGGGCGGTGGTCGCGCTCGCCACCGGCCAACCGCAAGGCAGTTCCTTCATGGTGAGCGGGAGCGGCCTTGCACCGGCCGCCTGAGGCGCGCGTAATGCGAACCTAACCCGGAAGTCCCATGACAGACGCTCAGCCACCTCTGGACCCAGCACGCCAGCCGATTCTCGATCGGCTGGCCTTCGAGAAGGTCACGGCCGCGCATCGCCGCGAGCTCAAGCTGCATTGCTATCGCATGATGGGTTCGCTGCACGAGGCCGACGACCTCGTCCAGGACACGTTGCTTCGCGCCTGGCGCGCAAGATCGGAGTTCGACGGGCGGGGTTCGGTTCGCGGTTGGCTCTACATGATCGCGACCAACGCTTGCCTCAACGCCATCAAGGCGAGGTCGAGGGCGCGTCGCATTCTCCGGGAACCCGGACGGCCGCCCTCCCACGGGGCGGCCATGGGCGGGCCTGTAGCCGACATCGCCTGGCTGGAGCCCTACCCCGACGCGGAGCTTCCAGACATTGCCGGCAGCGAGCCAGGTCCGGAAGCTCGTTACGAGAGCCGCGAGGCCGTCCAGATCGCCTTCGTCGCCGCGATCCAGGATCTGCCGCCCAGACAGCGCGCCGCGCTGCTGCTTGCCGACGTCCTCGGATGGTCGGCTGTCGAGGCGGCGCGTTTGCTGGGCGGATCGACGGCTTCGATCAACAGCGCGTTGCAGCGGGCCCGCGCAACGCTGGCGGCGCGCTATCCTCAGGGACGGCCGGCCAGCCGATCACGGCCCAGCCCCGAAGAAGGCATGCTGCTCGAACGCTACATGCAGGCCTGGCAGGCCGCCAATCTCGACAGCTTGATCGAGCTCCTGCGTGAGGACGCCATCTATACCATGCCGCCCTGGCGCGAATGGTATCAAGGCCGCGAAGCGATCCGCGGTTTCTTCGAGACCGTTTGGCCGAGGTTTGGCGGCTTCCGCACGCTGGCCACCCGCGCCAATGCCCAGCCGGCGGTCGGGGTTTATTCCCGCAGCCACGATGGCCCTGAATGGCGGGCCCATTCCCTGCATGTGTTCGACGCGGCCGAGGGCGGGATCGCTTCCTTGACGATCTTCATAGGGCCGCTCGGGCCATCTCTGTTCCCGGCCTTCGGCCTGCCACCAGCCTAGCTTACCCCTGGCAAGCCTTACCGGTCGAGTTCCGGGAAATACGGGTCGGAGAAAAACCGCCGGTCGCGCTCGCCTTGCAGGCAGTCGATCGGTGCGTCGACGCGGATCGTCCTCGGATCTTCCCTGGGATACTCGATGCCGCTGACCTCGAGGATCAGTTTGCGGCGAGTGGCGGTGGCGAATTCGGAAGCAGCATAGATCGGCAGCACGAACGAGCCCGGCCCGCCGGTAACGCATTCGGCATAATACCGGTCGAGATGACTGAAGGTAGGTGACGGGCTGATCAGGATCGGCAGGCCGTTGATGACGATGCCCTTCGCCAGCGCCGCATCGCGTGCCGTTGTGACCGGCAAGCCGGTGTTGTTTGGGCCGTCGCCCGAGACGTCGATGACGCGGCGTTTGCCGGCGAAGGCCGTGCCGTTGAAAAGCTCGGCGCCGAAGGCCACTGCACCGGAAATCGAGGTGCCGCGAAAGCTCCTGAACGGGCGGGCCGCGATCTTGTCGGCGAAAGCGTTGGCGCTCTCCTTGCTGTCGACGACCTGCCAGGCAATGACCGCATCGTCGCGGATCGTGCCGGCCCATTCGAAATAGGCGATGGCGATGCGGCCGGAGGTGCCGGCACGCACGGCGTTGATGAAGTCGGGGTGGCGCAGCGCCGCGACATAGCCGGCGCGCTGCAGGGCAAACTCCCTTTCATCCATCGACTGCGAGATGTCGACGGCCAGCACCAGTTCGACATCGACGGCAATTGCATTGGCGGGCGCGGCCGCAGGTGCCGCCGGGGTGCAGGCAAGGCAGGCGAGCAGGGCGAGAGCGTCAAGCATGGCCGATCGGAACGTCCCCATCTGAAACGATCGCGACAGTTTTTCGCCGCGATCGCGGCGAAATAAAGCTTGCCTTCTATTTCTTTCGGCCAGCCGAGGCGATAGCCAGGGGCGGTTCGATGGCACCTGCCCTGATACGGGCGGGCTTGAGTGGCGGTTGGCCGGCATCCTTGACGATGGTCAACGCCCGCCGGAAAAAGCGGGCATTGTGCTGGCCGCGGCCGATATTGAGGATCGCGGCGTCGGGAAGGCGCTTCTCCAGCATCGACAGCACTTGCCTCAGCGTCGGGCCGTCGAACGCGTCCAGCGCCTCGTCGATGATCACCCATTTCGGCCGTCGCAAGGCGAGCCTGGCAAAGGCCAACAGACGCTGCTCGTCGTCGCTGAGTTCACGCTCCCAGCGCGCCGAGCGATCGAGCGAGGACGACAGGCGCTGCAGCCCGACATCCGCCAGCACCTCCGAAATCTCGGCATCGCTCGCCTCCGCCGCGCCGTCTGAATGGTTGAGCACCTCGCGCAGCTTGCCGAGCGGGAAATAGGGCGTACGCGGAACAAAGATCGGCGCTTCTCCGGCCGGCATGCCGATGCGGCCGCTGCCCCATGGCCACAAACCGGCAATGGCGCGGAAGAACAGCGTCTTGCCGGCGCCCGGATCTCCGGTGATCATGACGCGGTCGCCGGCGCGGATTTCAACATGCGGCTCGGCAAGCTTGGTGCATCCCTCCGGCGAGGCAATCTCAAGTTTCTCGAAGGTGAGGCTGCCGTCCGGATTTTCGCCGAAGGCGATACGCCTTTCCGTATTGTGCAGCGCGTCGGTGTCGCCGAGCGCGATGCGGAAGTCGGCGACCCGCATCAGCGTGGCGCGCCAATCGGCGATGCCGCCGATATTGTTGATGAACCAACGCAGCGAGGAATGGACCTGGTTGAAAGCGCCGACTGCCATCATCAAGCCGCCAAAGCTGATATCGCCGGCGAAATAGACCGGTGAAGCGACAAGGATCGGCGCGACGACAGTGATCCAGCCATAGGTGTCGGTAACCCAGGAAAGATTGATCTGGGCGCTGTAGATGCGCCGCATGGCGCCCAGCACCATGCCAAGATCGAATTCGAGGCGGCGCCTGGCATCGGCCTCGCCATGCGCGAGCGCGATGGCATCGACATTCTCGTTCACGCGAACCACCGAGGAGCGCAGCTCCGCTTCGCGCGTATAGCGATCGTTGTTGAAGCGGATCAGCGGCCGCCCGACCAGCCAGCTCAACCACGAAGCGGTGCCAGCATAAAGGATCGCCGCCCAGACCATGTAGCCGGGTATGGCCAGCGAATGGCCGCCTATGTGGAAGACGAAGCCGGAAGACAGCGACCACAGAACCCCAACAAAGGAGGCAAGCAGGATGCAGGACTGCAGCAGGCCGATGCCGAGGCCGGTGGAAAGATCGGAGAGATGCCCGGCATCCTGCTGCAGGCGCTGGTCGGGATTGACGCCGATGGCGCCGGCATGGGTCAGCCGGAAGGCACGCGCCGGCCGCATCCATTCGTCGATCAGGTCGAGCGTCAGCGCCTCGCGCAGCTTCAGGCGGAGCATCTGGTCGAGCCAGGTCAGGCCGACATTGAGCACCACAAGCCCGCCGGCGATGCCGGCAAAGACCAGAAGCTGATGCAGGAAAGCCGGCATGTCGCGCCGCGCCAGCGCGTCGTAGAAAGGCTGGTTCCAGCGATTGAGCAGAATCTGCCCGATCGAGCTCGCCACGATGACTGCGACGATGCCGATCGCGGCCCAAAACAATTGCCTTCGCACTGGCGAGGTGGTCAGCGCCAATTTGATTGTTGCCAGCTGCTCACGCAGGCTGCTGGCTTCAATCGACGTGGCAAGCTTCTGGGCACTGGCCTCGACATCCGGAAGATCAGCCATGAGTGGATCCTTGCATTCGGAAGCGGTGCTGAAACCCGGTCATAGAATCGACCGCGTATGCCTTCAATCGGGCAGCCAACCTGTCCGCGACAGATAGGTGAGAAAAAGCCTGCGTCGGATCACGAACGCGTCATCTTGGCGGCGCCAGACGTTCGGTCCGCGACAGCCGGCCAAGCGTCGGCGCGCCATGCGGCGAGAGAACCGGCACGAAGACACGGCGGGACGCGCGCTGGGCAACCGGCACGCCTTGATAGAGCCGCTTCTGCGCCTCGACGACGATAACGCCCGAAAAGATCGGCCAGAAGCGCCGGCCGGCGCGTTCCAGCACATTGTGGAACTGCATCATGAAGCGTCGCGGCGACGGCGGGAAGAACAGCGCATCGGACCACGCCGCCGGCGTGAAATTCGCTTCGCGCAGCAATTCGGTCAGCTGGCCGCGCGAGAACGGCCGGCCATTGCCGAAAGGCGTGTGCTCGAAGCGCGCCCAGACGCCGCGCCGGTTGGGCACGACGATGACGACACGGCCGGCCGGCGACAGCACCCGCCAGATCTCGTTCAGCGTCTCGCGCGGGTTCTCGACATGTTCGAGCGAATGGACGAGCAGCATGCGGTCGATGCAGGAATCGACCAGCGGCAGTTCCTCATCGAAGACCAGGGCGGTCGCTGTCGGCCCGGTCGCCGGCCAGACCACTGCGCCCTGC
The DNA here is from genome assembly GCF_040318915.1 of Mesorhizobium sp. M0991. Classification (NCBI taxonomy): domain Bacteria; kingdom Pseudomonadati; phylum Pseudomonadota; class Alphaproteobacteria; order Hyphomicrobiales; family Phyllobacteriaceae; genus Mesorhizobium; species Mesorhizobium sp. M0991. The sequence goes on from NZ_JAMYNE010000006.1 coordinate 103,773, forward strand.
GTCGCCGGCATGAAGGCAAAGACACGCTCGGCATCGCTGCCGAAGCGCTCCAGCCACGGCAAGGTGTAGCCGAGGCCGACCAGCCGCTCGTTGGGCACGACGGCCCATATCGAGGACAGCGCCATGGTGATCGAGCGTTCGGCCAGGCGGCCGAGCGTGGTCGAATAAAACGAACGGAGGTCGACAATGTCTGAATGCATGGGCGGAACGGTAGCTTCGAAGCAGTCCAAGTTCAACAAAGGCAGATGACATCGGCTGGCAGGCGCCCTATGTCTGCGCCAATAAAGGGAGAGATACGATGCCGGTCGAGATCGAACAATTCATGTGCCGCAGCGACAATTTCGGCGTGCTGGTGCATGACCCGAAAAGCGGTCAGACGGCGCTCATCGATGGGCCCGAGGAGGCGCCGATCCTGGCGGCGATCAAGCGCACCGGCTGGACCCCGACGATGATCCTGACCACTCACCACCATCTCGACCATGTCGAGGCCAATCTGGCGCTGAAGGAGCGTTTCAAGCTGCGCATTGTCGGGCCGGAAGCCGAAAAGGCAAAGATTCCCGGCATCGACGAAACTGTCGAGCAAGGCTCGGTCGTCCACCTCGGCGACGAGCGGATCGAGGTCATCGCCACACCCGGCCACACGGCAGGCCACGTCACCTATCATCTACCGGCGTCGAAAGTGGCATTCGCCGCCGACACGCTGTTTGCGCTCGGCTGTGGGCGGCTGCTCGAATGCAAGCCGCCGGTGATGTACGAATCCTTGAAGAAGCTCGCGGCGCTGCCGGCCGAGACGGTCGTCTATTGCGGCCATGAGTATACGCTGGCCAATGCCCGTTTCGCGCTGACCGTCGACCCGACCAATTCGGCGCTGAAAGAGCGCGCCGCGAAAGTCGAGGCGCTGCGCGCCGACGGCAAGCCGACGCTGCCGACGACGATCGGCGAGGAACTGTCGACCAATCCGTTCCTGCGCTGGCACGATCCGGCGATCCGCAGGCATCTCGGCCTGGAGAAGGCCTCCGACGCCGAAGTGTTCGCCGAGATCCGCAAGCGCAAGGACAATTTCTGAGCGGCGCCAGGAGCTAGGGTCATGACCAGTTCCGCCGAAATCATCGCCCTGCTCGGCCTGAAGCCGCATCCGGAAGGCGGCTGGTATGCCGAGACCTTTCGCGACGGCGCGGCAGGCACGCGCGGCCATTCGACGGCGATCTATTTCCTCCTCGAGAAGGACCAATTGTCCGCCTGGCACCGGGTCAAGGACGCGGCCGAGGTCTGGCATTTCTATAACGGTGCGCCGCTGGCGCTGTCGATACACCGAGAAGGCGGTCCCGTCATCGAGGAGATCCTCGGTACGGCGCTTGCCGCGGGCGAGCGGCCGCAGATCGTCGTGCCGGCAGGCTGGTGGCAGTCGGCACGCAGCCTCGGCGAATGGACCCTGGTCGGCTGCACCGTGGCGCCGGGTTTCGATTTCGCCGCCTTCGAACTTGCCGAACCAGGCTGGCTGCCGGGCACGCCCTAGGCACCTAGCCCAGCAGGAAACCCAGCGTGATCGCGAGCTGGCCGGCGTAATACAGCGCCCAGACCGCATGGCGCACCCAAATGCGATGCGGCGAGATGGCGGGCAGCAGGAACCTTTCCGAAGCGAGCAGCCCGTCGGACAGGATGAGCAGGACGATGCCGCCAATGACCCAGACGCTGTTCAGGGTGAGCGCCGCAATGCCCATGGCAAGCAGTGCCGCGGCATGCACACCGATCGGCAAACGCAAGGCGGGGCCGACGCGGCGCCGGAGCGCGAAAAGCATGGCCAGCACCGACACGACCATCGCCAGCACGATCGCTGCCCGCCATGGCTCGGCCGAAAGCAGTCCGAGGCCGCCGCCGGCACGCAGGAACAGCACGACGTAAAGCACATGCGCGGCAAGAAAGCTGGCCGTGCCACCAAGAAATGCCTTCTCGCCGTCGCGCGACAGGAAGGCGTCGCCGATGGCACTGGCGCCCAGCGCGGCGACGAGCAGCCATGGGCCGCCCTGCTGCACGACCAGCACCGCCAGCATTGCAACCGCCAATGTCCTTGCCGCCGACCGCGAAAGACGCGGCCGCATGCCGAGGCTGAACGCGTAAATCACCGTCGCCGCCAACGAAAACACCAGCGTCGCATTGGCATTGGCATCGATGCCGCCGGGAAACGGCATCATGCGTTTGCCTCGCTCGTAGCCCTCTTGCGCAGGAACAGCGATTTCGCCGCCAGCGCCGCGCCGCCGGTGATCAGCACGCAGGCGGCGAGGATGCGCCATGACGGCTCGGCGAAGCCGGCGGCGATCAGCACCAGTGTCGACAGCAGCGGCGCGGCATAGCTCGCCGCCCCCAGCACCTGGATGTTGCCGCGCTTGACGCCTATGTCCCAGGCATAGAACGCCGCCCCCACCGGCATCAGACCGAGGCCGAGCACGGCCAGCCACTGGCCGGCGCCGTCGGGCAGCACCGTCTGTTCAAGCAACAGATGGCAGACGAGCGAAAGGGCCGCGGTGGCGGCGCAGAACCAGGTGACGGTGCTGGTCGGTACCGACGGGAAGCGCCGCGACAACAGCGAATAGGACGACCACAGCACCGCACAGACGCCGGCCATGGCGTAGCCGAAGGCATAACGCGCATCGAAGGCAAGCCCGCCGCCCTTGGTGACGATCAGGACCGTGCCGGCAAGGCCGAGCAGCGCGCCGACGATATGGTTCCAGGCCAGCCGCTCGCCAGGCATCAGCGCCGATCCCAGCACGATCAGCAGCGGCCACAGATAGGCGATCAGACTGGCCTCGACGGCCGGCGCATTGCGCAGCGCGGTGAAGTAGAAAAAGTGGTAGCCGAACAGGCCGGCAATGCCAATCACCCAGACTTTGCGTGGTATTTTGACCTGGCGCGGTGTCTTCGCGGCGCCGTCGGCTGCCGGCATGAACAGCCGGGCAACCAGCCCGACGCAGGTGCCGATCGTAAAGGTGATTGCCGAAAGCAGGAACGGCGGCACGGCGCCCGAAGCATCCGTAAGCAGCGCCAGCAGCGCCCACATGGCGACCGCGGAGAAGCCGATCAGTGTTGCGCGCGCCATATCCGTCGCCCCCGTGCCCATCGTTGGCGGCGCACCATCACGCCTATTCGTTTGCTTCGAACCGCTCCGCGCTGATCGTCAACGGGCCGATTTGCGTGCTGACCGTGGCGCGGATCGGCGCATATACGCCGCTTTGGCCGACCGGTGCAAACGTCACCATGATGCGGCTGCGTTTCTTCAGGTAGTTCAGCGCCTTGCGGTTCTTGCGGTAGCCGGCCACCGGCTCGAAGCCTAGCCTGCAGGTGACCGTATCGCCCTTGTAGCCGGTCACCGAGATCGACCCTTTCGACTCGTAGGTCAGTTTCAGATCGGCACGCATTTCGCCGTCATAGAGCTTCACCGTGCGCCCGCAGACCTGGTCGAGGCTGTCGGCATGGATGACGGTCGCGGCCATCGGATCGAGGACGGATACGAGATCGCTGCCGACCAGCGGTATCCAGTTGTTGGGATTGCGCTTCTTCGGCTCAGGCACGACCTTGGTCGAGGTGACGACGCCGTTGGCAAACTGGATGTCGATCATCGATGCCTTCTTGCCGGACGTGTAGTCGGCGTGGAACGCTTGCGGCTGCAACTGCTTGCCCGAAATCTTGCCCTTCGACGAGATCGTGCCTCGCGTATCGTCGAACAAAGTGGCGAGCCCGGCGGCGGAGACGCTGCCCTCGATCGAATAGGTGTCGCCCTCGTAATCGCTGGAGAATTTCGCCTTGGCCACGGAGAGGCCGAGGAACGACACCGAATACTCGCCCGTGAAGGATTGCGGCTCTGCGGTCGAAGCCGTCGTCGACAGCACGACGGCCACCAACACGATCAGGGCATGGAGGAAAGAACGAGGCATGGCGGGTCCTTGATTGTCGACCGGACGGGCGGCTCCGGTCTGGCATGTCCCTGTGCGACCGTTTATAGGCTGAATTCCGGCCTTAATGTGAAAGGCGGCTTCGGCAGGAAACGCTGGGGCTGGTCGGTGGGAGCTGACGGAAGCCGGAAATGAAAAACCCGCCTCGGTGGGCGGGTCGGCGGTGCGAACCAGCACCATACCGAAATTAATAGCATAGCTGCCGGCACAAAGCAAGAACAAAATGTGGCGCCCTCGACGAATTTGCCGATCTCTCCCTTGCGGAGGAGATGGCCGGCAGGGCAGAGGGGGTGTTACGGATCGCCAAGGTTCAGTTTATCCTCCCAGTGCCGAGAGTTTTGGCTGCAACGGTGCTAAGTCGGAGGGACAGCCCCTCTGGCCTGCCGGCCATCTCCTCCGCAAGGGGGAGATCGGCAGCTTCGCTGGTAGCGCCTTCTCCGAAAGTGCGATTCCCCTCTTCCGAGCAACCCCAAGCTTGACGCATCGGCGAAATGCAACTATGGAACGCCAACTTTTTCCATAAGGCCGCCTGACCGAAACCGCGCGCCACCCGGCGCGGGTCGAATGTTTGGCCAGGACCGAGAACCGAAGGTTAGTATCATGTCCCGCACCTGCGAACTCACTGCCAAGGCAGTCATGTCCGGCAACAATGTGAGCCACGCCAACAACAAGACCAAGCGTCGCTTCCTGCCCAATCTCGTCAATGTGACGTTGATCTCGGAAGCGCTGAACCAGAATGTGCGCCTGCGCATTTCGGCCAACGCGCTGCGTTCGGTCGAGCATCGCGGCGGCCTCGATGCCTTCCTGGTCAAGGCTGACGCCAAGGAATTGTCGCAGCGCGCCCGCCTGTTGAAGAAGCAGATCGCCAAGAAGCTCGCCGAACGGCCGGCCGCCTGAGTTTTTCGGCGGCAGCCGCCTTCCAGGGCGTGACCGGGGTTCCGGATCGGGTTCCGCTGGTTCCATCACCCAGGATAAAAAAATGATTTTCCTCTCGCGGTACCTGCCCTTCGTGGCGGCCATGGCACTCGTCGTCGTGGCTTCGAACATCCTTGTGCAGTTCCCGATGCAGGGTGCAATCGGCGGGCTGTCGCTGGCCGACATCCTGACCTGGGGCGCCTTCACCTATCCGTTCTCCTTCCTAGTCACCGATCTCGCCAACCGCCGCTACGGCCCGGCGGTGGCGCGCAGGATCGTCTTTGTCGGCTTCATGACAGCGGTGGTCTGCTCGATCGTCATCCCACCGCTGCTGTTTCGCCACGGCCTGATCGAATTCGAGACCGCCGCCGACCGGCTGGTGCGCATTGCCGCGGCGTCGGGCGCGGCCTTCCTCACCGCGCAGTTGCTCGACGTCACCGTGTTCAACCGGCTGCGCCGGCAGAGCTGGTGGCGCGCACCGATCGTCGGCACGCTGGTCGGCTCCGTCTTCGATACGGTGGTGTTTTTCACCGTCGCCTTTGCGGCGGCTTTCGCCTTCGCCGGGCCGAACGACGGCTTTGCGCTGGAGACCGCGCCGCTGATGGGCGTGCTGCCGGTCGAGACGATGCGCTGGATATCCTGGGCGCTCGGCGATCTCAGCGTCAAGCTGGTCATAGCGGTGGTGGCGCTGATCCCTTACAGGCTGCTTGCCGCCCGCTGGAGCCAGCCGGCACTGGCGGCATAGAGCATGATCCCGAAAAGTGGGAACCGGTTTTCGGACAAGATCATGCTCAAAGACTATCGAGCATGATCCCCTGGCTTCAACTGGACTCGGCAAAAACGCCTGACGGCGGACAGGAACTCCGCCTGAAGCGGCGCGGCGGCGAATTCTCGATCATGCTTGGCGCGAACGAGCTGATGAACAGCCGGCTCAGCGGTTCCGAAGAGGCGCTGGCCAAACTGTCTTGTCAAAGGATTGCCGGCCGCCTGAACCCAAGCATCCTGATCGGCGGCCTCGGCATGGGCTTTACCTTGCGCGCGGCGCTGGCCGAGCTTGGCGCCGATGCGAAGGTCACCGTTGCCGAACTGGTACCGGCGGTCGTGACGTGGGCGCGCGGCCCGATGGCCGAGGTTTTCGACGGCTGCCTTGACGACCGGCGCGTAGGCATTCGCGAGACCGATGTCGGTCAGCTCATCCGATCGCAAGCATCGGCCTGGGACGCGATCCTGCTCGACGTCGACAACGGCCCCGAGGGCATCGTCTACAAGGCCAACGATGCGCTCTACAGCGGCACCGGCCTGATCAGCGCGAGAGCAGCTCTCAAGCCCGGCGGTGTGCTGGCGGTCTGGTCGCAGGGCCCTGACGCAGGTTTCACCCTCAGGCTCAAGCAGGCGGGCTTCACGGTCGACGAGGTTAAGGTGCGAGCTCACGGCAAGCGCGGCGCCCGTCACATCGTCTGGCTCGCGAGCAAGGGGCAATAGGCCCCTTGTTGGACGCCGCCCGATACCCCGACGAACCTCTACTGCGCGTTCTGAAGCTCGGCAGCGAGCGCCTGCAGCAGCCCGCGCGTGCCCTCCTCGCGCCCTTGCGCTGAATCGACGCCATCGAAGAACGCACCCTGTTCGGTATAGGTCAGGCGGGTGCCGTCGCCGGAAGGTGCAAGCTCGACGGTGGTGAGAGACGCCGACAGCGGCTGCGGCCCGACCGCCATCCGGTAGGAAAATACGATGCGCCGGTCAGGGACGATGTCTTGGAACTGCGCATCGAGCCTGATTTCCGGGCCGCCCTGATAGCTGAACCGCGAAACCTCGCCGCCGCCGACACGGAAATCGAAGGTGAATTCGGCGATGGTGAAGCCGTCACCTTCGACGCGCCAACGCCGCACCGTCGCCTTGTCGGCAAAGGCAAAGAAGACGCGCTCGGGCGATTGTGGATAGGTCCGCTCGATCGTGAAGGTCGAATGGATGACGGAGTGCTCGTCGTTCACGGGCGCAATCTGGTTCATTTCTTGTCGTCCTTTTCCTGGTCGTGGAGTGTTGCGTTCGGTTGGGAAGTCTCCGCCAGGATCTGGCCGAGACGGTCGAGGTGGCGTTCGGCCGGCGTACGGCGCGCGGCGATCCAGTCGGCGAGCGGGGCGAGCCCGCCGGGCTCGATCCGGCAGGTGCGCACGCGTCCGACCTTCTCGCTTCGGATCAGCCCGCACGCTTCCAGCGCCTGAAGATGCTGGAGCACGGCGGCGAACGTCATGCCGAACGGCTCCGCCAACTGGCTGACGGTGGCCGGCCCGCGGCTCAGCCTTTCCAGGATTGCCCGGCGCGTCGGCTCGGCAAGAGCTCGCAGGATGCTGTCGATCTCGGAATACTTAAGCATAGACTTGAGTGTCCCTTCGATGGCACAAATTGTCAAGTCTTGACTAAAGTGTTTTTTGCAGGCGGCGAATCTGGCTGGAACCCGCAGGTTATTGCCAGGGGGCATTGCCAAGGGAAATTACACGAGCTGCGAAACGGCGCGGAAACGCCAGCATCGCCGTCAGCCGGTCAATGGCCGATCGCGCGTCAATCCTCGTGCAGGATGAATTCCAGATAGAGGTTGCGCTGCAGGATCGAGTGGTTGTCGTCGGACATCAGCGACACGATCAGCGCGCCGTCGTCGCGGGTCCAGACGTCGAGGGCTTCCATATTGTCGATCTGGTAACCCATGTCGGCTTCAAGCAGCACCGGCCCGTCGGCAACGGCGCCCTTCTCGACGCTTTCGCCATAGATGCGCCGCAGACGCATCTTGACGCCGCCGGCCATCGAAAAACTGCGCTCCAGAAGCAACAGGTCGCCATCCGGCAGGAACGCGCCGTCGGTGATATCAAAATCGCCATTGCGCTTGACGGTGAAGACGCCCTTGCGAGGCCCTTCGATGATCGCGGCAAAGATGTTGCCGGCTTTGTCGAGGCTCTTTTCCGACACCACGACCAGCCCGCCCGCGTGCTGTCCGTAAGGATGGGCGCGGGTGACGGTCTCAAAGCCCCGATTGCGGCGGAGTTCCCCGGCCGGGATCAGGAAGTCCAATTGCCTGAACGGCGCCTTCATGTCGTCCGGGTCGATCTTGAACTCTGCGATACGGTGATCGCGCTCGAAGCCGACCGTGGCGATGCCGTCCTGGACCGCGAGGCCTTCGGCATCGACCGCCCATTTCTCGCCGATCGGCTGGCCGGCCGCATCGACCATCTGCTGCATGCGAAAATTCTCGATGCCGGAAGGCCGCTTGTCGGCATCGTGGACGAGAGTGCCGAAGAACCAGAAACCAGTGTCGGCGACGCCGATGAAATCGCTGCCGGGCTTGAGGAACCGAAGCGCCGACAGCGCGCCGAAATCGCGCGTCGGCGAGGTCATTTCGAGCCCGCCGACGAATTCGAGCGGCCCGAACTGTTTGTCCGGCCGGCCGATGTGGAATTCGCTGATCGGCCGTGCCGAGATTTCGGCCGGCTCGACCGAGGCCGGGCCGGCAGCGATAGCCGGCGCCAAACTGATGCCTAACAACGCAGTGGCGGCCAAAAGCTTCTGCCAAAAGCCGCCGCGGGAAAAAATCATCCGGCGCGCCGCATGCTGCCGCGCCGCGTATCGCGCACAGTTTCCTCGGCGAACAGCGAGGCCAGCTGTTCGGTCATGGCGCCGGCCAGCTCTTCGGCATCGACGATGGTGACGGCGCGGCGATAGTAGCGGGTGACGTCGTGGCCGATGCCGATGGCCAAAAGCTCGACCGGCGAGCGCGTCTCGATGAGTTCGATGATGGCGCGCAGATGCCGCTCGAGATAATTGCCCGGATTGACCGACAGCGTCGAATCGTCGACCGGCGCGCCGTCCGAGATCATCATCAGGATCTTGCGCTGCTCCGGCCGCGCGATCAGCCGGTTATGCGCCCACAGCAGCGCCTCGCCGTCGATGTTTTCCTTGAGCAGGCCCTCGCGCATCATCAGCCCGAGATTGCGGCGCGCCCGCCGCCACGGATGGTCGGCGGATTTGTAGATGATGTGGCGCAGATCGTTGAGCCGGCCGGGGTTCGGCGGCTTGCCTTCCTTCAGCCATTTCTCGCGCGCCTGCCCGCCCTTCCAGGCGCGGGTGGTGAAGCCGAGGATTTCGACCGAGACGCCGCAGCGTTCCAGCGTGCGCGCCAGGATGTCGGCGCAGGTCGCCGCGACGGTGATCGGGCGGCCGCGCATCGAACCCGAATTGTCGAGCACCAGCGACACCACCGTGTCGCGGAATTTGGTGTCGCGCTCCTGCTTGAAGGACAGGGGCTGCATCGGGTCGATGACGACGCGCACCAGCCGCGCCGGATCGAGATAGCCCTCTTCGAGGTCGAAATCCCAGGAGCGGTTCTGCTGCGCCATCAGGCGACGCTGCAGCCGGTTGGCCAGCCGCCCGACGACGCCGGAAAGGTTGGCGAGCTGCTTGTCGAGGAAGGCGCGCAGCCGGTCGAGCTCCTCCTCTTCGCACAATTCCTCCGCGCCTACGGTCTCGTCGAAGGCCGTGGTGAAGACCCTGTAGTCGATCTCTTTCGGCAGATTGGTGAAGGGGTTGTCGTTGCGGCGCGCCTCGCCGGGCGTCTCCGCATCGGCGTCGTCATCGTCGGAGAGATCCTCGGCGGTGGCGTCGGAGGCTTCCGTCTCGGCCGATTGCTCGTCGTCGGACGATGCCTCGGTATCCTCGGACTGCGACTGCTCGGAGCCGGAATCGTCCTCGCCGCCCTCTTCGCTCTGCTCCTCGCCTTGCGGCTGGTTTTCGTCGTTGTCCTCGGAGTCTTCCGTCTCCTGGTCGTCGCCGAGCTCCTCGGCCATCTCCATGGAGGCGAGCATGTCGCGCACGACGCGGGCGAAAGCCTGCTGGTCGTCGAGCTTTGCCGACAGCCCGTCTAGGTCGGCGCTGGCCTTTTCCTCGACCCAGGGGCGCCAGAGATCGACCAGCCGTTCGCCGCTCTTCGGCGCAGTGCGCCCGGTCAGCTTTTCGCGCACCATCAGCGCCAGCGCTTCCTCGATCGGCGCGTCGGCCTTGTCCTTGACGTCGACGAGGTTGGCCCTGGCGTATTTGTCCTCGAGCATCGAGCCGATATTGTCGGCGACACCCTGCATGGCGCGAGAGCCGATCGCCTCGACGCGGGCCTGCTCGACCGCGTCATAGATGGCGCGGGCCTGCTTGCCTTCCGGCGCCAGCCTGGTGTGGATGCGCACATCGTGGCAGGCGCGCTTCAGCGCCATGGAATCGCCGAGCCCGCGGGTAATGGCGATGTCCGCCTTCGAGGCCTTCTTCGGCAGTTCGGGCAGCCGGGCGCGGCTGCCGGCCAGCGCCGGCCGGTCCTTGGCGAAACCGACTTCGAGATCCTTGTCGCCGGCGATCGCGCGCATGCAGACGGTGACGGCACGCTTGAAGCTGTCGTTCTCAGCGCCGGTCTTGGATTTGTTTCGCGTGTTGTCGCCCGGACCCGCCATCGAGACTCTGCTTAGCCCAACACGACGTTGGCGGCGCTCTCCGGCAGATCTTCGCCGAAAGCGCGCTGGTAGAACTCGGCGACCAGCGAGCGTTCCAGCTCGTCGCATTTGTTGAGGAAGGTCAGCCGGAACGCCATGCCGATATTGCCGAAGATCTCGGCATTCTCGGCCCAGGTTATGACCGTGCGCGGGCTCATCACCGTCGACAGGTCGCCGTTGATGAAGGCCGAGCGCGTCATGTCGGCGACACGCACCATCTTGTTGACGATCTCCTTGCCCTTGCCATCGCGATAATGCTTGGCCTTGGCCAGCACGATGTTCACCTCATTGTCGTGCGGCAGATAGTTCAGCGTGGTGACGATCGACCAGCGGTCCATCTGCGCCTGGTTGATCTGCTGGGTACCGTGGTAGAGGCCTGTGGTGTCGCCCAGCCCAACCGTGTTGGCGGTCGAAAACAGCCTGAAGGCCGGATGCGGGCGGATGACCCGGCTCTGGTCGAGCAGCGTCAGCCGGCCCGACGATTCCAGCACCCGCTGGATGACGAACATCACGTCCGGGCGGCCGGCATCGTACTCATCGAAGCACAGCGCAACATTGTGCTGGTAGGCCCAGGGCAGGATGCCGTCGCGGAATTCGGTGATCTGCAGCCCGTCCTTGACGACGATCGCGTCCTTGCCGACGAGGTCGATACGGCTGACATGGCTGTCGAGATTGACACGCACGCAGGGCCAGTTGAGGCGGGCGGCGACCTGCTCGATATGCGTCGACTTGCCGGTGCCGTGATAGCCCGACACCATGACCCGGCGGTTATAGGCAAAGCCGGCGAGGATCGCCATGGTCGTGTTCTTGTCGAACAGGTAGTCCGGATCGATGTCGGGGACATGCTCGCTCGTCACCGAATAGGCCGGCACCACCATCCTGGAGTCGAAGCCGAATGTCTCCTTCACCGACACCGTGGTGTCGGGCAGGTTGGCGATGTCGCGATCGACCTTGTTCATCTCTATCAACGTCTCCACAAGCGAAACGCCGCGTTTCGCCGGCAATCGATTTTGTTCGGGGGCGGTCTTAGAGCCTTTTCCAACCTTATGAAAGTTGGAAAGCGACACGAACCGTAAGGTCGCTCAGCACAAACCTGCCTGCTTGAGCACGCGATACGCCTGAAGCACATCGCGGAACCGGTCTTCCGAACCTCTGTCGCCGCCATTCGCATCCGGATGGTGGCGTTTCACAAGTTCCTTATAGCGCGCCTTGATATCCTTGCCACTTGCCTTTGTATCAAGGCCAAGCGTTTCCAGTGCCTTGGCCTCAAGCGGCTTGGCCTTGCGCTCGCGTGCTTCGCGCGGGTCCTTCGGGCCTTTGAACAGGTCGAAGGGATCGCGCATGCGATTGTAGTAGCCGGCGCGGCCGGAGCGCGCCTGGGCGAAGTCGGGCGAGGAGCGTGTCGAGGCACCGTTGACGCCCATTTTCCAGGTCGGCCGGTGGCCGGTCATGGCTTCCTTCTGGAAGCGGGCGATCTCGGTATCGGGAACGCCCGAGAAATAATTGAAGCCCTTGTTGTACTCGCGCACATGGTCGAAGCAGAACTGGAAATACTCGCCTTCCTTCATCCGTCCGACCGGGGCGCGGTGGGTACCGGCCTCCTTGCAGCCATCCCACTGGCAGATCGGCGAACGCGACTTCAGCTCCGCGTCCTTCTCCGGGCGGATGCGAATCTTTTCGAAATATTTTGGGTACGGCTTCATCTCACCCATTTATGGGCTGTTCGCGGATGCGAAACAAGAATTGACATTTTCGCGATGATCGCCCTAACCGCTGAATCGCGGCATAAAACCGGCGAATGGCGAATTTTGTGCGATGACGTAGATGTGGTGAAGGGAAGCGGCGATGTCCATACAGGCAACGATGGAAGATAAGCTGAAAAAGGCGTTTTCGCCGGAACGGCTGGACGTCATCAACGAAAGCCATCTCCATGCCGGGCATCATCATGTGGATTCCGGCCATCACGCCACCTTCGATGGCGCCGGTGAGACGCATTTCCGCGTCCGCATCGTCGCGCCCGCCTTTGCCGGCATGAGCCGCGTCGAGCGTCACCGCGCCGTCAACGATCTGCTGGCCGAGGAGTTGAAATCCGGCGTCCACGCCCTGGCAATCGAGCCGGCAGCGCCCGGCGAAACGACCCGCTGGTAATTCAGCCGAGGCTCGCCCTCAGGAAAGCCATCACCGCGGCGGTCAATGCATCGCCCTCGGTGCCGAAGTCGCGATTGATCGACATGTGCGAATAGGCGCTACCGTCGAACAGCGTGACTCTGGTTCCGGTGGCGCGCAGACGCCCGGCAAAGGCCTGCGCGTCCGCTGCACGGGTCTTCGCCCGCGAATGGGCGATGAAGGTTGCCGGGTGCTTGCGGCCTTCGACATAGGTGACAGGCGACAGCGCGCGCCACTGCGCCGGATCGGGAAAGGCGCGGGCATAGACCCCTTCCATGCCGCCGCTCCTGGCCAGTGCCTCTAGGTCGTAGGCCCTGGTGTCGTCGAGGACCAGCGCCGCGACGCCGGGCAGGCCGCCGCGCAGGCCGGTCAATGCGACGAGATGGCAGCCGGCCGAATGGCCCATGGCGACGATTCGGCCCGGATCGCCGCCATGCCTGGCGATGTTGGCACGGACGTAACGATAGGCCAGTTCGACATCCGCCGCCTGGGTGGCGACATCGGCTTCAGGCAGCATCCGGTAGTCGATCGAGACGAAGCAGAAGCCATTGTCGAGCAGGAAACCAGGCTTGGAGTTGACATTGTTGCGGTTGCCGACCCGCCAGGCGCCGCCATGGACGAAGAAAACGACCGGCAGGCTGTTTGCGCCGTCGCGGGAATAGATGTCGAGCTTGGCCGGCCCATAGTCGAAGGTTTCGGGCGACGGCGAACGCAGCCGCAATGCCGCCGCCTGTCCCGGCAGCAGCGCCGCCATCGACGCCAGAAGCAGGCTTCGCCGATCGATCGTCATCAACTCCTGACTACCCACAGTTGCCATGGGGCGCGCACTGTCATTCGCCAAGCATCGCCGGCTTGATCCTCAACCGCGCGATCCGGTTCTTGTCGCGCTTCATGACGACGAAGCGCTTGCCGTGAAACGTAAAGGCCTGCTTTTCGTCCGGGATCGACTGCGCCTCGTGGATGACAAGGCCGGCAATGGTGGTGGCTTCCTCGTCCGGCAGGTGCCAGTCGAGCGCCCGGTTGAGGTCGCGGATCGACACCGTGCCGTCGACGACGACGGAGCCGTCGGCCTCCTGCTTGACGCCCTGGATGTCGATGTCGTGCTCGTCAGCGATCTCGCCGACGATCTCCTCGATGATGTCCTCCAGCGTCACCAGTCCCTCGACCTCGCCATATTCGTCGACGACGATGGCGAAATGCGCCTTGCGGCGCAGGAAGGCGTTGAGCTGCTCCTGCAGCGTCGTGGTGTCGGGCACGAACCACGGCCGCGACGCGATCTTCATCACGTCGATCCTGGAAAAATCATTGCCGACCTCGTTCAGCGCGCGCAGCAGATCCTTCGCGTGCAGCACGCCGACAATGTTGTCGAGCGAGCCCTTCCACAACGGCATGCGGGTGTGCGGGCTCTGCAGGATCTCGCGAACCACCGCTTCGGGCGGGTCGTCGGCGTTGACCGAGCGCATATTGGTGCGGTGGACCATGACGTCGGAGACTTCGAGCTCCTCGAGGTCGAACAGGCCGCCGATGCGGGCGCGGTCCTCGCGCACCACCTGGCCGTCGCGGCGGAAATCGTCGACGGCGCCGCGCAATTCCTCATGCGCCGAGCGCTGCGGCTCGATGCGCTGCAGCTCGTAGCCGAAGGCGGCGAGCAGGCGCCGGCGCAAGACGAAGCCCAGCAGACCGAGGCCGGCGAGCACGGCAGCCGCGATCCAGCCGGCCTGGCTCATCCCGGATGGTTCTCCCTGAGGAACGCCAGCACTTCCGAGGCCGGCACATCCCTGGCGATGAAGGCCTGGCCGACGCCGCGCGTCAGGATGAAGGTCAGCGCGCCGCGCGACACCTTCTTGTCCTGGGTGATGAAGGAGAACAGCGTCTCGGCATCGGGCAGTTCGCCTGGAATGTTGGCCATGCGCCAGGGCAGGCCGACGGCGCGAAGATGCGCCTCGACACGCGCCGCATCGTCGGGGCTCGCCAAATTGAGCCTTGACGAAAAGCGGTGGGCCAGCGCCATGCCGATGGCGACGCCCTCGCCATGCACGAGCCTTGCGCCGTCATAGCCGGTCGCCGCCTCCAGCGCGTGACCGAAGGTGTGGCCGAGATTGAGCAGGGCGCGGTCGCCGGTCTCGAACTCGTCGCGGGCAACGACGTCGGCCTTGGCGCGACAGGCCTCGGCAATGGCCTCTCCCCGCTCCGGCCCGCCGGCAAACACTTGGCGCCAGTTTTCTTCCAGCCAGGCGAAGAACTGCGGCCGGTCGATCAGCCCGTATTTTGCCAGTTCGGCGTAGCCGGCGCGAAACTCGCGGATCGGCAGCGTGTCGAGCACTTCGGTGTCGGCCAGCACCAGCCTGGGCTGGTGGAACACCCCGACCAGGTTCTTGCCGCGCTTGCTGTTGATGCCGGTCTTGCCGCCGACGGAGGAATCGACCTGCGCCAGCAGCGAGGTCGGAACCTGCACGAAGTTCATGCCGCGCCGCGCGATGCCGGCGGCAAAGCCGGCGAGGTCGCCGACGACGCCGCCGCCGAGCGCGATGACGACGTCGCCGCGCTCCAGCTTGGCGGCCAGCACGCCGTCGACCACCTCTTCGAGATGCGCAAAGCTCTTGGTCTTTTCGCCTGGCGGCAGCGTGATGACGGCATGTTGGATGCCTCCGCTTGCCAGGCCGGCCGCAAGCGTTGCGAGATGCGCGGCCGCGACGTTTTCGTCGGTGATGACCGCCGCCCGCGTCCCCGGCAGACGGCGCGAAATCTCGGCGCCGGCGCGTGCCAGCAGGCCGGGACCGATCAAAATGTCGTAGGCACGCTCGCCAAGCCCGACTTCGACAGAGACCGCTGCATCAGCGCTCACGACCGCACCTCGTCAATGTCGGCAACGCCAAGGTGGCCGCGCAGCGCGTCCACCACTTCGGCGGCAATGATCTCCTTGCGGTCGTCGCGGGTCGGCACGGTGACGTCGGCCGCGGCATAAACCGGGTAGCGTTCCGCCATCAGCCGTTCGAGCACGGCGCGCGGTTCGGCGCTTTTCAGCAGCGGCCGATTCTGCTTCTTGGAAACGCGCTCCATCAACAGGTCGATCTCTGCCTTCAGCCAAACCGAAACGCCATGGCTGGCGATCGCCTCGCGCGTCTGCGCGTTCATGAAGGCGCCGCCGCCGGTCGACAGCACCTGCGGCCCGTGCTCCAGCACACGCAGGATGACGCGCTGCTCCAGCGCCCGGAACTCCGCCTCGCCATAGCGCTCGAACAGGTCCGGGACGCTCATGCGCGAAACAGTTTCGATTTCCTGGTCGCTGTCGATGAAGGGCAGTGCCAGCATCGCCGCTACCTTGCGGCCGATCGCCGTCTTGCCGGCGCCCATCAGCCCGACAAAGACGATGGAACGGCCGCCCAGCCGGCCGAGCAGCGCGGCATGGCTCTCGCCCGGAGGATTTGCTGGTAGCGCGTTCATGTTTCTAGGCCTCTTGCCGGCGTATCGACATCAAAAGCCTGTTTGCGTCAAGCGCGGCGCAACCGGGACCTGTTATCGGCTTCACCCTTGAATTGGCCGGATTGGCGTCTCATAAGGGCACAGGGTTGGAAATGCAGAATAAGACGACGGGCGAAAATTAATGCCAACACTGTTTCGCTTTGTCGTGACGCTCGCGATTCTTGCCGGCATTGTCTATGGCGCAATGTTCGCCCTGGTCATGTTCGTCGAGCCGAGAAAGGCGGAAATGAGCGTGCGTATCCCTCCGGAAAAGCTCAATCCCAAAAAATGAACAGCGCCGCCCGCATCGAAGCCTTCCTGGAGATGATGAGCGCCGAGCGCGGCGCTGCCGAAAACACGCTTTCCTCCTATCGCCGCGACCTCGAGGACGCTTCCGCCGGGATCGGCGGCGGGCTTGCCGCTGCCACCAGCGCCGCCATCCGTGCTTATCTCGACGACATCGCCGCGCGCGGCTTTGCCGCCACTTCGCAGGCGCGCAAATTGTCGGCGATCCGGCAGTTCTTCAAGTTCCTCTACGCCGAGGGTCTGCGCGGTGACGATCCGACCGGCACGCTGGACAGTCCGAGGAAAGGCCGGCCGCTGCCGAAGACGATGAGCGAGGCCGACACCGGCCGGCTGCTCGACCGCGCCGCGCAGGAGGCGATGGACCCCTCCATGCATGACGGCGACAGGCTCGCGGCGCTGCGCCTCCACGCGCTGGTCGAGGTGCTCTACGCCACCGGCTTGCGCGTTTCGGAGCTGGTCGGCCTTCCCGTGACGGTGGCGCAGCGCGACGACCGCTTCTTCATGGTCCGCGGCAAGGGCAACAAGGAGCGCATGGTGCCGCTGTCGGCCAAGGCGCGCACGGCGATGCGGACCTGGCTCGCCGCACGGGCGGCGGTGCCGGCTTTTGCCGACAGCCCCTTCCTGTTTCCGGCCGCCTCGGACAGCGGCTATCTTTCGAGACAGGTCTTTGCCCGCGAGCTGAAAGGGCTTGCCGCGCGGGCCGGCATTGCCACGGCGAAGATATCGCCGCATGTGCTGCGCCATGCTTTCGCCAGCCATCTGCTGCAAAACGGCGCCGATCTCAGGGCCGTGCAGCAGTTGCTCGGCCATGCCGATATTTCAACGACACAGATCTACACGCATGTGCTGGAAGAGCGGCTGGTGCGCCTGGTTAACGATCATCATCCGCTTGCCGACTAGGCGTCATGTCGCTATGTGAGAACGACGTTCCACCGCGCCCAGCCTGCATTTTCAGGCTTGCGTCAGTCATTGCCTTCCGACTTGCCGGTCCGCCCAAGAATGTACAATTACCTCGATTTCGAAAAGCCTGTGCAGGATCTCGAAGGCAAGATCCTCGAGCTGAAGAAGCTTGCCGAGAACGGCGAGGCGGTCGATGTCGGCGATGAGATCGCCCGTCTCGAGAAGCGCTCGCGCGATGCGCTGCGCGACGCCTACAAGGCGCTGACGCCGTGGCAGAAGGTGCAGGTGGCGCGCCATCCGGACAGGCCGCATTGCATCGACTACATCAAGGGCCTGCTTACCGATTTCACGCCGCTCGCCGGCGACCGCAATTTCGGCGAGGACCAGGCGATCGTCGGCGGCTTCGCCCGCTTCCGTGGCGAGCCGGTGGCGATCATCGGCCAGGAGAAGGGTTCCGACACGGCAAGCCGGCTGAAGCATAATTTCGGCTCGGTGCGGCCGGAGGGCTACCGCAAGGCGGTGCGGCTGATGGAACTCGCCGACCGCTTCCAGATCCCGCTGCTGACGCTGGTCGACACTGCCGGCGCCTATCCCGGCGTCAACGCCGAAGAGCGCGGCCAGGCGGAAGCCATCGCCCGCTCGACTTCCGCCTGCCTTGGCCTGAAGGTGCCGTCGATCTCGGTGGTGATCGGCGAAGGCGGCTCGGGCGGCGCCATAGCGATCGCCACCGCCAACCGCGTCTACATGCTCGAACACGCCATCTATTCGGTGATCTCGCCGGAGGGCGCCGCCTCGATCCTGTGGCGCGACACCACGCGGTCCAGGGATGCTGCGACCAATATGAAGATCACGGCGCAGGACCTGCTGGAGCTGAAGATCATCGACGCCATCGTTGCCGAGCCGCTCGGCGGCGCCCATCGCGGCCCCGAGACGGTTATCGCCGCCACCGGCGACCTCATCGCCAGGACGATGAAGGAATTTTCCGGCGCCAACACCGACTTCCGCGAGCATCGTCGCGAGAAATACCTGGCGATGGGCCGCAATCTGTAATCAACGCAGGCACGCGGCCTGAAATGTGACGGCGTGGAGCAATTTCGCCACAAAAATGCCGCTGCATTCGGCTCAGTGAGCTTGCCGTAAGGGGACGCTCCAGCATGCTTGCGGTAAGGAATTTTCAAGGTTAACGGGCTTAGGGTCCGTCAGTGGTCAGTTTAGCAGCTGCGGCATCCGCGGCGCAGAGATGAAGACGATAGCGATATCCATGTTAGCCAAGCTTGCCCGCACCGGAGTTCTGATCGCTGCGATCGGCGTCGCCGGCTGCAACGATGCTTCGATGAAGGATTTTGCGCCGCAAGCCAACAAGCCGCTGCCGGACAAGATCCTGACCGAAATGAAGGCCAAGGGCATGGTCCGCACCTCTTCGGTGATGGCCCGCATCTTCAAGGAAGAAGGCAAGCTCGAAATCTGGAAGGCCAAGACCAACGGCCGCTACGACCTGGTCGCCAGCTATGACATCTGCAAATGGTCGGGCAAGCTCGGGCCGAAGTTCACCGAAGGCGACCGCCAGGCGCCGGAAGGCTTTTACACGGTCCGCCCGGCACAGATGAACCCGCGGTCGAATTATCACCTGTCCTTCAACATCGGCTACCCGAACGCCTATGACCGCGCCAATGGCCGCACCGGTTCCAACCTGATGGTCCATGGCGCCTGCTCGTCGTCTGGCTGCTATTCGATGACCGACGCGCAGATCGAGCAGATTTACGCTTTCGGCCGCGACGCCTTCCAGGGCGGCCAGACCGAGTTCCAGATCCAGGCTTTTCCGTTCCGCATGACCGCCGCCAATATGGCGCGCTACCGCAACGACCCGAACTACGAATTCTGGAAGATGCTGAAGGTCGGCTACGACAATTTCGAAGTCACCAAGGTGCCGCCGAAAGTCGACGTCTGCGAGAAACGCTACGTCTTCAACCAGGTTGCGGCCGACGGCTCGGCCTTCAATCCGACCGGCCCTTGCCCTGCGACCACCCAGCCCGATTCGCTGAAGAGCGCCATCAACGCCTATCAAAGCACCTATGAGGCGGCCTTCAACGGCGCCGTCAAGGCCAGCGTGCCGGCGCCCAAGCCGACCATCGCCGGGATCAAGGAAGCCAGCATCGTTTCCGACTGGTCGAAACGGCGTGCCCGCGGCGAACGCGTGCCGATCGAGCCGCCGTCGCTCAACGCGGACGGCACGGTGACCGAAACGGCGCGCATGGGCCGCGTCGATTCGCCGGCGGGCCGCAAGATGGCGGCGCTCGACGCCGAAAAGGCCGCCAAGCAGAAGGCCGAGGAACAAAGGCTAGCCGCCATAGAAGCGGCGAAGGCCGCGAAAGAGGCAGCCAAGGCGCAGGCCCTGGCCGAGAAGGAAGCTGCCAAAGCCCAGGCACTGGCCGAAAAGGAAGCTGCCAAGACCGCCGCCGAGATGCCTGTCGCCACCGCCACCGTAGCGCCATCGGAGGCCGCTCCGGCAGTCGAAACGCAGGCTGCGGACGCCGAAAGCACGGCGACAAGGTTGAAGAAAAAGCTGCTCGGCATGTTTGGCGGCTGAGCTTCATGCTTGAACAAGAAGATGGGGGCCAAGAAGACAGGCCCTCAACCAACTCCGCCGCCGTCTACGACCTCAAAGGCCTGAACTGCCCGTTGCCCGTGCTCAAGGCAAAAAAGCGCCTGTCCGCAATGCAGCCGGGCAGCCGGCTCTGGCTCGAAACCACCGACCCGCTCGCCGTCATCGACATTCCCGCCTTCTGCGCCGAGAGCGGCCATCGGCTGGTCGAAACGACGGCGATATCGGGCGGCCACCGCTTCCTGGTCGAGCGCGGCTGAGCGGGGGTAATCTCCCCCCTCGAGGGGAGATGTCGCCGAAGGCGACAGAGGGGGTCGCCTCGCGTAAAGCGCCAACCTTGATCTGCCGCAGGAGGCCGCGTCCGGTCGCGCCGACCCCCCTCTGGCCTGCCGGCCATCTCCCCCTCGAGGGGGGAGATCGGCAGCTTCACCCACGCCCGGCAATAGCCAGGGGATTGCTTTCCAGTGCTGCGCGATCCGGGGTGTCGATCGACGGCCGGTTGGTGAAGGCGGCGAACAGCCGGCGGACATAGTCTTCCGGCATGTCGAGCGTGATCAGCACCAGTCTGGTGCCGCGCTGGCCGTCCGGCCAGGCCGGCAGTTGCACCGGCGGATGCAGGATCTTCTGCACGCCATGGATAACCAGCGGCCGCGACGGATCTTCTGCAAGTTCGATGACGCCTTTCATCCGCAACAGGCGCTCGCCATGCGCCGAGCGCAGCAGATCGAGGAACATCTCGATTGCCGAAAACGGCACCGGCCCGTCATGAACCAGCGAATACGAACGCACGCGGGAATCGTGCCTATGGCCATGACCATGGTGATGGTGATCGCCACGGTCATGCCCGTCGTGATCGTGCCCGCTGTGGTCATGCCCGCTGTGGTCATGGTCGTGGCCGGCTTCTTCGCCGAGCCAACGCTGCACATCGACCGATTTCGTGGCCGGATTGTAGAGGCCGCTATCGAACAGGGTCGCCGCGCTTGCCTGGCTCGCGTCGAGCACCACGGCGCCCCGGTTGAGGTGACTGAGCCGCGCCCGCAACGCCTCGACATCGCCTGCATCCGTGGCCAGGTCGGCCTTGCTGAGCACGATGCGATCGGCGACGGCCACCTGCTTCACCGCCTCGACATGCACATCGAGCGTCGCATTGCCGTTGACGGCGTCGACCAGGGTGATGACGCCGTCGAGCCGGAAGGCCTGGACCAGCGCCGGATGCGCCATGATCGACTGCAGCACGGGGGCGGGATCGGCGAGCCCGGTGGTCTCGACGACGACGCGGGCAAGCCGGTCGATGCGGCCGGTTTGCAGGCGGTCGACGAGGTCGGCCAGCGTGTCGACCAACTCGCCGCGCACCGTGCAGCAGAGGCAGCCGTCGGAGAGCTGGATGATGCCGTCGGAGGCCTGCTCGACCAGGAGATGGTCGATCGCCACCTCGCCGAACTCGTTGATGATGACGGCGGTGTCGGCGAGTGCCGGATCCCGGAGCAGCCGGTTGAGCAGCGTCGTCTTACCGGCGCCGAGAAAGCCGGTGAGCACCGAAACGGGGATCGGGAAGCCGACCATGCGGCTAGTTCAGCGCCTTGGCCGGCTGCTGGACCTGCGCGGCGGTGGTGGATCCCGCCACGGCCGGCTCGGCGCCGGCCGGCGGCGCCCGGTCCGGCCGCCATGTCGGCAGCGGCACGTCGGCATATTCCTGCCCGGAGGCGTCGAGCATCGCCTTCGGCTTCGGTCCCGTGGCGCCGCCGAGGCCGACGGCGATCAGCGTCGGCACATGGTCGAGCTTTTCCTGATAGGGCGATTTCGGCACGTCCTTGCCCTTGTCGCCGACGGCGGGTGCTGCTTCCGATTGCTCCTCGGCCGGCTTCTTCTTGCAAATCTCGTCATTCATGTCGTTGGCCGACACGGTGTCGCCATAGGCAGGCAGCGCCGCGACCGTCAGCCAGCTCGGCGCCGGCGTTGCAAAGCCCTGGTCGAGCAGTTTTGCCGCCGCCTCGGCGCGGGTGACGGCCGATTGTTCGCCGAGCACTACGGCGACCAGTGTGCGGCCGTTGCGGGTCGCCGAGCCGATCATGTTGAAACCGGACGAGCAGACGAAACCCGTCTTCATGCCGTCGGCACCCGGATAGCGGCCGATCAGCAGGTTGTAGTTGGAGATCGCCTTCTTGCCGACGGCGAGGCCTTCGATCGAGAACCAGGGAGCATATTGCGGGAATTCCTTGCGGATCGCCATCACCAGCAAAGCGAGATCGCGCGCTGTCGTATACTGGTCCGGCGAATAGAGCCCGTTCGGATTGACGAAATGCGACCCGCTCATGCCGAGCCTCCGCGCCTCGGCGTTCATGCGTTCGGCGAAAGCCGCTTGCGAACCGCCGATATTCTCGCCGACCGCCATGGCGATATCGTTGGCCGATTTGACCAGCATCATCTTCAGCGCATTGTCCAGCCGCATCACCGAGCCCGGCTTGAAGCCCATCTTGCTCGGCGGCTCGCCGGCCGAATGTTTCGTCACCTTGATCGGCGAATCGACCTGGACCTCGCCCGCGGCAATCGCCCGAAACGCCACATAGGCGGTCATCAGCTTGGTCAGCGATGCCGGGTACCAGCGCCTGAACGCCTCCTGATGCTGCAGGATCTTGCCGCTGTTCAGGTCGAACAGGATGGTCGGATTGGCCAAGGCAGGCCCGGCCAGCGCCGCAAGCACCACCGCGCCCGCCACCAACAGTTTGAGGAAATGCCTGTAGCGCATCATGAAAACCGAAATAGCCTCTTGCCGCAGTCGCACCTGGCTCCGTAAGATTTCGTTACACGATCGCCAGGATAATGGTCCGGCCCTCTGTTCCCGGACCACAGTCGCGGTGCTATTTACTCTATGTGACGTCAACATGGCAAAGTGCTGCCGATCACAATGTGGAAGCAGCAGCACAATGCAAAGCTGCGTGCATGGTTGCAAGGCAGCAGGCACAATTGCAAAGCAGCAGGCCAGGACCGCCTGCTCCAACAGCGAAATGGAACCATCATGCCGATCCTGAACCGAGCCGCCGAAATGCAGGACGAGGTGGCCGGCTGGCGCCGCCATTTGCACCAGACGCCGGAGCTGAATTTCGACGTCTTCAAGACCGCCGCCTTCGTCACCGAGAAGCTGAAGGCTTTCGGCTGCGACGACATCGTGACGGGTTTAGGCAAGACC
Organism: Mesorhizobium sp. M0991; assembly: GCF_040318915.1. Taxonomy (NCBI): domain Bacteria; kingdom Pseudomonadati; phylum Pseudomonadota; class Alphaproteobacteria; order Hyphomicrobiales; family Phyllobacteriaceae; genus Mesorhizobium; species Mesorhizobium sp. M0991. The sequence continues at coordinate 126,774 of NZ_JAMYNE010000006.1, forward strand.
GGCGTCGTCGGCATCATCCGCGGCCGCCACGGCGAAGGCTCGACCATCGGCCTGCGCGCCGACATGGACGCCCTGCCGCTCAACGAGATCACCGGCAAATCCTATGCCTCGACCGTCCCCGGCAAGATGCACGCCTGTGGCCATGACGGCCACACCGCGATGCTGTTGGGTGCCGCCAAATACCTCGCCGAAACGCGCAATTTCGCCGGTTCCGTCGCGGTCATCTTCCAGCCGGCCGAAGAAGGCGGCGGCGGCGGCAACGAGATGGTCAAGGACGGCATGATGGAGCGCTTTGACATATCCAAGGTGTTCGGCATGCACAACATGCCGGGCCTGCCGGTCGGCCAGTTCGCCATCAGGCCGGGCCCGATCATGGCGGCGACCGCCGAATTCACCATCACCGTCAAGGGCCGGGGCGGCCACGCGGCGATGCCGCACGGCACCATCGATCCGATCGTCATCACCAGCCAGCTTGTCGGCGCATTGCAGACGATCGCCTCGCGCAGCATCGATCCGGTCGAGGCGGTGGTCGTCTCGGTGACGAAATTCCACGCCGGCGACGCCTATAACGTCATTCCAGAGACCGCCGAGATCGCCGGCACCGTACGCACGCTGAAGAAGGAGGTTGCCAAGAAGGCCGAAGAGCGCATCCGCGCGCTTTGCCAAGGCCTGGGCGCTGCCTTCGGCGCGACAATCGAGGTCGACTACAATGCCAACTACCCCGTCACCTTCAATCATCCGGAAGAGACGGTCTTTGCCAGCGACATCGCGGCCGACGTCGCCGGCGACAGCCATGTGCACCGCGCCATCCAGCCGGTGATGGGCGGTGAGGATTTCTCCTATATGCTGGAAGCGCGGCCGGGCGCCTTCATCTTCATCGGCAATGGCGATACCGCCGGCCTGCACAACCCGGCCTACGACTTCAACGATGAGGTCATCCCGCACGGCATGAGCTATTGGGTGAAGCTGGCGGAGACGGCGCTGGCGGCGTAGCGATTCGGCACCGGCGGTGCGGCGACCGCCGCATCTCTGGGCGGCAAAACTGGGCAGGATATGTTCTGCTGGTCACTTCCGGCCGGATGACTTCCAGGCAAGGCCGAAGGCAATGCCCAGAGCAATACCTATACCAATGCCCGCAACAATGTTGTCCAACACGACGCCGATAGCCACGCCGATCACGACGCCGAGTGTGAGGTGTTTGGCATCCATTATGCCCGGTCATGTAGCGTGGAAGGGAAGAGCCGCAACCGCTACGGCCCGCTCTTCGGATCCTCGACCTCCAGCGCCTCCATGACCGGCGCCAGTTCACTGTCTTCGATCGGGACCGCATTCTGCGGTTCCTCGCCGGTTCTCGCCTTTTTCAACGCTGCCTCGATCGCCTCCTGGATGTTGCCGAGCTCGTCTTCGCGAACCTCGTGGCCATAGCCGGCAGCGTCGGCATCCTGCTCGAATTGCTGCGCCAGGACGGCGACGCTCACCTCGCTCTCGGCCGGCAGATTGCCGACATTCTCCTGCAGCCAGGTTTCAAAGAACTCTTTTGTGGCGCTCATGCGGTGTCTCCTTCGGGACACTAAAGCGCGCCGGCATCCCGAAAGTTCCGCTATCTTAACCGTCTTTGCACCGCTCGCCATGTCGGCTACGCAGGAACCCGCCGCTTCAACCAATCGACCATTAGCGTGGTGACTTCGCCCGGCTTCTCCTGCTGTGACCAATGTCCACAGCCGGCGACCACATGTTTTTCGAGATCGGCGATGTGGGCGTCCATTCCATCCATCATCGCTGGAGATAACACGACGTCGTCCTCAGCGCCGATCATGAGCGAAGGCACTTTTATCGTCTGGTCGACATTCAAGCCGGCTCTCCAATTGCGCGACAAATTGCGATACCAGTTGATGCCCGGCGTGAAACCGGTGCGCCGGAAGCTCTCGGCATAGAAAGCAAGCTCGTCTGGCGTCAGGATCAGCTCGCCGGGCAGCGTCTTCGGCTCCGGCTGCGCGAGCGCCTGTAGGAACGTCATGTGTCGGGCCTGCGGCGGCAGCTTGGCGTATTGCGCGGCGGTGATAACACCCTTGCGCATATTGCTCCTGAACACCCGCGCCACGTCATGCGCCATCAAACGGTCCGCGAGATCACCATCTTCGAACATCAGCACATACATGTCGGGATTGTAGACTTCGCGCATCTGCGCGATCGGGTCTTTTGCCGGGTTGGCCACGAACGGCTTGTCTGGGGCGGTCAGCCCCTTGGTGAGGCTCGGATGCAGCCACAGCATTTCATGGGGAATGAATGGCGTGTTGACACCGATGACGCCAGCGACCCGGCTCTGATGCAAAAGCGGCATCTGCCATGCGACCAGGCCGCCCCAGTCATGGCCCGCGAACACGGCCTTTTCGACGCCGAGAGCATCGAGGAGACCGACGAGATCGCCGGTCAGGTGGACCATATCATAATCCTCGACCTTGGACGGCCGGTCGGTCAGACCATATCCGCGCTGGTCGGGAACAATGACGTGATAGCCGGCGGCCGCGAGCGGCGCGATCTGGTGACGCCAGGAAAAGGCGAGTTCGGGAAAGCCGTGCAGCAAAACGACCGCCGGTCCCTTGCCGGCTTCGTAAACAGCCATATCGATGCCGTTGGAGCGAACGTATCGGACCGGCGGCATGGCCTGCGACGCGCCAAAGACCGGCAGGCAAGGCGCAAGAAGACTGCCGGCGGTGCCGAGAAGCACCGCCCTGCGGGAAAGGGTGGTCATGGCAGAAGTTTCCTTAGCTGCTCGAATTCTGATCGAATGACGGCCGGGCAGGCCGAGACGTCTCGGCCGGCGCGGATCAGCACGAGAATGCCTTGGTAGAGAAGCAGAAGCCTGACGACGTGGAGATCGACCTGCCCTCCGCCGATCTGGCGCTCCACGACCTGCCGGATGGCGGCTTCCAGCACGGCGAAGCCTTCCGTGAGACCTTCCGAGGCGACCGACGGTTGCGCGCCGAACTCGACTGCGGCATTCGTCAACAAACAGCCGTCGTCGCCGGATTCCGGGGCGGGCAGCAACAACGACAGGAACAATTGTTCCAAACCATCCAGATCGCCTGCTTCGCCGATGTAGGTCTCGATCCGGCAGCGGATGACGGCATCGATATAGTGGCCGAAGGCCGCCCGATAGAGACCTTCCTTGTCGCCAAAGGCATTGTAGATCGAGCCAGACGTCAGGCCGGTGGCATCGCTCAGATCCTTGATCGAAATTCCCGCGAAACCGGCCCGTCGAAACGCGTTCATCGCGTCACCCAGCACAGTGGCTTCGTCAAATAGTCGCGGTCTGGTCATGGAGCAACCCAATGTAAAATGATCATTCTAGAATGAGCATTTTACATCGCCAGTCAAGCGACTTTTTTGCAAAGACAGCTCGATGGGCACACAGGCACGCCAGCGATGCCAGGTTGCATCGCGATCTCCCGGAGCTTGGCCCCTCTGTGAGATTAAAAACCAGGCGGCGTAGGCGCCGCCTGGCTCGGCTGCTTACTGGCTGGCAGCAGTCGTCGGTTCGCACGACACGTTTGGGTTCATGTCGGCGAACGCGCCGGTCGGGTTGCCTTTCCAGGCCCAGACATGCAGCTCGTAAAACGGGCCGAGGCCATAGCGATTGGGCGCGCTGTTGAAGTTGAACAGATGCCCATCGAGCGAGGCCGGGCCTTTCGAGGTGATGTATTCGACCGCGATCAGTTTTAGCGTGCCGTCGGCCATCGGCTCGTACATCACCGCTTCGGGCTTGGCGACATCGACAGCGTCGTCCTTGAGGTAGCCGGGATTGACGTAGTGGATACCCATGGCGCCGCCGGTGATGCCGCTGGCGCAGGGGATCGGCGCATAGCCCTCGGCGGTCGCCGCCGCCACATTCTCGAAGCGGCTGTTGGCGGCTCGCACCTTTTCGGCCAGCGGATTGGGACCGGACGTGGGCGCTGCCTGATGCGCCTGCGCCAACGCAGTGCAGGCCGACAGGACCGCCGCGGCAGCGAGGAATTTGTTGCGAAAGTTGATTGTCATAATCATTCCATTCTTCTTGAAAAGCACAGCCCGGCCGGGCGCCGGAAGTAAGGAGGTCCGGCAGGTGGGCGCTGTGGCTGTTGTTGCTCGGAGAGCCCTATCCCGATGCGACGAATGCAGGGGAAGATCATCCCTTCGGCAGATACGGGATCGTTCCGGCCAGATCGGAATTGTCGATCAGCTGGAACCGGCTGTCGCTGCCGCCCTGACGGGCCGAAACGAAGGGTGCGTAGGCAGGATCGTCGGTGAAGGCGCGCGCCGCTGCCTCGGTCGGGAACGCCATCAAGGCAATCAGCGTGGTGTCGAGCGGCTTGCCTTCGAGCGTCTTCACATTGCCGCTGCGCGACAGATATCTGCCACCGTGCTTGTGAACGAGGTCGTGGACCGACGCGGCATAGGCCGGCATCCACTGCGGGTCCCTCACCTTGATGTCTGCGATAACGTAAGCGGTCATGGTTCATGTCTCCTGATCGTGCACAGGGGTATCCCGTGCAGCGGCAGAGGGGTCGCATGGCAAGGCCGGCGCCAGCCAGTCCGCGATCTGTACTGGTGTGGCGAATTCGAAATTCGCATTCACTTTGGAGCAACGCAGCGAGCGAATTTCGGATTCAAAAGCCACACCAGCAAGTGCTTGGATTTCCAGTGTGGTTTTGGATTTGAAGTTCCTAACCCTGATGCCACCCAGAAAGCAGGAACTTCAAATCCACCACACTTGGGCCGGTACAGTTTCTGTACTCGCCGCACCGCTGGGAAAGGCCTATGGTCCCGGCTGAGTTTGAGGGGAAGGCAACATCATGACCCAGGCCGGATACAAACAGTTCTGCCCGTTATCGATGGCCGCGGAGGTGCTGTGCACCCGCTGGACCATGGTTCTGCTTCGCGAATTGGTGGCGGGCTCGACCCGTTTCAACGATCTGCGCCGCGGCGTCCCCAAAATGTCGCCGACCCTTCTGTCGCAACGGCTCAAGGAGCTTGAGCTGGCCGGGATCGTCGAGCGCAAGGAAGTGCGCGGCGAGAAAGGCATCTTCGAATACCGGATGACAGAGGCCGGCCGGGATCTGCGTTCCGTCGTCGAGGCGATGGGCTTTTGGGGGCAGAAATGGGTCGAGTCGCGGCTGTCGCTGAAGAACCTCGATCCGTCGCTGCTGATGTGGGACATGCGGCGCAACCTCAACGCGTCGCCGCTGCCCGACGGCCGCACGGTGATACAGTTTCTGTACCAGGAGCTCCCCGCCTCCAAACGGTCGTGGTGGCTGATCGTCGAGAAGCACGGCGAGGTCGACCTCTGCTGGTACGATCCGGGCTTCGATGTCGATCTCTACGTCTCGACCGACCTGCACACCATGACCGAAATCTGGATGGGGCTGATCACCGTCGAGAAGGCCGGGGCGAAAGTCATCTTGACGGGCGACCAGGATATCGCCCGCAAAATGCAGACCTGGCTGGGCCTGAGCCCGTTCGCGGTCGAACCCAAGCGAGCAGCCTAGCTGCCTCTTGGCGAAACGATCCGAAGCGGTTATGTGTCGGGCGCGATGGTCCCGTAGCTCAGTAGGATAGAGCGGCAGATTCCTAATCTGTAGGTCACAGGTTCGATTCCTGTCGGGATCACCAATGTTTTCAGTTGCTTAGTGAAAAATCCGCCGTACTTTTTTGGGAAATTTTGAGAAATTAGTACGGCGAATTTCGCAGACCTTCAAACTTTGGGCACGCATGCCTGAGGGAGAAACGGCTCAATTCTCTTCACGAGACCACCGTCGGCGGCGCTCGCCGGACGTGATCACCTCCACATGCTGCTTCGTCATAGGACTGTTCCTAGTGCTACCACTAGGACTTGCACCTTCAGCCTATCTCAGCAAGGCGGCCGTCACCGTGGGGATACGTATGAACCAACACCGCGTGAATGGCGGTAAGGAGGGCGCAAAGCCGACGTTCAGCGAGCTAATCTTCTATTTCCGATTGGGCACCACTGCGAAAGTGAGCGATGCCCGCCTTGAAAGGGATCGAACCAAGGACCGATCATCGGTTAGGTTCACGTTGGATAACGGTGATTTATGGAACTCATTTCATTTGTGGCGGTTATTGCGGCTTTCCTGTCAGCATAGGGTGTCCGCGGCTCGTATCGAAATCTCCCGGATGTGCTGACGGAAAACCTGTCGGAACTCCCTGAAGTTATCGAACCCGAGAGCAGTGGCCACTCTGACCACGGTTGAGGGCGACACTCCGCATCGGTCCGCAAGCGATTGCGCGGTGCCGAATGCTACAATTTCCGGATGGGCGAGAGCCGTGCGTGCGACGCGCTCCTGTTGGTCTGGGAGGCTAAGCCTGGTTGCTACAATCATATCCTTTAGCTCGGCGATGGTCGTCGGGTTTCGAATGGTTTTTTCCGTGCTCATGATCGTGCTTCCGGTGCATGTTCGGCTATGACTTATTGGGAAGGGCCGTCGGAGGTTGACATCTAACCCCTGAACTTTGCCTGGATGGAACCACAGGCCTGCGCCATGTACTCTCTCGGAGGCGTCCGCACCATCGTTGAAGCTGATATCCTGCGGCCGGTACCTGTAGTTGCAGCAGCTCGTTGATCAAGTCCTTCGCGTGCACCATCCTCCGGTAGATCAGTAGTATGCGGCGGCTCGATCCGAAGTTCGGGGCGCCGCTAGATCGGACAGGAGGACGATTTTGCTTCTCCGAACGGTCAGCCAAGAACCTCTGCCAATTTCACGGGGAATCCGTTCTTTGCAGACTGGGTTGCAGCTTCCGCCATGGCGAGTGCTGCGACACCATCATCAAGGTTGACCGGCAGAGCCGAGCCTGTCTTCACAGCGTTGACAAATGCTGCCCATTCCGCCGCATAAGCGGGCATGTAGCGTTCGAGGAAGAAATAGGTGGGCTTTGCGCCCGTGACACCGGAAGTCGTGGACTTGACCAAGGTGTTTTCCAACATGTTCTGCGCCTGTAGCAGCCCTTCGGAGCCGAGAAGCTCCAGCCGCTGGTCATAACCATAGACGGCTCGGCGGCTGTTCTTGATCACGGCGATCCGGCCATCCGCATAGGCAAGGGTCACGACGGCGGTATCGACGTCGCCTGCCGCGCCAATTTCCGGATCGACAATCGATGTACCCACCGCCGAGACGGAGACCGGCGCTGTCCCCATAATGAAATTAGCCATGTCGAAATCATGAATCATCATGTCGCGGAAAAGACCACCCGAAACCTTGATATAGGCGATCGGCGGCGGCGCGGGGTCGAAAGAGGTGATCGAGAGCAGTTCCGTCTTGCCGATTTCACCACGGTCGGCTGCTGCCTTGAGAGCCGCAAAGTTGGGATCGAAACGGCGGTTGAAGCCGATCATCACCGGCTTGCCGGTAGCGGCGGCCACCTTCTGACAAGCCTGTGCCCTTGCAAGGCTGAGATCGACAGGCTTTTCACAAAGCACGGCCTTGCCCGCTGCCGTCGCCCGCTCGATCAAGTCGGAATGGGTATCGGTGGAGGTGGCAATCAGCACGGCATTGATGGCGGGATCATTGAGGATCGCATCGGTCGAGCGGGCTTCGGCGCCATACTGGGCGGCGATCTTCTCAGCGGCGGCCTGATTGATGTCGGAGACAGCCGCAAGGCGGCTGCCGGGATTGGTGGAAATGGCGGTGGCATGGACGCCAGCAATACGGCCTGCGCCCAAAAGGCCGACGTTCAGGATGGTGGATGACACGGATGATCCTCTCAGGAAAACAACCTCAGATAGTGAAAGCGGTGCGGAAGGCTTCGAGTGCAGCTTCCGGATCACCGGAGGCAAAGGCTTCCATACCGACCGGCCCCGCGTAGTCCATGGATTTCAGGGCTTTTGCGACGCCATGCCAGTTCACTTCGCCCGTGCCCGGCTCGCAACGGCCGGGATTATCAGCCACCTGAACTTCCCCGATCCAGGGCAGGCAGGCCTCACACCAGCGGATAAGATCACCTTCACCGATCTGGGTATGGTAGAGATCGAGGTTAATTCGCAGTTGCGGGCGGTTGACGGCTGCAACGAGCGCAAGCACGTCTGCCGTCGAGCCGAAGGGGCAGCCGGGATGATCGATTGGGTTGAGGTTTTCTAACGTGAAGACCTGACCCTCGGCTTCTGCCAGATCGCAGATGCGGTTGAGTGTATCGCGAGCCCGCTGTTCCTTGCCCGGCGCGAAGGCCCCGATCTTCGGGATCGGAATGCCCATGTCGCCAAGCCCTGTGCCATGCAGATTGAGGCGGTGGACACCGAGCCGCTTGCCGACCTTCGCCGTTTCCGTGGCAGACGCCAGAAGCATCTCACAACCTTCTGCATCGGTGAGCCGACCTTCGAGATAGCCATTCATGACAGTGAAGGTGGCACCGGTTTTTTCAAGCGCATCAAGATTCCAGGCGGGCCAGTTCCAAAGGCCGACGCCGTAGCCCATTTCTTTCAGGCGGCTTGCCCGCCATTCGATTGGTTTGTCGCGCCAGAGCATTTCGGCGCAAGCGGCAAGTTGGAAGCTCATCTTAGATTTCCTGAAGTTTGAAATCGGCCGGTGCAACCGGCATGACACCCTTGAGAAGGGCCACGGATTTTTCGAGGCCCTCAAGTGAGTTGAGAAGCACGTCCTCATGCTCGATTGAAAGCCAGCCGTCGTAGCCAGCCATCTTCAAGCGATAGCAAAACTGTCGCCACCACTCCTCACTGTGGCCGAAGCCGAGTGTGATGTATGACCAGGAGCGGGCTGGAATGTCGGTCAGGTTGCCGTTTTCGAGGAGGCTGGTCACTGCCTGTTTGGGCGCGTTCAGGAATGTGTCCTTGGCATGGACGTGATAGACTGCATTGCCCAGCGCTTCCGCCGCGATCAGCGGATCGGCTCCCATCCAGAAGAGGTGCGAGGGATCGAGGTTCGCGCCAACGATAGGGCCGACTTCTTGACGGAGTTTCAGGAGCGACGGCACGTTGTAGACGCACTGGTTGCCATGCAGTTCGAGCGCAATCTTTTCCACACCGCATTCATTTGCCAGCGCCACGATCTCGGTCCAGAACGGGAAGAGTTTTTCTTCCCACTGGTATTTGAGGATCGCCTGCGTTTCCGGCGGCCAGGAAGAGACGACCCAGTTTGGCATGGTATCGGACGGATTGCCCGCAGGCAGGCCAGACATGGTGCAGACCGTCTTGATGCCCATCTCGCCTGCGACCCGGATGGTGTTCTTCAGACCTTCGCCCTGAGCCGGATCGGTCGGGTGAAGCGGATTGCCATTGGCATTGAGGCTGATCACATCAAGCCCACGATCTGAAAAGCCCTTGAGGAAGTCCTTCTGCGCGACCGTGTTACCCAGCATGGATTTGAGATCGAAATGCGGTGCGGTCGACCAGCCGCAGGTGTTGACCTCAATACCGGAGACGCCCATGCGTGCAGCGTTGTCGAGAAGGTCGTCGAGCGGCATGCCGCCGAGGCTGTCAGATACAAAACCCAGTTTCATGCGTAGAACTCCGGCTTGGAAATCATGGTGACGAGCTGCTTCTGCCCGGAAGCGAGTGCTGTTACGCCTGCCTCGGCGGCAACTGCTGCGGCATAGCCATCCCAGCAGCTTGATGCGATCTCGGGAAACACGTCTGTGTCGACGAAGCGTAGGAAGGCGCGGTTCTGGCGGCGATAGGCATCGAAATAGCGGGTCCGCCAATCGGCATCGTAGCCGGTGTGGACGCCAAGCGAGCGTTCGAGATGGGTATAAGCGACATGGCTCATGGAAATGCTCGCCTGCTCGCCCACGAGTTCGGCACGAACGTCGTAGCCGTACGCAGCGTTGTTGTTGATCTCGATGTTGACGAGCTGGCCATCGACGGTTTGGAGGACCATGAAGACGGGCGCGACGCGTCGATCAGAGCGCTTCGGCTGGAAGGCAGAGATCCAGGCATATTCGGTGCCAAGTACATGGCGCACGACGTCGAACTCATGCGGGGCGGAATTGGTGATTGCCATGGCACCGGTGAAGTCGGAGGCTGGCGTTTCCACATTGCGGTGGAAGTTGTGCATCATCAGGGCTCGGCCAAGCGTGCCATTTTCAATTGCCTCTTTCATCTCGACATAGGACTGGTCGTAGCGCCGCATGAAGCCGAGCTGGACGAACTTTTGACCAACTTCCTGTTCGGCCTGCATGATCGAGAGGCATTCGGCCGAGGACTGCGATAGGGGTTTTTCGCAGAGTACCTTCTTGCCCGCGTTGATGCAGGCGAGTGACAGCGGCGCATGAGTGAAGTCCGGGCTCGCGACGATCACCGCATCCACATCGGCACGGGCAATCACGGCTTCCGGATTACTTGCAACGTCTGCCGCACCATGGGCATCGGCCACCTTGCGAGCGCGTACTTTATCCATGTCGCAGACCACCTGAAGGGTCGCGCCCGGCATTTCCTCCACGACGATCTTGGCATGGTCAGCGCCCATCAGCCCTGCACCAATGACTGCTACACGCACCATTGGACAAACTCCTTCCATTCGGTTGGCCCAAGAGCTCAACCGCTTCCATTCAACAAATTCCACTACTTGGCGGCTATGCCAATACTCAGTCAGTGAGCGGGCGGTGGCGGAAGACCATCATGGGTCTCCATATACCCTTCAATTGAGGCTTCGAGACTGGCCATGGATTCACCACCAGCCATCAGATCAGCGATCTGCTCGCGTGTCTTTTCCCCCTTGCGGAAGTCAGCCGCAATTGCACCACGAATGAGCACTGCGAAGTGATCGCCCACTGCCATGGCATGCATCACCTGATGGGTGATGAAAATGACCGCGAGGCCACGACGCTTGGCCTCATTGACGATACGCAGTACGTGAGCAGCCTGCTTGACCCCGAGGGCTGCCGTCGGTTCGTCGAGAATGAGAACACGGGCTCCGAAATAGACAGCACGGGCAATCGCGAGCGACTGGCGTTCCCCTCCGGAAAGGCCGCCGACCAAGCGATCCCCGTCGGTGATGCGTGTGATCCCCATTTTCTGAACCTCTGCAACTGCCACTCGGGTGGCGGTTTTGCGGTCGAAATATTTGAACGGTCCCCAACCCTTTGTCGGCTCCGAACCCATGAAAAAATTACGTCCTATGGACATCAATGGATATGTCCCACCGAATTGGTGAACCGTAGCTATCCCGCGTTCCTGAGCCTCACGGGGACTGGAGAAAAGTGCGGGCTGACCATCCATCAGAATTTCGCCACGCGTCGGCTGATAGACACCAGACAGCGTTTTGATGAGCGTCGACTTACCCGCGCCGTTGTCGCCAAGCAGGCAGAGCACTTCGCCTTCACCGACCTTGAGGCTGATATCGTTCAGAACATCAATATGGCCAAACGATTTGTCGACGTTTCGAAATTCGAGAACGGGTTTCTTATCGGACATTGTCGCTCTCCTTATTTCTTCTTGGGCGTCGACCAGCTGGTGGCCAAATGACGAAACGTGTCGTTGAGCAGGACAGCGATCAAAAGCATGACACCGATAATTAGGAAGGACAGGTTTCTGTCGATCTCCGTGAAACCAATAGCTTGGGTAACAATCGAAAGGGTGAGCACCCCGAAGACAATGCCCATTACAGTACCAAAACCACCCGTGAGGAGAACGCCACCTACGACCACGGCAATAATGGTGTTGAAGATTAGGCCAAAATTGGCCTGAGACGTTGCGGAGCTGAATGTCATCACCTGAAGGACACCAGCAAAGGCCGCCGATATGGAACACAGCATGAAGAGTGCAATCTTCATCCTGGTTACAGGAATACCTGCGTTTCTCGCACTTTCTTGGTCTCCACCAAGAGCGAAGACCCAGCTTCCCTTCGGAGAGTAATGCAGAAAGAAGACGAATGCTGCGATAAGCCCACCCCACCAGAAGACGGAAGAATTGAAGCCATACACCTTCCCGCCGAAGAGCGATTTTGCCCAATCTGGCGCGTGATAGAAGGAATTGGTGTTGTTGATGAAGAAGATCGACAGGTAGAGCGTGATGCCGGCCACTGCAAAGAGCGTCGCCAATGTCACGATGAACGACGGCACGCGCGTGTGAGTTACTATGTATCCATTGATGAAGCCGATCAGTGCACCGATGGCAAGCGCTGCAGCTACACCGACAAGCACAGGCATTTGATAGTGCTCGCAGACAATCGCAACTGTCATCGTGGACGCGGGAAGTACAGCACCGGTTGAAATATCGAGTTCACCGGCAATCATCAGGAACCCGACCGGAATTGCAATCATTCCTATGAGTGACGCGAAGTTCACCCACGTAGTTACACCAGCTACGGACAAAAAGTTGCGGCTATATCCGAACATCGCAAAAAGGATGAATACAGCCACGAAACCCATGAAAGCACCAGCGGCAGGGGTGCGAAAAAAGGCCTTAATGGATGAAATGGCCGATTCACTCTCGATGGCGGATGTTTCAACGGTGCTGGTTCTTAGGTTTGTGGCGGTCATGGAAGCAAAATCCTCAGTTAGCGCAGACGAAGCTACATAGAGGGAGCATGGATGAGACCCGGCCAGGTTAGCGGCCAGGTCTCAGCCTCGGGCCAGCCTCAACGTGCGCCGAGTTTGACGCCTTCGATTGCCGAAGCAACATTGGTCTTGTCGACAATCGCCGGACCAGTCAGAACCGGCTTCGTTGCAATCGCAGTGCCGAACTTCAGGTTTGCAAACAGCATGGAGGTTGCGAGGAACCCCTGCAGATAAGGCTGCTGGTCGATTGCGAAGGTCTGGGTGCCCTTCGAAATTCGATCCAGAACCGAGGCGGACATATCGAAGGTGCCAAGCTGAATCTTGCCGGTCTTGCTCTGCTGATCGATGGAGCTAGCGGCAGCATCTGCAGCCCATGCAGCGAGCGTAATGACGGCGTCAATGGACGGATCGGCGATCAGCTCGGATTTGATTGCTTCAGAGGTACCATTCATGTCCTGGTCAAGGTTAGCAGGAACACGGAGGATGAAGGTGTCTGCGCCAGCCTTCTTCGCACCGTCTTGAACGCCCTTGCAGCGGGTCTCGAGATTTACGGCACCTGGGTTCTGGATGTGGCAGAGGATTTTCTTTGCACCATGAGAAGCGAGATACTTGCCACCCTCAACACCTGCCAGATATTCGTCCGACCCGAAATAGTTTAGCGAGCCGTAATTATCCATCTCACTCTGGCCAGCGTTGAAGGAGATGATCACCACGCCCTTGTCCCGCGCAGCCTTAAGGGCAGTGGTTTCGGATTCTGGCAGCCAGTTCGGGATAGCAATACCTTTAGCGCCCTGGGCTACAGCCTGTTCGATTAGCGAAGCGAGGTCCGGGCCGAAGTTGTCATAGTTTTGGGTCTGCATGAAATTGACGGTGCCGCCATTAGCCTTGACCATCAGCGAAGCATCATCGACGCCCTTCTTGACCATGTTCCAGAAGCCATCTTGGGCCGAACCCACGATGACGGCGATATCCGTGTCACCCGCATGAGCGCTGGATGCCAGCATGAATGCCATGGCTGCGGTGGCGATTTTCTTGGTGAACGACATGTCGAATTCCTCCTCAGGTTAAAGCCGCATGGCAGCGGCTCGACATACTTTTTTGCCTTTTTGGCCGTGCGGCCGATCCCGGTAGGCACGCGCAGGTCCGCGATCTCAACACAACGACGTTGAGCCTCCTCGTCCAAATTGTGCGCTGGGCCTCCCCCCAAAGCGCTGACGGCTCCTAGATCGCTGAGCACTGTCAACGCGTAATGAATGCTACGTTGACATCGTTCAGGTCAATCTGGATTACTATCGCTTCAGAACTTCGTCTCAAATCATTTCGAAAATTTGTATGGATGATATTTTTTGAGATGCCGAAACCAGAGTAATGGAATTTTTGACATGAAGAGACCAACCATTCCAGACTTGGCAAGAGCTGCAGGTGTATCCGTGTCAACGGTCAATCGAGTACTGTCCGAGCCTGAATCGGTCCGGAGCAATACGCGCACACGCGTTTTGGCAGCCGCTGAGGAAATCGGCTTCTACGGACTTGGCACCATCAAGCAGGCGGCGAAGGCACAAGAGGTGATCCACCGTGTCGGCGTTTTGCTGCAGCGACGGGAGAGACGCTTCTATCGCCTACTCGGCGATTCAATTGCGCAAGCTGCGGAAGCTTATCCTGCCTGCAATATCGATCTAACGGTCGAGTATATGGAAGACCTCACGCCGGAGAAAGTCGCGGCACATATTCAGTCGCTCGGCGGGCGGTGCGAAGCACTTGCGATTGTAGCGCCGCAGCATCCTGCCGTTGCTGACGCGATTGACGCAGTTCTTGAAAGCGGCGTGCCGGTCGTTTCACTTATCGGCCCCCTCACGGCCAAGGGAGGCATCAGCTTTGTGGGGCTCGATAATTGGAAAGTAGGACGCACCGCTGCCTGGGCGTTTGACCGCATGGTGAGACAGCCGGGGAAAATAGGCATTCTTTTGGGCAGCCACCGATTGCGAAACCAGGAAATGAACGAAAGCGGGTTTCGTTCTTACTTCCGTGAACATAATTCGGGATTCACGCTGCTCGAACCGTTGCCAACTTACGAGTCAGCCGTGGTTGCCCGTGAACATGTCGAAAAGCTGCTGACAGACCATCCGGATATGTGCGGACTATTCATCTCAGGGGGTGGTGTTACAGGTGCGATAGCCGCACTCAGGGCTACTCCAAAACGGGAAGACTTCGTTACCGTAGGCTATGAACTCTTTGAAGATACGCGGGCTGCTTTGATAGATGGTACGATTTCGCTGATCCTGTCACACCCCATAGAGCGTTTTGCATCAGAGACTATTGCAACTCTGGTGAAAGCGAAGAACGCAGGTCCTGATAACGGGGTATTTAGGATCACGTTTCCATTCGATATGTACAGCCCGGAGAGCGTTTGATGACGACTTGGCTCTTAAGTTGGCCATCCAAATGGCAGGCTGGGGTGCACCTACCTCTTCACGTCCGCTTTGGGCCGCGCGCGGAATGGCGGCTTTTGGTGTCCGAAGAACGATAGCGGACGTTCAGCCCGGTGAGACCAGGGTCTGAAGCTGACCCGATGCAGGCCGCAGTGAACTCGAAGTGGCCATTCGCAATCGCGCAAACAGTCTCCCTGACAGCGAGGTGCTGGCGGGACGTTTGGCGTAGTAAGCTTTGCGCTCGCAACCTACGCAAATTGGGCGTATCGTTGGCATATCGTCGGCTGCTAATACATGAGCCGGCGACTGAGAGCGCAAGACTCCCGCAGCGGACTGGGCGCGCTAGAATCCACAACTACTCGTTGCGCTCACGAGACAATCTGCCTCTGCCGAAACCTCTTTTGCTCGGTTCCGGCCAGAATTGCCTTTTGCAAATCGGAAGAGGAGCGCTTGATGCAGATTCTGCAAACCCGCCGCCGATTCCTGACCGGCGCTGCAATGGCAGGCGCTGCCGGTATCGTCGGTCTTCCGGAGTCACTCCACGCCGAGCCGCTGGAAACGACCACGGTTCGTCTGCCGCGGTGGGTTGGTGGTTCCTATTGCTGGGCAGGCGCGTACATCGCCGGAGAACTGATGCGCGCAGAGGGCTTCACCGACGTTCGCTACGTAGAAGCCGACAGAAGCGTCGACCAATCGGAATGGATCGCACGCGGTGAGACCGATTTCTCTGTGAACTTTCCGCCGAATCAGATCGCGTCGATCGACGCTGGCGTGCCGATCAAGGTGCTAACCGGGTTGCACTCGGGATGCCTCGAACTGATCGCCAAGGAGAGCATCCGCAGCGTCACGGATCTGCGGGGCAAGAGGGTGGGCGTGGATGGTTTCAATAACTCGCGACACATGTGGCTGACGCTCATGTCCGCGTATGTCGGGCTCGATCCCGTGAACGATATCCGATGGGTCTTGACTAAGGACGTCAAGCCCACGGAACTCTTCATCCAAGGGAAGATCGACGCATTCCTTGGGACGCCGCCCCAGCCGCAGGAGCTGCGCGCCAAGAAGATCGGCCACACGATCCTCAACAATGCCGTCGACCGCCCATGGTCACAGTATTTCTGCTGCATGATCTCCGCCACCACGGACTACGTGAACAGGTACCCGGTGGCGACCAAGCGGGTCTTGCGATCCATCCTCAAGGCCGCCGACCTCTGCGTGTCGGATCCGCAGTGGGTGGCCCGGCAGATGGTCGATCGCGATTTCGTCCCGTCGCATGACTACGCGCTCCAAACGCTCAAGGATATCCGCTACGACCGCTGGCGGGAATTCGATCCTGAAGACTCCCTGCGGTTCTACACACTGCGCATGCAGGAAACGGGCATGATCAAATCGAGCCCGCAACAGATCATCGCCAACGGAACGGACTGGCACTTCCTCGACGAGTTGAAGCGTGAGCTGAAAACCTGAGCAGCTGGCTGACTCGTTGTGCCTTTTTCCTTGGGAAGGAGAAGCCCATGCAGATCATCCAGAACCGCCGTCATTTCCTAGCCGGCGCTGCGGCCGTCGGCGCCGCAGGACTTATCGGCACCGCAACACAAGCCCGGGCCGAGCCGCCGCTGGAGACCACTTCCGTCCGCCTGCCGCGGTACATCGGCGGCGCCTATTGCTGGGCGGGCCTGTACATCGCCGGAGAAATGCTGCGCGCCGAGGGGTTCACCGATGTCCGCTATGTGCAAGGCGAAAAGAAGGTTGATCATTCGGCGTGGATCGCAAACGGCGAGACGGATTTCAGTGTGAACTACGTGCCGATTCATCTGGCGTCGATCGATGCAGGAGTGCCGATCAGGGTACTAAGCGGACTGCACTCCGGGTGCCTCGAACTGATCGCCAACGACAGCGTCAAAGGCATCTCGGACCTGCGGGGAAAGCGGGTTGGGGTCTTTACGCTTGATTCGCCGCAATACGTGTTGGTTTCTCTGATGGCCGCCTATGTTGGGCTCGATCCCGTCAACGACATCGAATGGGTCATCGAAGAACACAATTTTGCGGAAGGCTTCGTCGAAGGAAAATACGATGCAGTCCTCGGCCAACCGCCCCGCACGCAGGAACTTCGCTCCAGGAAAGTAGGCCATACGATCCTCAACTCGACCACCGACCTGCCCTGGTCGCAGCATTTCTGCTGCATGATTTCCGCGACTGCGGATTATGTCGACAGGCATCCGGTGGCGACAAAGCGCGTGCTCAGGGCCATCCTCAAGGGCGCCGACCTCTGCGCGTCGGATCCGCCATTGGTAGCGCAGCAGATGGTCGATCGAGGGTTCGTGCCCAGCTACGACTACGCGCTGCAAACGCTGCACGACATCCGGTACGACAGGTGGCGGGATTACGATGCCGAAGCCTCGATGCGCTTCTACGCGCTGCGCATGCACGAAACGGGCATGATCAAGTCGAGCCCGCAAACGATCATCGCCACCGGCACTGACTGGCGTTTCCTTGACGAGTTGAAGCGCGAGTTGAAGACGTGAGGGGCAGCCAGCCTCGTGCCATTTTCAATGGGAGGGAGAACCCCATGCAGATCATCCAGAACCGCCGCCGCTTCCTGGCCGGTGCTGCGGCAGCAGGCGCTGCAGGTCTCATCGGCGCAACGACTGACGCTTGGGCCGAGGCACCCCCTGAAACGACCTCCGTCCGCTTGCCGCGGTGGATCGATGGTGCCTACTGCTGGGCGGGGATGTACCTGGCCGGAGAGCTCCTCAAAGCGGAGGGCTTCACCGACGTCCGCTACGTGCAGGGCGACGAGAAAGTCGATCAGGCGGTGTGGATTGCACGCGGCGACACGGATTTCAGCATGAACTACGCGCCGGTCCACGTCGCGTCGATCGACGCCGGCGTGCCAATCAGGGTGCTTGGCGGTCTGCACTCCGGGTGCCTCGAGCTGATCGCCAACGACAGCATCCAAGGCATCCCGGACCTCAAGGGCAAGCGGGTGGGCATGCACGACATCGATGCGCCGTCGCGCGTGCTGGTCGCCCTGATGGCCGCCTATATCGGACTGGACCCCGTCAACGACATCGAATGGGTCCAGGAAAGCAAGCCGGTGGAAGCCTTCGCCGACGGGAAGTTCGATGCATATCTCTTCACGCCGCCGGAGACGCAGCAACTGCGCGCCAAGAAAATCGGCCACACGATCCTCAACACGACCCTCGACCGCCCTTGGTCGCAGTACTTCTGCTGCATGACTTCGGCCGCTGCGGACTACGTGAACAGATATCCGGTGGCGACCAAGCGCGTGCTAAGAGCCATCGTCAAGGGCGCCGACCTATGCATTTCGGATCCCGCATGGAGTGCAGCGCAGATGGTCGATCGAGGTTTCGTCCCCAGCTACGAAATCGCGCTGCAAACGCTGAGCGACACGCGGTACGACGTCTGGCGGGACTACGATGCCGAAGCCTCGATGCGCTTCTACGCGCTGCGCATGCACGAAACGGGCATGATCAAGTCGAGCCCACAGCAGATCATCGCCGATGGAACGGACTGGCGCTTCATCGAGGAGCTGAAGCGTGAGTTGAAAACCTGAGCCTGCTTTGTCCCAGGGAGGAAGCGTGACATGCGGATCATTCAGAATCGACGCCGTTTCATGGCCGGCCTGGCAGCCGGCACCGTGGGAATTGTCGCAACCCCGAGATTGGCGTTTGCCGAGCCGGAGCCCGAGACGACCAGTGTCCGGCTGGGCCGGTGGGTCGGAGGCGCCTACTGCTGGGAGTCGCTCTACCTCGCTGGCGAACTGCTCCGCGCCGGCGGTATGACCGATGTCCAGTACGTGCAAGGTAATCAAAAGTACTTCGACAGCAGCGAATGGATTGCAGCGGGTGAGACGGACTTCGACTTCAACATGCCGCCGATGCACATCCGCAGCGTCGAGGCCGGGGTGCCCGTCAAGATCCTGGCCGGCGTGCATTCCGGCTGCTGGGAGTTGCGAGCGAACGATCGCGTCAACAGCGTTGCCGACCTAAAGGGCAAGCGGGTGGGGGTCTGGGCGATGAACGACCACCCGCAGGTGTTTCTCCAACTGCTGATCAACTATGTCGGGCTCGATCCCAACCACGATATTGAGTGGGTCGTAGGCGTCCAGGAGAACGGCTCGCTCATGCAGAACTTCATCGACGGCAAGGTCGATGCCTTCCTGGTAGACACCAGCCAATACTCCGAGGTTCGGAACAAGAAGGTAGGTCACACGGTCTTCAGCAATCTTATCGACCGTCCTTGGTCGCAGTATTTTTGTTGCATGCTCGCCGGCCGGACCGACTATGTCGATAGGTATCCGGTCGCCACCAAGCGCGTGCTGCGGGCCATCCTCCAGGCTGTCGAATTCTGCGTGTCGAACCCGAAATCGGCCGCCCGCGCGGTGGTTGATCGAGGCTTTCTGCCGAGCTACGACGTTGCACTGACCACTCTGCAGAACACCGGGCACGACAGGTGGCGGGAATACGATGCTGAAGACTCGGTGCGCTTCTACGCGCTGCGCCTCCTGGAGACGGGCATGATCAAGTCGAGCCCGCAGGAGATCATCGTCAAAGGGACGGATTTCCACTTCTTCGAAGAGATCAAGCGCGAACTGAAGACGTGAAAGGCGCAGCGCGAAGGACCGCTGAAGAGGAGAACGTCATGCACATCATCCAGAACCGCCGCCGCTTCATGGCCGGCATCGCGGCGGGTGCCGCGGGATTAATCGCAGCCCCGAGGCTGGCGCTCGCCGAGCCGGCGCCAGAGACGACGAAAGTCCGGTTGCCGGTGTTCGCCAAGGTCTCGGACTGCCAATCGCCGATGTATGCGGCCACCGAGCTTCTGCATGCCGAAGGCTTGACCGACGTTGAGTTCGTGTCTTCGGGCACCGGCCCGGATTCGTCGGACTGGATCGGCCACGGCGAGATCGACTTCGACTGGAACTACCCGCTCGCGCATGTGCTTAACATCGCAAAAGGCGCGCCGATAAAAGTCTTGACCGGCTTGCATGTCGGCTGTCTTGAGCTGATCGCAAACGATCGGGTCGTTGGCATCCCTGATCTGAAGGGTAAGACGGTCGGAGTGGATGGCAGCACCATCCAGTATCTGTTGCTGAATGTGATGTCTTCCTATGTTGGCCTTGATCCGGCAAAGGATTTCAAAACTCTCGTAACCCCCGATGCGGTTCAAAGCCTCGCGGAGGGTAAGATCGATGCGTTCCTCGGCGGACCGCCCACGCCCCAGCAGGCGCGCGAGCGAAAGCTCGGCCATGTACTTGTCAGCACGGCGATCGACAAACCATGGTCGCAGTATTTTTGTTGCATGCTCGCGAGCACCGCAGATTACGCAGGACGTTACCCGATGGCGACTAAACGAGTCATGCGCTCCCTACTCAAGGCCGTGGACCTCTGCATAACCAATCCGGAAGCGGTTGCGAAAAGTGCGGTCAATATAGGCTACGCCACCGACTACACGCTTCAGGCTATCCGTTCCGACATACGCTACGACAAATGGCGCGAATATGACCCCGAGGATTCCCTGCGTTTCTATGCGCTGCGTATGCAGGAGACAAATGCGGTCACGATGAGGCCACAGGAGGTTCTGGACCGCGGCACCGACTGGCGTTTCCTTAAGGAGCTCAAGCGCGAGATGAAGACGTGAGCCGCTGGCCGACGCGCGCGTTGCTGCTCCTCGCCCTCGTCGCTGAGCCTGCGCACACCTCTGCGCACGAAGCGTCAGCGCACGCTGGGAAGAGCGAGCGCCTGCCGATGATGGGCGCTGCACCGGATTTCACGCTGATATCGCAGGACCACAAGCCGGTGTCGCTGCGCGACTTCCGCGGCAAGGTGGTCGCCATCGCCTTCATCTATACGTACTGTACCGACGTCTGCCCCATGCTGACCGCCCATATGGCCAGCGTGCAGGAAAAGTTGGGTAGTGCGTTCGGACCCCAATTCGCCTTTGTTTCGATCACCGTCGACCCGGAGCGCGACACGCCCGATGTTTTGAAGGAATATGCGCAGAATTTTGGCGCCGATCTGAAGGGCTGGTCGTTTCTTACCGGTGATCCGGCGGTCGTCCATGAGGTGGGACGGAAATACGGGGTCATCGCGAAGAAGGCGGCGAACGGAGATGTCGACCATACCTTGTTGACGTCGCTCGTAGACCCCAATGGCATCTTGCGAGTACAGTATCTTGGCGTCCGGTTCGACTTGGAGGAGTTCCGGGATGACCTTGTCAGCCTCTTGGACGAATCCAAATAGCATAACGAACCGGCTCGTTGGCTGGGTTGCCCGGCTGCCGGCGCGCGTCCAGACCAAGCTCTTGATCGCGTTCCTGTCGATCGTCGGCCTGCTGATCGTGCTCGGGGCCGTCGGGTTGCAGGTGCTGAGTGGGGTCAACGATCAGACCAACGAGCTGATCAAGCTGCAGCGCAGGATCGCGGCCTACCGCCAGGTACAGCACGATACGACCAGCCAGCTCTACGGCATCTCCACCGCCCTGTTGCTTCAGGACGACCGGATGCTGGATGCGGCGCTGCGCCAGCTCAATCAGTTCGGCTACGACCTCGACCGCATGGAGTTCGTCGCCAAAGCCGAGGTGGAAGTGCTTGGCCAGGTCAGGCAAGAGTACGAACGGCTGACGGCCGGCGTGACGCACGTGGCAGAGCTCGTCCGCGCCGGCCGCACTGAGGAGGCGCGCAAGGTTCAGCTTGATGGAATCATACCGTCGGCTGAGCGCCTCGAGCGGCTGACAAACCAGCTGGTCAACATGGCCGAAGCCGACATGGTGGCGGCCATCGAAACGACCGAGGGTGCGTACGGCACGTCCAGGCTGATCGTGGTCTCGTTTGCGGTGGGCAGTATCCTGCTGGCGTTGGGGCTCGGCTACATCATCTCCTGGTCGTTGATCGAACCGGTCAAGAAGATCGAGACGCGTCTCAGCCAGATAGCGGCCGGCGACTTCGCCCAACACGTTGCCGTCGCCAATCGCGACGAACTTGGAGTGCTCGCCGCTAACGTCAACCGGACCTCCGACCAGCTGGGGCGCCTGTATCAGGAGATTGAGACGCGCACCCAGCAGCTCGACGAAGCCCTTCAGCAGCAGACAGCCACTGCAGACGTTCTGAAGGTCATCAGCCGCTCTACCTTCGATCTGCAGGTCGTGCTCGATACGTTGGTGGAATCGGCTGTCAGGCTCTGCCGTGCCGACAAGGGTGGTATCGTGCAGTTGCTTGATGGCGTATTCCGCTATGTGTCGACGCATGGCTACCCGCCCAGTTTCCGTGCTTATGTCGACGCCAATCCATTTCCAGCGCTTGCCGCAGGCCGAGGCTCCGCCGTAGGGCGCGTAATCGAAGAACGGCGGATCGTGCAAATCGAAGACGTGACCGCTGATCCGGACTACCGCGTTGCCTTGATCGCTGAGGCAGGCGGATTCCGCACCGTCCTCGCTGCCCCGCTGTTGCGGGAAGGTGATCTCGTTGGCGTATTCGTCATGACGAGGGTTGAGCCGCAACCTTTCAACCCCAAGGAGATCGCGCTCGTCGAGACATTCGCCGACCAGGCGGTGATCGCCATCGAGAATGCGCGGCTCTTCGAGGCGGTGCAGTCACGGACGCGCGAGCTTGCCGCGTCTGTTGGTGAGCTCGAGGCGCTTGGTGAGGTGAGCAAGGCAGTCAATTCGACGCTGGATCTCGACACGGTGCTGAAGACGATCGTTGCCAAGGCGGTCCAGTTGTCGGAAACGGATGCTGGCACCATCTACGTGTTCAGCAGCACGCGGCAGCAATTCCGTCCGCGCGCAAACTTCGGTATGAGCGATGAGCTTATCGCCGCAGTCTCGCACCAGACGATCGGGCTGGCCGACATGGGGATCGGCGACGCGCCCGGGCGCTGCATGCCGGTGCAGTTTCCCGACCTCAGCGAGGAGACCTCATCCTTCCTTGTAAGAAAGACGATCGTCGACGCCGGATATCGCGGTATCCTGATCGTTCCGCTGCTGAGGCCCAACAAGATCGTCGGTGCACTGGTCGTCAGGCGCCACAAGCCAGGTGCCTTCCATGAGCAAGTTGTCCACCTGCTGGAGACCTTCGCAGCCCAATCGGTGCTCGCGATCCAGAATGCCAAGCTGTTCCGCGAGATCGAGGAGAAAGGCCGGGAGCTGGAGGCAGCTAGCCGCCACAAGTCCCAGTTCCTCGCGAATATGAGCCACGAGCTCAGGACACCGCTCAATTCGGTCTTGGGCTTCACAGAACTGCTGGTCGACGGCATCTACGGCGAACTCCCGGACAAGGCAAAGACGACCGTCGCGCGCGTGCAGGCGAACGGCCGTCACCTCCTCGGGCTCATCAATGACGTACTCGACCTTTCCAAGATCGAAGCCGGCCAGCTCACGCTGGCGATCGAGGACTACTCCATCGCGCAGATTGTTCGATCGACCGTTACGGCTGTCGAACCGCTGGCACGAGCGAAGGGTCTTGAGCTTTCAACGACTGTTGCCGAGAACCTTCCATTCGGCCGCGGGGACGAGCGCCGTTTGACGCAGGTCCTGCTCAATCTTGTAGGCAATGCCGTCAAGTTCACCGAAACGGGTGCGGTCGACGTTCTTGCCGATGCGGTCGACGGGCACTTCGAGATCACCGTCCGAGACACCGGTCCCGGCATCGCGTCCAAGGACCAGGCTCTCATCTTCGAAGAATTCCAGCAGGTCGACAACAGCAGCACCAGGCAGAAGGGTGGCACAGGTCTTGGCCTGGCGATCTCGAAGCGCATCGTCGAAATGCATGGCGGAACCATAGACGTCGAGTCCGTGATCGGGTCAGGGTCGACATTCCGTCTCAAGGTACCAATCTGGGTGAATGAGGACGTGAGGGCCGCATGAGCAAACGAATCCTTATGGTGGAAGACACCGAGGACAACCGCCAGATCATCCGCGATCTCATTGCCACCACCGAATACGAACTGATCGAGGCGGCGGACGGCGCCGCCGGCATCGCTGCAGCCGGAGCGCATAGGCCAGACCTGATCCTTATGGACATTCAGCTCCCGGTGATCGACGGGTATGAAGCGGCCCGCCGCATCAAGGCCGACCCGGCGCTCCGGCACATTCCGATTATCGCCGTCACCTCCTACGCGCTGTCGGGCGACGAGGCGAAAGCCCTTGCTGCTGGCTGCGATGGTTACATTGCCAAGCCATTCAGTCCGCGCCAGCTGCTTTCCGAGATTCGCGGGTTCCTTTCTTGAGGGAGGCAGCGCCTTGCACGATCCGCCTCGCATTCTCGCAGTCGACGATACTCCGGAGAACCTCGAGATCCTGCGCATGCGCCTCGAGGCGAATGGCTACGAAGTGGCGACCGCCGCCGATGGTGAAGAGGGGTTTGCAAAAGCTCGCGAACTCACGCCGGATCTGATCCTGCTCGACATCATGATGCCGAAGCTGGACGGTATCAGCGTGGTTCGCCTGCTCAAGCAGGACATCTCCCTGCAGGCGATTCCGGTCATCCTCGTCACCGCGAAGGCCGACACGCGCGATGTGGTCGAGGGGCTGGACGCCGGTGGCGACGACTATCTGACAAAGCCCTTCGAGCACAGGGCGCTGTTAGCGCGGGTGCGCTCGATGCTGCGCCAGAAGGCGCTTCACGACACTGTCGCGAGCCAAGCCAAACGCCTTGAGGACCAAGCTGCGCAACTTTCCGACTGGAATCGCTCGCTCGAGCAAACCGTGGCTGAGCAGGTGACGGAGCTCGATCGAATGGCGCGGCTTAGACGGTTCCTGCCCGAACAGGTCGCCGACCTCATCGTTGCGGCGGGCAATGGAGATGCGCTCTTGCAGAGCCACCGTCGCGAGGTGACCGTTGTCTTTTGCGATTTGCGCGGCTTTACGGCCTTCGCAGAGACCGCCGAACCCGAAGAAGTCATGACAGTTCTTGCCGAGTATCATTCCTGTCTTGGTGAACAAATTGTCCGCCACGAGGGGACTCTCGAGCGGTTCGTGGGCGACGGGATCGTCGTGGTTTTCAACGATCCACTTCCATGCGCCGACCACAGCGAGAGAGCTGTCTCAATGGCTGCTGCGATGCGCGACGCGATTGACGAGCACTCAGAGCGATGGCGCAAGCGGGACTATTTGCTTGGCTTTGGGATCGGCATCGCCAGGGGCCACGCAACCATCGGGCGCATCGGTTTTGATCAGCGCTCGGACTATGCCGTCATCGGCACTGTGTCGAACCATGCCGCCCGATTGTGCGAGGAGGCCAAATCGCGCCAGATTCTTGTTAGCCAACGGGTCCTCGGAGCTGTCGAGTCGCTGGTCGAATCCGTTCTTGTTGGCGAACTGACGCTGAAGGGTTTTCGCCGCCCGATGCCTGCCTATGAAATCGTGCGGTGGATCGGTCGGCCAAGCTAGCGTTAGACGCATTCCGGCTTCTTTCGGACGATGCGGCGCGTCGAACCGCCGGCACAAAGCAGCCCAGCCATCGACCGATCCCGAAATCGCCGCAACGGGCCGTTAACGGCCTGGCAGCTTTCAGGATGACTGGCAAGAAAGCCGACCGTTGCGTCCAGCGTAGTGCGGACCGCTTTGCGCCAAAAGCGGTCATTGGTGTTGGTTCCGCGCCAAAGGCGGACGAGCTCGTAACCGATTGAAGCAACCGGAGTCAGTTATTTGCGCGAGTAAGCGCATTGACTCCGGAGGGCTTGAGCGCCCGCCACGGATCGCCGTTATCATCGAACGGGCTACCGCGGTAGCTTTTCGGCGTCATCAGAAAAAGGCGGACTCTGGCACGGTTCTGGTCTATGCCGACGCTCGTTGCCGGTCCGCCGGCCTTTTGCAACTGGTCCATGAATGAAGCGCCAGCCCACGACGTCGAGCCTGTTACGCCGACTCAATCGTTCCGCCGTGGTGGATTTGATCCGCACCGAAGGAGTGGCATCACCTTCGAGCCTCGCCGAGCGACTGAACATCAGCATCCCGACGGTGATGCGGGTGATCGAGGATCTGATTGCCGAGGATTTGGTGGCGTATGACGGGTTTGACGAGGCCAATGTCCGGGGCCGTCCCCGGGCACGCATCAAGTTCCGCGGCGCGGCGCATGCGATCATCGGCATCGAGGCCGGCAAGGGCGAGTTCTATGGCGCCGTGGCCAATCTCGAGGGCGTCGTGCAGACCGAAATGCACGAGACCGCCGATGATGATGGCGAGCGCAATTTCGAGAAGCTGGTCGGCCTGATCCACCGGCTGATGGCGGCCCCCCGCCCGCGCGGCCAGACCATTCGCGGCATCGGCATTGGCCTGCCCTCGATCGTCAGGCAGCCGGAGGGCGAAGTGGTGCTGACGCTCGGGCTCGGCTGGCGCGACATGCCGTTGCGGGCGCGGCTCAGCGAGCATTTTCAGATGCCCATCGTCGTCGAAAACGGGCGCAACCTCGCCGCCGTGGGCGAATGGGGATTCGGGGCCGGGCGTGGCGCCGACAGCGTCGTGAGCCTCTCGATCGGGCCCGGCGCCGGCGCGGGCGTCGTGATCGACGGCAAGCTCTATGGCGGGCACTCGCATGCGGCGGGCGAGCTCGGCTGGTATCTCGACGACCCCTTCCTCACCGGGCGGCCGTTCGAACATCTGGGCGACAAGCAATCGCTGCGCTTTTTCGGCATCCCCGAACAGGCGACCAAGATGCTCGAAGAGGCCAACACCCAGTATGCGGCGGGAAAGCTCACCCTGGCCGCCGTCACCGACCGGCAGGCGGACAAAATCGCGCCGGTTGTCACCGAGTTGCTCGACTATGCGACGATGGCGGTGGGCAGTGTTGCTGCCTTCATGAACCCGGAAATCATCGTACTGGCGGGCCGGGTCGTCGGCGGCGGTGATCTGGTACTCGATGTGCTGCGGCATCGCCTCAAGGGCAATGTGTACGACCCGCCGCGCCTCGTGATCGGCGCGCTGGGGCACCGCGATATCGTCCTTGGGGCGGTGCGCCTGGTGCTCGATGCGACGACCCTCAACCCTGCCGACAGCCTCGTGATGGCCGACTAAGATCAATCGATCGCGATTGACAGCGACTGAATGTCGGCATTAAGTTTCTAACTGAAAGAAAAACCGCGCCCTGCGTCGTGTGGGAGCGTATCTTTCGTGGGAGGAGTTCAATGACGAAGATTTTCAATCCGCTTGGGCGGACGATGCAGCGTCGTGACTTCTTGAAAGTTGCGGGTGCGAGCGTTGCGGTTGCAGCCCTGCCGGCGGCAGCTCGCGGTGCCGAGCCCGTCAAGGTGGTGCTGTGGTCGTGGGTGCCGGATCTCCAGCTTCAGGTCGACCTGTTCAACGCCGCGCATCCGGGCATCAAGGTCGAACTCGTGAATGCCGGCCAGGGGAACCCCGAATATCAGGCGGTCCGTGCGGGTCTGCAGGCGGGCAGCGGCCTGCCCGACGTCGTCCAGATCGAATACCAGCTGATCGAGACCTTCCGCCAGGTCGACGCCTTCGCCGACATCGGCCAGTACGCCAATGCCCATAAGGGCGAGTTCCCCGCAGGCCTATGGGCGCAGGTCGCCAAGGGCGATGTGGTCAACGGCATGCCGCAGGATTTCGGTCCGATGGCGATGCTCTATCACAAGGACATCTTCGATAAGCATGGGATCACGCCGCCCACCACCTGGGCCGAGTTTGCCGATGCGGGCAAGAAGATCCATGCGGCCGATCCGAATGTGTTTATCTCCGACGCGCCGTTCGGAGCCAATGCCGACTGGGCCTTGGGTCTGTTGTGGCCGATGGGCTGGAAGCCGGTCAGCCGCGATGGCGACAAGCTCGCGATCAACATCAACGACAAGATTGCCAAGGACTTCGCCGCCTATTGGCAGGACCTTATTGACGCGGGTGTCATCGAGACCAAGCCGGGCTTCAACAATGAGTGGTACACCGGCCTCGATTCGGGCCGCTATGCCACGTGGCTCGCTGCCGGCTGGGGTCCGCTGTTCCTGACCTCGGTTGCCAAGACCAGCGTGGGCAAGTGGCGTGCCGCCGATCTGCCCCAGTGGGACGCGAGCAAGTTCGCGACCGGCGCTTGGGGTGGCTCAGCGCTAGCCGTGATGAAAACGACCCAGCATCTGCCCGAGGCCGCCGAAGCCGCGATCTGGCTGAACATTAATCCCGAAGCCACAAAGCTCTACACCACCAAGCAAAACTTCTTCCCCTGTACCAACGCGTTGCTGTCGAGCCCGGAATGGGCGGGCAACAAGCCGGAGTTCTTCGGCGGCCAGGAAGTGAACAAAGTGTTCGCCAAATCGGCGGCCGCAGTCAGCAACTTTGAGTGGAGCCCGTTCCAGGACTTCCTCTACCAGTCGATGGCCGATGAATTCGGCGCCTCGATCGGCGGCAAGGGCACGCTGTCGGATGCGTTCGACCGCATCCAGGACGCCGTGGTCGCCTACGCGAAGGAACAAGGCTTCACCGTAGACTGATTTCTCCCGGGCAATGGCCGGGCGCGCTTGACCGGCGCGCCCGATCTCTTCATCTTGCCGGACGGGGACCATGGCAATGTCGAATTCGCCAGCCGCCGCGACGCGCCCAGCGCGATCGGGCGGTTTTACGTCACGAAAGCTCGCGCCCTATCTGTTCCTGGCGCCCTTCGTGCTGCTGTTTATCGCCTTCATCGTCGCGCCGTTGGTCTATGCGTTCTACATGAGCCTCTACCGCGACACGCTGGTGGGCGGGCGGCAATTCGCGGGTGCAGCCAGCTACATCAAGGTCACGGGCGACGCCAAATTCTGGGGCGGCGTGTGGAACCTCGTTCTGTTCGGCATCGTGCAGGTGCCGATCATGCTGAGCCTGGCGCTGTTGTTTGCCATCGTGCTCGATCGTGGCCAGGTCTATGCCAAGGGCGTCTTCCGGCTCGGCTTCTTCCTCCCCTACGCCGTGCCGAGCGTGATCGCGACGATCATCTGGGGTTATCTCTACGGCCCCACCTTCGGCCCGTTCACGCAGATGGCCAAGGCGTTCAACCTGCCGCCACCGAACTTCCTGTCGCCGGGCGCGATGATCTTCTCATTGGCCAATATCGTGACGTGGGAATATGTCGGCTACAATATGGTGATCTACTACGCCGCGCTGAAGGCGATCCCGTCGGACCTCGCCGAGGCCGCGCGGATGGATGGCGCCTCGCCCTGGCAATTTGCGCGGCTGATCCAGCTGCCGCTGCTGTGGCCGGCGATCCTGCTCACCATCATCTTTTCGATCAACGGCACACTGCAGCTGTTCAATGAGCCGTATTTGATGCGCTCGCTCGCCGGTAACACCATCAATTCGAGCTACACGCCGAACCTCTATGCCTATTCGCTGGCGACTCAGAACCAGCAGTATGGCTATGCGGCCGCCGTCTCGTTCGTGCTTGGCATCGTAATCGCCGGTGCCTCCTACATCTTCACCCTGATCACCAACCGCCGTCGGCCGGAGCAATGATGACTGCGACCACCGACATCGCCACTTTCGACGCTACCAGGCGCCGGCCCGGCGAACGGCGGCGCTCGCGGATCATCCTCACGCTGCTGCTGTCACTGTTCCTCGTCTACAGCTTCGTGCCGCTGGTCTATCTGGTCCTATCGGCAACGAAGACGAATGGCGACCTGTTCACCACGTTCGGCTTCGGCTTGGGCACCGAGTTCAACCTCTGGCAGAATCTGAGCGATCTGTTCAGCCGCGACAATGGCATCTTCTCGCGCTGGATGTTCAACAGCGTGCTCTATTCGACCGCCGCCGGGCTCGGTGCCGCGATCTTTGCTACCGCGGCAGGCTATGCGTTCGCCAAGTTCAAATTCGTCGGCCGCAATCTGCTGTTTGCGCTGGTCTTGGGCGCTGTGATGATCCCGCAGACGGCCCTCGTCGTGCCGATCTTCCTGCTGCTGGCGCTTTCGGGTCTCAGCGACAATCCGCTGGGCGTGATCCTGCCCTCGATGATCTCGCCGATCGGCGTCTATCTGATGCGCGTCTATATCGACCAGGGCGTCGACGACGAACTGCTCGATGCAGCGCGGCTCGATGGCGCCGGCGAGTTCGTGATCTTCCGCGCCATCGTGCTGCGGCTGGTGGCGCCGGGCATGGTGACCGTGGCGCTGCTCTCGTTCGTCGGGACCTGGAACAATTACTTCCTGCCGCTCATCGTGCTGCGCTCGCAGGAGTATCAGCCGATCACGGTGGGCCTTGCGACCTGGTATCAGCTCGCGCAGCAGGGCGGTGGCGGCGGACAGGTGCTGTTCTCGATTATCATCACCGGCGCGCTGGTCAGCATCATCCCGGTCATCGTGGTGTTCCTGCTGCTGCAGCGGTTTTGGCAGGGCGGCCTCACCGCCGGCTCCATCAAATAGACTATCGCCTGGAGTTTTCCGACTATGACGACTGCCTCGAAATCCGCGCCGCTCTCTGTCTGGCGGCCGATCTCGACCGACACTTTCCTCGTCGGTACCCCGCATTACCCGGAGCATGTCGATGAGAGCTATTGGCAGCGCGACGCCGACCGCATGGCAGCCGCGGGCTTCAACGCGGTGCGACTTGCGGAATTCGCCTGGCATATTATCGAGCCGCATGAGGGGACGTTCGACTTCGATTTGTTCGACCGCGCCATAGATGCGCTGGGCAAGGCTGGCATCAAGACCATCATGTGCACGCCGACGGCGACGCCGCCGCGCTGGCTGACGGCGCGTTATCCCGAGGTGTTGCGCGTCGATGCCAATGGCCGCGCCATGAGCCATGGCTCGCGCCAGCACGCCAATCTTGCGAGCGGAGTGTTCCGCGAGCATTCGAAGCGCATCACTAAAGCGATGGCCGAGCATTATCGCGGCAATTCGCACATCATCGGCTGGCAGACGGACAATGAGCTCAATACCTCTGGATCGCTGTCCTACGGTCCGGTGACTCTGGCCGAGTTCCAGGCCTTCCTCAAGGACAAGTACAAGACCATCGCCGCGCTCAACGATGCGTGGGGCGGGCATTTCTGGGCGACCGCCTACGACGATTTCGATCAAGTGGTGCTGCCCCTCGACTACGCCCCTGCCCCGGTCGGGCCGACCCATGTGGTCGACTATCACCGCTTCCTCGCCTTCGTCACCGCGCGGTTCCAGCACGATCAGGTGCTGATCCTGCGCGCCACCAATCCAGACTGGTTCGTCTTCCACAATCTGGGGCGGATCGACGACATCGACTTCCGCGGCGAGTTCTCGACCGATCTCGATTTTCTCGGCTTCGACATCTACCCGCATCTCTATGACGAGATGCAGCGGGTCGGCGGCGTCGGCGAGGCGCAGGCGCTGCATCTCGACATTTGCCGCGGCTTCACCGGCAACTTCATCGTGCCCGAGCAGCAATCGGGCTTCGGTGCGCAGCCGAACTTCTCGACGCTGACGCCCGAACCCGGCGAGATGCGCCGCATGGCCTATACGTCAGTGGCCCGCGGCGCCGATGGCGTGATGTTCTTCCGCTGGCGGCCGGCGCATTTCGGCGCCGAGATCTATTGGATGGGCATCATCGATCACGACGACATCCCGCGGCGGCGCTATGACGAGGCCAAGCAGTTTGCGGGTGAGGTCACGGCGCTCAAGGACAAGATCCTCGGCACGCATGTGCGCATGGATTTGGGCATCGCCGGATCAGATTTCGACAATCAGGAGATGCACCGCTCCTACCCCATCGGCATGCCGAGCCCGCAGGACGACGCGACGCTGCTGCACCGCTATTGCTACCGCCACAACATCGCCTGCGGCTTCATCCATCCCGAGGATGATCTCAGCAAGCTCAAGGCGCTCTACGTGCCGCATTGGCTGAAATGGACCGATGCGTGGACAGCGCGGATCGAGGCCTTCGCTAAGGCGGGTGGAACGGTAATCCTGGGCGGCCGCACCGGATCACGCGACGTTAACAACCACGTCATCCGCGACACCTCGCCGGGCAGGACGCTCTCGGCGCTGGCCGGGATCACGGTCGAGGAGTTCGGGTTGCTGCCGCCGATCGGCGGCGACGGCCTGTTCGAGCATGGCGGCCGCTTCGGCGCCAACACGGTGCGCAAGAAGCTGCCGGCGACGTCGGCGAGCCGCCAATACGAGCTCAAGATCGGGAATGCGCAGGTGACGGCGGCGCATCTTTATGAGCTGCTTAACGTCGCGCCCGGCACGGAGGTTATCGGCAGCTGGGCCAGCCGCTTCGCCGAGGGCCAAGCCGCGATGACTTCGCGCAAAGTCGGCAAGGGCAATGTGATCTACCTCGGCACGTACCTCAGCGATGCTCTGGTCGAGGTGCTGGCCGATCAGGTGCTGGAGCCCGCCGGTGTCGTGCCGCTCATCGCCGACATGCCGGCCGGCGTCGAGGCGACGATCCGCGAAAGCAAGGACCGCCGCCTGCTGTTCATCCTCAATACGATGGGCGAGCTGGCAAGCATCGGCAATGTCCCCGCGGGCAAGGATTTGCTCGGCGATGGCAAAGTACGCGGCGGTAAGCTGTCACTCCCGGCCTATGGCTGCAGCATGATCGAACTCGACTAGGGATGTTGTCGCGAGGCTTTGGGAAACGCTCGATATCTTCTGTCCCAGTGATCTTAGATTGGGCGGCGATCTCCACTCCAAGCATCCTTGTGCTGCCAGGTGCCACGACTTTCGGCGCGACCGTCACGAACACGCTTTTCGTACGTCCCTCGATCCTTTCGATGAGAAGCCGTGCCGCGTTTGCGCCAAGTTCGTGCCCCGACTGATCGAAGCTTGTTATGGTGGCGATACTGAGATCGCAAAAGGCTGTATTGTCGTGACCCATTATTGCCACGTCGCCTGGCACATGCAGACCCAGCTCCCTGGCAACGCTCAAAACCTCGAAAGCGACGAAATCCGTCCAATAAAAGACCGCTTCGGGGCGTGTTGTTTGTCGAAATAGTCGAAGCGCTTGTTTCATGAGCATCCTTCTGATCACCATCCCGCCGCTGATCGTCTACCTGTTCTTCAACCGGCAGATCGTCGCTGGCATGACGGCTGGCGCTGTGGACCCGTGTCCGCTTTGGGCCAAACCCGGACATCATGTCGCCCAAGCCGAACAGCTGCTTTGAGGAAACGGCGAATTTGATCTCAACAGCCGACATGAGGCGCGAAGCAGCCGTTAGTCCCGGACAAGGTCCGATGCAATGCGGAAATGTATTGGGCAGCTAGTCCTCCTCGCTCATCAGTCCAGAAAGCAGGCGCCTGCTTGGAAGTGCAGGCCATGCACAACCGCGAGACTTCGATTCCTTCTGTCGCGACCGCCCCGCTTCGAGCATCCGGTATGAGATGGCCTCCTGCTGCTGGCGCAGGTGATCGCTCAGTAGCTTGTTGCGTGTGATGTAGCCTGCATTAACTCCCGGGATCGAGTGGTTCATCAGGAGGTGAACGTCCAGCTCAGCAACGCCTGCGGCCTGGGCGATCGTGCGAAAGGTCTGCCGCAGGTCATTCCCCCATTTTGACAGACCGCTGCGTTTCTCCTTGTGCTCGATGACGTGACCACTTTCGCTCTCGGCCGGGAACAGCCATCCACGCGATTGCTCGGCGTAGAGAGCCCGACCAATGCGCATCACGCGGACCAGACAGCGGATCATGCCTCGCGAAAGCGGTATATCGAATGCCTTGACCTCGCCGCCCTTCGGCCTGGGTATGTGCAGGACACGCGCGCGAAAGTCGACATGCTCGACCCGCGCCTTCCTGATCGCTTCAGGGCGATGGCCTGAGAGCAGCATGAACAGGTGGAGTTCCCGACGAACAGGGTTCTTCAATGCCGCGAGCTGGGTGAACCATTCCTCCAGATCCGAAAGCCCGAGTGCCGTGTCGCGCCGATGTTCGGCATTCCAGTCTATGGCTGAGACGGGGTTGTCCGCAGGGAGCGTGCGGGCGGCCTTGCGAGCATGGTTGTAGACGGCGCGTAGCGTCCGCATGCAGCCATTGGCGATGTAGGCGCCGTTCTCCTTGGTGAGTTTCTCGTGCCGCACGGTCACGAGGGAAGGATCGTTGCCGAACTTGGAAAGCGGCTCGTCAAGCCAATCGGCCAATAGCCGCTCGACGTGATCACGATAGTTGTTGATCGTTCCATCGCTTCGGCCTTTGTTCTTCATATGCCCGTCACGGTAGCGCTCCCAGGCAATGCGCAGCGTGGGATTCGCAATCGATGGCAAATCGACCGCCGGAGCATCGCCGTCCTGCTTGCGCGTCGACGCGCGAGGGTCGACGCCGTTGGCGATCTTCCCGAGAATGTCCTTGGCCTTCGCCCGCGCCACGCGCGTTGTGAGTTCTCCAACTTCGGCAACCTTCATTCGGACGGAAAGACGCTTGCCCGCCTTCCTTCGATCACCCTGGACAACGAATGTCTTTTGCCGTTTGCCCACAAGCACCATGAAGCCCGGCAGATCGGTGTCGCGCGCAAAATATTGGCCCGACGACGCCGGCTGGAGGCTTGCAATGGCGCGGTCGGTGAGGGCGAGTCGAAGGTCTGTCATGAAATTAGTACGGCATTAGTACGGCAATTGCGCCCTGTTTGGTCTTGCTCAATCTGTCGGTTTGTCTACGCTACTATAGCCGCGCAGTACGAAACTCGCAACAACTTGAATATGTTATAACTGGCGCAATCGTACAGCGACCGGTATTGGGAAACAACAGGAAAGGCCGTCTGACAAATTCCTAATCTGTAGGTCACAGGTTCGATTCCTGTCGGGATCACCACTCAGTCACGGCAGACATGGCCCATATCGGTCGGCTCCAAATTCGCTCGACTTATCCGAGGGTTAGCCCCCAGTGGTCTCCGCATATTAGGGCTGAGCCGCGCGATCCGTCTCTGCTTCCGCCGAGTTTTCAAGGCCCGTCTCTGTGCCCGTCTTTCCGAGCCCTAATGTTTTTGTGACCGATGCAGAGAGATTGTTGACGTAACCTGTCTTAGAGAGCTGGAAGTGACCGGGCGGATATTAAAAGCCTAGAGCGGACTCCTGCTCGTTCCAATCAACCGGCAGATCGACGAGCCGAGCGAGTCGCCGAGCGGTTAGGTTCACAGGTTGAATACCCGACAAGATGCCGTCCACGATCCCCGGAGCGAGGAATGCTAGTGGCAATGCCTTGCTTAGGTCGGCACGATGGATGCCGGTAACTTTCGATAATTCAGAGATGCTGCGAGCCGACCCATTCGTAAGCGCCGACAGCATGGAGTGCGACCTTGCCAGCAGATTGACAAGGCTCGGGTCAGGAGTCTGATCGCGCTTTGGTTGATCCCCAATAATCAAGCGCGCCTCATTTCCACGCCTTTGAATCTTGCATGTGACGGTGATTTTGTGTGTCTCTGCGGCGCTGACGGGTCGTTGGGACCTTGTTGCATCGGATTGTCCGTCGCCCTGCGGATCTAGGATCACACTCACCAAAGCAGCAGGATTGATTGCGAGATCAATGGTCTCGGGCCAGAGCGTTATCCTGGTGATCGCAGTTCTGACGATCGATCTACGCTTTGCTTTACATCCTGGCGAGTCGCTCAAGAGCCCATCTGCCTCGCTCAAACCGCTCGCGATCTTATCCCTTGATGCGTACTGCTCGATCCATTCAGCCAGTCGCGATTTGTCGTTCAGCAAAGCAATCACCTGCTGATCGACCATCGCTTCCAGTTCGTCAGTCGGAACTCTCCAGCCGCTGTCCTCTTTGCGCCGAGCGACCTTCAGCCGGTTCGAGATGTAGTAGCGATAGCGCTTGCCGTGATTGTTCGCATAGGCAGAGCTCAATCGATCGCCGGTGTCGTCAAAAACAAGGCCGGTGAGCAAATGTAGGTCCGCGGCATTCGATCGCGATCGGCGTTTCGGCCCTTGCTCCTTCAGCAGTGCCTGGACCGATGCAAACAATTCCGCGTCTACAATCCGCTCATGAGCGCCTTCGTAGCATGTGTCTTTATGACGAGACTGGCCGATATAAACTGGGTTTGAAAGCAGGTGATAGAGTCGACCGCGACTGATCGGATATTGAAGGGGGTTGCCCTCCACCGTTTGGCTTAGATTGAGCTCATCGGCCAAGGCCAGCACCGACTTCAGTTCCAAGTAGCGCTTGAATAGCGATCGGATTGTTGCCGCCGCTGTTTGATCGACAATGAGCTTCTTGTGGACAGCGCGATAGCCGAGCGGGATGGTGCCGCCCATCCATATGCCTTTCTTTCTGGATGCGGCGATCTTGTCGCGGATACGCTCTGCGGTCACTTCCCGCTCGAACTGAGCGAATGAAAGAAGCACGTTGAGCGTCAGCCTGCCCATCGACGTCGTCGTGTTGAATTGCTGGGTGACAGAAACAAACGACACGCCGTGAGCATCGAAGGTTTCAACGATCTTGGAAAAGTCCATCAGCGATCGCGTGAGCCTGTCGATCTTGTACACGACCACCACATCAATGCGCTTATCACGAATGTCTTGAAGCAGGCGTTTTAAGGCCGGCCTCTCCATTGTCCCGCCCGAGATGCCGCCATCGTCGTAGAAGTCGGGAACGAGCTTCCAGCCTAGGCCGATCTGCGAAGCAATGAAGGCCACGCAAGCCTCGCGCTGCGCATCAAGTGAGTTGAATTCCTGCTCAAGACCCTCTTCGGTGGATTTGCGGGTGTACACGGCACAGCGCAGTTTCTGCTGGTTGCTCATAGCCCGAAGAACCTCGGACCGGACCAGTGAGCACCGGTGATCTCGCGGGCGATGGCGGAGAGAGACCGATGAAGCTTTCCTTCAAACAAAAACCCCTCTGCGGTCACGTCGACAATGTGGGTCTTGCCGTTCCAATCGCGCAGCAGGCGAGTCCCCTTCGATAGGGAGCGACGCGGCTTCGAAGCTGGGTCGGCATTTTTGCCATCGCCGTGCTCATTTGAAGTCTCCGACACCGAGCCTGATGCCCTTCCCGATCCATTGATGCCGACATGTCGCACTGCTTCGGCGAGGCGCCTCTTTGTCTCAGTCGACAAACCTCCGAGCCTCTTCGCTTGCAGATGCCAAGCGACCGCTCTCACTAAGAGTTCACGCCGCACCCCGCTCGGCGGCGGGCACCCATAGATCTTGATCCACCGAGCCGCGAGTTCGTCGCGAGAGAGGTCGCCGAGCGCGGCGACCTCCTGTTCGATCTTTACATCGATGGCCATGGCTTCAATCAGCCTTGGCCTTGCTGTCGAGCCGATAACGTCGGACACCGTCCTTGCCAATTTCGCTGACCAGAGGCAGGCCCAGCTTCTTCTTCACAGTCCCGGAGAGAAATCCGCGCACCGAATGAGGCTGCCAACCGGTTGCCGCTATCAACCCCTCGATTGTGATGCCCTTGGCCAAGCGAAGCTTCTTCAACACAGTGTCTGTCTTCGTTTCCACAGGCTTGGGGTTCTTGGGCTTGTCCGCAATTTCCGCTTCAGCGTTAAGCAGCTTCCGGAGGCGCTTCGGCGGCGTTGCGACAGCTTGAACCGAAAGGTTCTCAGGCTTCCCAATTCCAGTGCCTTCGTCTTTGACAGTGTCGGTAACGCGCATTGCTTTTCTCCATCAATACCGGCGTCGGACCCTCCGATGCCGGTACTGAGTCGAGCCCGCATAGAAGCTGGCGGGCCTGGAATCGGGCGGAAAGTGTTGCCCGGCCCCGACAGCAATGCTTGCCCTGCCAACGAAGTCCAGCAGAACTGGTAATTATCTTATGACCGTTTTGCGCCTCATCCAGGTCATCAAACTAGCGACGACCGCAATAGAGGTCGCGGTAGCGCCTTATTTGGCTGAACGCACGTCTAGTGTACGGTGTTTGCTTGTATTGTGGTCGATAGTTTTTAATCAACCCCAATCCGAGCAATTATGATGACGAAATACGTCTTCAGGAGAATATCTCGTCATGACCGCGCGCATCCTCGTCGTCGACAGTATCTCTGCCAATGTGCGGTTGCTCGAAGTCAGGCTCTTGGCCGAATATTTTGAGGTGCTGACGGCGTCCGACGGGTTCGGCGCCATCGAGACCTGCGAAAACGGCAAGGTTGATGTCGTGCTGCTCAATGTGATGATGCCCGACATGGACGGGTTCGAGGTCTGCAAGCGACTGAAGAGTGCTCCGGCGACATCGCATATCCCCGTAGTCATGATCACCGCGCTCGACGAGGTTACGGACCGCGTGCGCGGCCTCGAGGCCGGTGCCGATGATTTCCTGACCAAGCCGATCAACGACCTGCAGTTGATGACGCGGGTTAAGAGCCTGGTCAGGCTGAAGTCGCTGACCGATGAACTGCGCCTGCGCGCCTCGACCACCCACGAAATCGGCATCGAGGCGCTTTTGAGCCGCAGTTCCATGTTTGATGACGCGACTCTGAAAGTGCTCCTGATCGACGAGCGCAAATCCTCCTTCGAACGCATCCAGAAAATGTTGCGCGGCAAGGCCGAGCTCGACATCGCCCCCGATCCTCATGTCGGCTTCTTCAAGGCCGCCGAGGCGGCCTATGAGTGCGTGCTGATCTCGACCACCTTTGCTGATTTCGATCCACTGCGGCTGTGTTCTCAACTACGCTCGCTTGATCGCACCCGCTTCCTGCCGATCATCCTGCTTACCGACGAAGGCGAGGATAGGCGCATCATCCGCGGCCTCGAACTCGGCATCAATGACTATTTGAAGCGGCCGATCGATCAGCAGGAACTGATGGCACGGCTGCGCACGCAGGTGCGTCGCAAACGCTACAACGACCAGCTGCGCGCCAGCGTCACCCAGACCATTGAGATGGCGGTGATCGATTGTGTAACAGGGTTGCACAACCGACGTTACTTAGACAGCCACCTACTAACGCTGTTCGACCGCGCCGTGGCCCGCCGGCGACCGCTGTCTATGATAATCACCGACGTCGACCTTCTAAAGACGGTCAACGACACGTACGGCCATGACGCAGGTAGCGACGTGCTGCGCGAGTGCGCGCGCCGGCTACGCAAGAATGTGCGCGGCATC
This sequence comes from Mesorhizobium sp. M0991, assembly GCF_040318915.1. Classification (NCBI taxonomy): domain Bacteria; kingdom Pseudomonadati; phylum Pseudomonadota; class Alphaproteobacteria; order Hyphomicrobiales; family Phyllobacteriaceae; genus Mesorhizobium; species Mesorhizobium sp. M0991. The sequence continues at coordinate 165,640 of NZ_JAMYNE010000006.1, forward strand.
GACCTTGCATGTGTTTACGGAGTCGATGAATTCGTAGTGGTGATGCCGGACACGGACAGCACGGTGGCCGAAAAGGTCGCCGAACGCATTCGCGCCGAAATCGCTCAGTTGCCGTTTGCCATCGGTCATGAGGGCAAGACGACCGAAGTTACTGTCAGCGTTGGTGTTTCTTCGGTATTCAAAGGGGCGGATACAGTCGCAGCGCTGATAAAGCGCGCCGATGTCGCCCTTTACAAAGCCAAAAACGGCGGCCGCAACCGGGTGGTCGTTGATCTCGATTGACTGATTGCGGCCCGACGTTGTTATGGAGCTAGCGTTGTTTATGTATGAAAGGATCGACGGACCGTTCACCTCGCGATCAGGTCTTTCAGTGTGCACCTGCCTTCTGTCAGACTGAGAATCTGCCGATCAAGAAATTCCGAAGAGCTTCGGCAGACGCACGCGCCGCAAACGGCTTGAAACGATCCGCCTTGTTGGGATCGGCATGGTCCATCACCCCCTTGATGACGATCCACTCGCCAATACCACATTGCTTTGCGATCTCACCGATTGTGGCCGCCTCCATCTCGAGTCCCAACACGGTGCGCACGCCGCTGCGCTTCAACATGTCCCAAGTCATGCCATCTTTGACAACGACGTTACCGCTGGCGATTGGGCCAGTCTTGATTTCAAAGGGCAGTGTTTTTGGGGGATCGACATCCATGACAAGTGACCGTTCCACAGCACTTCGTCCTACTTCCGTAAGTTTTATCGAGGTCCCGTCTATTGTCAGCTCCCCCGACTTCTCTAGATCAACAAAGCGTCGAGGACCACTCCCCGTCGGCAAAGTAGCGTTTACGTGCTGGCAGCACACGCGGATCCAAGCCTTGATATAGCTTGTGCATCAGCCATAATTTGCGCTCCCCATCGTTTGGGTGGCCGAAACTCGGGAGATCACGAGGATCGAGAGACTGCGCCGCCGCAAGCCATTCCTTAGATATTCGCGCCTGGCGGATGTCGCTGAGGAATTCGTCCTTTTCGCGTTTTCCCTCGTCGTATTGATAGGCAAGCTCCGAGACGATAAGATCACCAAGCTCAACATCGCCTGGGTTGCCAGCGCAAACCCCACACATCACAAGACATTTAGGTCGGAGATAGTTGGCGAGATTGGTCGCCACCGGACTTGTGCTCACGGACCCCATGCGACTCGGTTTCGCTAAAGCTATACGGAAGCGCGCTTCTTCTCCTATGAAGAAGGACCCGACTAGATAATCGTCGTTGAGATGGGTCTTTCGCGGTAGCCATTCCTGCACGCCTTCAGGCGACCGGGCACGGGTGCCAAACACCGCGCGTGCCTCAGCAAATTCATCGGCAATGGCGGTTATCAACAAAACATCCACCGATTCGCCCTGTGGACCGATTACCGCAGCCTGAGACTCGCGGCTGAGTTTGAAGAAGCCCTTGGACAATTGGCTGGTCCAATAGTTCCCGCTTAATTCGCCGGTATGTTCATTTAGTCGAAGGATCGCCGCACCCTTATATGGGTTGACTGCGTCAGACCACATGGCTTTGGGTTCTACCTCGTACATGTAATGAATGACGGGGCGTCCTGATACCTCATGACCAGGCTTCGCGAGGATCGTGCGGGAATCCGAGCCAATCGAATACACTTGCATGTCGATCCCCCAATCGCTCTGACGAATGATGGCGGTTGCATCGACCTTTCCGGTACGGTCACCCCGTTGCCAATGGATTTCCATCTTCCAAGTACCGCTCACGGTCGGGAACGCGCCGTCGTCCGACCTCATCGCTTCGTGCGGCCCGATCTCATCTGAACGATCATCATTAGGCACCTGCGGCTACCTCCATACCGTCTTTGAAAATGACCACGCCGTAATGTGTACTCGCTACACCTGCCGCGATCACGCCCGGCAACGCCGACCCGAACAGTGCTGCCAGATACCGTCCGCCATGCCTTGGGGTGGGATGCGGTATTACCACCGACCGCAGGATCGGGGGCGAAAAATACAAGGAGAGCGAGCTGATTTCCAAGGTCGATGAAAGAAGATGGAATCCGTCATGGAAATCGCTGGAGTCCTTGGATATTGAACTCAAGACCCCGGTTGTAGATCCTCTGCGGGGCGTGACAGATCTAGGCCGTAACGGAAAAGTCGGAAGCGTATCGGGGGTGTCACTGACCAAGACCCCGATACCTGAAAACAGCGCTCCGCTTTCATCGCGAACGCTTCGCAGCAAGCCGTAAAGGCTTCCAACAATTGCATTTTTTTGGTCTGTCATCTCCGTAACCTACATAGTTTTCGCAGCACAGACTCCATGCAAGTGCGGTCCGCCTTGCGTCCCGGAGCCGGCAGCCATCAAGCATGGAAAGAAACGTGCAGCCCGTCTGGAAACGGTGCGAGACCCACGATGCAAAGTAGCAGACCCGAAATATAGAAGGTCGATTTTCTGACGACGCTCTCGATACTGGCGATGTCGTCGTGAGACGGCGTCGGGGCCTTCTCCGGATGTGTATGCCAGTCCCCCACGTACTCAAGCCCAGTTGCGAAATGCTGGTCAATCTCCTTCTGCTCCGCTTTGCGATCCGGCCAAAAATGAAACCGCCCCCGTCGATCCGCCGGCCTGGGGCCAGTCGCCGCTACCACAAGCCAGACATCACCCTTAATGTCGGCGAATAGCTGTCCTCCAGCCTCCCTGCTGAACCAGCCCGTCTGTCGGTGGGCGTTGAAGACCTTGAGCACATCTGGTGAGAACCGGACGGTCACGTGGTGGAACTGGGCTACGACCGAATTATCTTCAAGGGTTACGGCCATTGTCGCTCCATCACTCCCGACACCGACACCGCGGGCTTGGTCGCCTTGAACTCCTCCGTCCATTGCCCTTCGGCACGTGCGAGATTGCGATCCGAAGTCCACCATGTACGCCAGGCGCCGGCCAACTCTGGCTCTAGCAATCGATCGAGGCAGAGCTCAGCGATCATCGCCTGGACCGCGACAACCTCAGGCGCCCCGAACGGTGTCGTGGCGTTCCCGCATTCCTTGGGCGGCTGACGATCGTTCCGAGATGCCGGACGCCGAGGCACGCCCTCCTCAAACCCGTCCGTGAACCGGGCGCCATCTCCCAACAGCAGCAACGCGTGCCCGGCAACACCCCATGCCTCCATCCAGCCGAACACCACGGCTATCGGTGGAGCTCCGTGCCGTGCGAGCTCGGCGATGTAGTTGTCGGCGTGCAAGGATCCCGTAGTGGCCACGATGAGGTCCGCGCCCTTCAATATGTCGTTCCCGGACACGACGAGGTCCTGGATGGTTTTCGAGAAAGCCCTCACTTCGACCATCTCCGGCAAGTCTTGCCGTAGGTCCGATGCCAAGGCTTCCGGCTTCGAATGGCGGACGCTACGGCCACCAAGCTCATGACGTCGAATGTTCTCCCAGCCAAGAGTCTCGTGATCAACGAGATCTAAGCGTCCGACGCCTGCCTTCGCGAGTAGGCGCGCGACGCCCGCGCCGACAGCGCCACAGCCGACCACAACTACTCTCTTGTCGGCGAGATCGGTCAGATCGACGACGCTACGGGACGTCGAACTATCAAGCAGTGATGTCCGCAGACGCTGAATGGTATAGTGTTTGAGAAGGTCGCCCACGGCGAGTTTGTCACGGGGATGAAGCTTGAGCCTCGGCTTCCGTCGAGAGCCCCTTTTCTGTGGAGGAAGATTTTTCATCAGGCGGACACCCGCAAATTGGCGGCGGCCGGAAGGCGCAACGCCGACTAGCACCAAGACGATCCCGTTCGGCACCGCACTCACAGCCTTCAACATCGCCTCTCCACCATCGACGGCGTGCGTCTGGAGGAGTTTGAGAAGGCCTAAAGGATCCGCGGGAAATTCCGACGGCAAAGGGAACTTCTTGAGCTCGACGAAACGGGCGGCATTCGTGTGCTTGGGTGCCTCCCCGTTCCGATTCTCCCACCACCGAAACATCAATTCCTTGCTGGCAAATACAAAGACCTCGTTGCCAGTCAGGAGATATGACCCTGTCGATGCACGTTCCTCGTAGAGCAACGAGAGCGTCGGGCTGCCGACATGAGCACGCTGGCTCCAGTAGTTGGTGAAGTCTTCCTTGAGATCGGCGTCTTCAGTCCCTGTCTGATGCGCACAAAGGAGCTCGAGGGCTTCCGCCAGCACCTGTCGGGCGGCATCCGCCGGATCGGTGGTAAACTCAACCTTCGTCAGGCATAAGCGACCATCAAGCTCGACATGCGGCAGGTTTCGCTGGACGTCGTAGTTGATGATATAAGCGTTCGGCCGCGAATACGGGAACGCAGCGTCGGCCACGATGGACAAATCCTGGCCCCACACCTCGAACAACCAGAGATGACGGCCCGTCGGTCGCCCCTTGGCATCCTCGCAGGCGCGATATCCCCTGTACTCCGGCCGATAGGCCTCGAAGAGCGCCGAGACAGCGTCAATGGCTTGAGCGATGGTGAGCAATGGACCGCGCTCAGGCGTACCGGGTCTCACCTCGCTTGATCGCCGGACCTACTTTCTGGGCGAGAGACTTTGCCCCGTCCGGATCGGGCTGCTGGGAGAACCAGTCCGTGTTGAAGAACTTGTCCCAGGCGCTCATCGCGCTCGCGTGATCGCAGTCCCACTCGTCGAGAACGTCGAGATGCTTGAGCTTCTCATCGAGTTTGTCGTATAGGAACATGGCCTTCGCATTCCCGTCCTCGATAATGTTATCGTCGAGAACCGGATGCTTGACCGCCTGCTTCCAGGAAAGCTTGTCCCTGACCGCCTTCGCAACATTGCGAAGCGCCTTGTCATCGCGGTCGGCGACCTCGGCCCAGTGATCGGCCGCGAGCTTCGAGATGACGAATCCGTTCGAAATCTTGCCCTTCCAGCTCGATCGGCTGCGCGCGAAAGCCTTGAGCAACCTGACTACTTCAACAAACTGTCCCTTGTCGCTGTCTTTGGACGCGTTGGCGCAATTGTCCTTGTTGAAGTCTTGGAACCACGACGTCACTGCCAGCGCATCCGATCGCTTCCAAGTAGAGCTAGCCAGCTCGTAGTGGTCCGACTCCTTTCCGGTCCAGGCATCTTTCACAACGACGTGGCGGTAGACGGGCACGTCGATGTGATAGCCCTCGTTGTAATAGACCCGCACGCAGTTCTTAAGGGCTTCTGGGGAGTCGTTGAAACGATCGTCCTGCAGCGCGTCGCACACCATCTCACGGGCCGCGAGGGGTGTCTTGTCGCCTCCTTTCAGGCCGACGAGGTCCTCCTTCTTGAAATAGACACCGTCGTCGATGTCATAGTCCTCGCCATTTTCGACGATCATTGTGCGCATCGCGTAGGAGCCCTGCGTGCGCTGCCCGATCGGGGTCGGATCGTCGTTTGCGGCGAGGCCGTCTTTCAGCCGCTTCCGGTTGGTTTTTGCCTTTGTAAAGATGTCTTTGCGGCTGTCATTCGGAAGCCGCACTTCGTCACGCTGGTATTTCGCTAATTGGAGATGGCAATCTCTCATTCGAAAAACTCCTTGGGTACGCCTGCCTCTGGCATCGTAGGCAGAGACATCATGAGATTGTGGATCGATTGACCCTGCAGATTCCGAGGGTCGTCACAGGCGCTCCTGACCATGTCGGCGTCGGCCGACGCCTGGCTAATGAGCGCATTCATCGCCTCGGGCCGACTATCGTCGAGCCCGAGATACTCGAGTTTCGAGGCCGGAATTTTCTGCTGCGGAAAGCGGACGTGTTGCACCTCCCTGCCGCATTTGCTCAACACGTTGGCGAACATGCGAGCCATGTTATCGAAGGCGAATTCCTGGGCCGTGATGCTGAGCGGCGCGACATCGGCCCCCAGCTTCCACTGAAGCATCGACCTGTGGACCTGTGTCGGCGAAATCTCCTCTCCCTCAGGTCGAGAGCAAGTGCCCAAGGAGAATATCTGGATGGGCTGCCCCTCTTCAGCGTTCATCAGCGCGTCCAGCATCCCCACCATGACCGGGTTGTTCGCCCACAGTCCACCGTCTGCAAACACCTCGATCTGCTCGTGCTTGCTGTCGGGGTTCTTGATCGCCGCCAGGGACCGGTAGATCGGCGCCGCGCTCGAGGCCAGGCAAATATCGACTAGCTTATAATTGTCATCGCGGACTCCGCTCGTCTTCGTTTTCTTGAAGACCCACGCCCGGTGCGTGCTCATGGCCACCGCAGGGATCGATAGCGAAATTCCCCGCTTCCTATAGACGTCGAGCATGGTGATGTCTCCGAGCTCTACCCTGAGGGCTTCCCGCAGCGCCGCATCGCCGGCTTTGACTATGTTGCCACCCTTGGCGATGCGGGCAATGAGATTTCCTTTGCTCTCGGTAATGCGCTCGGGGAAGATCTTCTTACCCCAATCCCGGTAGAGCTTGACTAGATCGTTCATAGGGCGGCCGATCGCAGCGGCGCAGGCGATGATGGCCCCCGTGCTCGTTCCAGCGATGAGATCGAAGCCGCCGCCCAGGTCGAGTTGTTCCTTCCCGCGTATCCTGCGATATTGATCGAGCAAGCGATCGAGAAACGCAGCAGTGTAGATTCCACGCATACCGCCGCCGTCGAGACACAGAACCCTGAAGGGCCTTCCCACAGGGGGTGTAGGCTCGGCAGCTTCTTCCATTCAATGAATACCTTCTGCGAGCTACGGACTCTGCGCTCGAAATTTAAAGTCTTCCGATTCTTCCCTCGTTACAAGAACATACCATGCTCAATTATGATTTATAACGCCGCGCAAATTCGAAGTGGCAAAACATATTGGCGGATGAAATGGCATCTTCGAATTCGGTCGCCGTCCTAACCTACGAAGACGCGACCTCTGAAAAAAGCCGCTATTGGCGCGAAGCCGCCATCACCTATACTGATTCTAGAGTCCGATTCCGGCGGGACATCGGCGCCGCCGTTTCGACCGCAGTGAGTCTATTGCCCTGACTAGTTTTGAAGCGAACCCACACAACCGGAATCGAGCGCTGCGACTTCTTGATCGCCATCTTCGACGGAAGCCGGAGTGACTACCGCGTGATGTATGAGATCGGCATTGCGGAGGGTTTGCGAAAGCCGGTTCTCGCGCTTGCGACTAACAAGCGGGTCAACTCCACAGTTCAATCGTTGTTTCTCGTTGCCGAAGTTGGACTTAGGGAAAGAGTCACGCTCAGTTTTCAGCTTGACGCCTTCTTGGCGACGCCACACGAGGACATCTTTAAGCGGGGTCACTTAAATCCGCCACACCAAAGCTCTGCGCTGCCGAAATCCGAGTTTCCGCCTAGCTTGTCTGAGCCTCAGAGCAATCTCGAAAAGCGAGTCTTCGATGTTGTGCTTTTGGCAGGGGGAAGTGCCGTAGTGGAGCCTGCCAATCAGGACGCCAAGCTGCGACCGGATTTGCTGATTTGGCTGGCCGCTCAGGAACCCCAGCTTCTTGACTCAGCCGTAATTGAGGTAAAGGGCGAGGCCTCGCCGTCTCTGGCGCGCAAAGTCGAAGATCAGCTACTTCAGTTCATGAGTGTGAGCGGAATAAAGTCCGGTTTCTTGCTCACTGAGCGAGAGCCGCCGTCCTCGTTCAGATTCAAGTCACCGAATGTATTTTGGCTCTCAGTCGACCTTTTCGTTACGCTCACAACCGACGGCCGTCTGGGGTGGTATGTGCGCGATCTTCGCAACCGCGCTGCGCACGGGCTTATGTGATGGTCGCTATCCCACAACAACAGATCATCGCGCAGCTCGCCGCAGGTGATCAGGGGAACACCGACGCACTTGAAGAAGTGGTCCGAGCGACACTTTGCCTTTTCAGTGGCGTGACACTTATCTACAAGAATGCCGAAGATGCTGCAGGATCTTGCGAGATTGATCTGCTGCTTTCCAACAATGGCCATCCGGATGGACTGCCGTTTCTTCCGACCTATCTCGTCATCGAGTGCAAGAATTGGGAAGCCGCAGTGAACACGGCCACGTGCCGTGCCTTCACTTCAAAGCTCAGGGTTTTTGGAATGAAATTTGGCCTGCTTGTCGCGGCCAAGGGGATTACGGGCGATCCTGCCGCCAAAACCGCCGCGCACGCGCATCTGAGAGAAGAATTCCTTCTTGGTGGTCATATTGTCCTAGTCGTAACACGTAATGAACTTGAGGCCCTTACTTCAACAGACGAATTGCTTGTCCTTTTGAAGACAAAATTCGGCCGGTTCGTGATGGGCATGGGAGGACTCTAAGCCCTTAAGCGGCAAAACTCTGGTGCCTACTCTTCCACACCTCGCCGCCGTGGCGGTGAAGTCAGGCACTAGCTAGAATTTTCGATGCGAAGGCCGATCCGATCGTGGCTCTTTACCGAAGGCAGTGTCGTTCGGGATGGGCGCGAAGCCGTTTTCGGCATATGCGGCCCAATGGCAGCTTTCCGGATTTCGTAGTTCAAACACCAATGACAGATATGGGTGGGTTGCCGAATGGCAGCAATCCGCTGAACTCGCTCGGATAGCGGACCGACAGCTATCGGCCCAATCTCGGCCAACCCGCGCTCTATGGCCGCTCATGACGCTCATGAAAGCCGCAGAACATCATTTATGGAGCCGTATTCGAAACGCGCCCGGCCAACACCGCGGAACACTGGATTATATCTGAGCTCACAGCTTCGACAGCCAGGCCGCGAATGAGATGGCTACAGAGTCAGCCCCGGTGCGATGCTTCGCCAATTTCTTGAGGGTTGCTTGTTCGCGGAACCATTCTCGCAGTGGTCTGGCGGGCATTCCGCCCCAGCGTTCGCCTGCCGGCACGTCTCTCATGAACCGCGAGGCCGCGGCAAGTTGAGCGCCCTGGCCGATGTGCAGATGGCCAGCAATCGCACTATGGCCGCCCACCGCTACGTAGTCCTCCAGCACGGTCGAGCCCGCGATCCCGACCTGGGCAGTGATCACGCAATGACGCCCGATCCGTACGTTGTGCGCAATCTGGACGAGATTATCGATCTTTGTTCCGTCTCCAATGACAGTATTGCCCGCACTACCGCGATCGACCGTGCTGTTGGCTCCGATCTCGACGTCGTTTCCGATCGTGACGCGGCCGAGTTGCGGGACTTTTACATGCCCTGAACCGCTCATCGCGAAGCCGAAACCATCCTGGCCTATACGCGCGCCCGCATAGACGATCGACCGATCACCTAAGCTGCAATGGGCTATTGAGACGCTAGGGCCGATGGAGCAGTCCCAGCCGATCACCACGTCTGGACCCAGCACCACATGGGCGCCTATTGTGGTGCCGGCTCCGATGAACACCCGATCTCCTATGACAACACCAGGATCGAGCACGACGCCGGCGCCGATCTGCGCCGATGGATGCACAAAACATCCCTCGGTGACATCAGGGCTGCCCAAAAGCGGCGGGGTTCGCAATGCCTCGGGGTGTAGCCGGGCAAGCACCTTGGCATAAACAAGGCGGGGATCCCGAACGGTGATGGGAACGGTGCCAGGCGGCACCAGATGGGCGAAGCGCTCCGTGACAAAGCAAGCGCCGGCCTTGGTGGTGCGCAAGGCGTTCGTGTAGCGTGCATGATCAATGTACGCGATATGCCACGACCGTGCCGTCTCAAGGCTCGCCCCGCTCTGCAGAAGCATGTCTGGGTTGGCAGCTGCGGGTAGCAGCACTCCCGCCTCTTTGGCGAGTTCGGCTAAAGCTAATCCGCTCGGCTGAAAGATCGGCGGCACGATCAGGCTCGGTTCATGACAGGACTGGTTTTGGTTTGATTTGATTTGCATTCATCAAAGCGTCGGTCGGCCTGTCGGGGGGCAGGGGAGTGCAGGCCGACCGACTTACCGCGGGTCCGCATACGGACGCGCAGTCCATTAATCCGGATGTCCGGCGATGGAGTTGGTCGATACAAATTCTGCTCTAGCTTTGCGGACGAGCTGGCTTGTCCGTCCAGGACGGCGGCAAACCGAGTTGCCCGCCTGCGAAATCCTTCAGGCCTGGCGACCGACCGAACCTTTCGCAAGCCTGATATTTGGGTTTGCCGCCGAGCCCGGATTTCAGCTTCTGATAAGACGGAAGCTTCGGGAAGCCAAACTTGAATGGTGTTTTGCCCGTGACAAGCATCTTGGAAAAGTCGCTTCCGAAACTCTCCGCCAGAGAGTAGGCGTCGCCAATCTGTGACATCCGCGCGCCTGTTGTCACGAAATTCGCGCCCTTCGACCACACCATCGCAGCCGCCTGTTTTCCATCCTTCGTGGTCGCCTCGGCCTCGACGGCAAGCCCGCCCAGTCCCAGCGGAATCCTCGGGACAGGGACGGAGGAGGACGCGAACGAAGCCCCAATCGACGCCGCGGTCGACAGGCCGGCGACTGTGGCGTTCGTTGGCACGATGCGGGTGACCGTCGCATGAACAACCAGATCGGCGCTTTCTCTGTCTCCCGTGACTACGAAACGATCGCTGACGCCAACGCAAAGCGCGCGGCTAACTACGGTTGCCACTAAGGCCTGATCGGCGGGTTTTATGGAGGATTGCGCTGCGGTTGGCGAAACCAGCGTAGGCTCAATGTACACTGTTTTGCTGACGTCGAGATCCTCGGGGACAGCCTTGTACTCTGCCTTCCTTATTCGCCCGTCGACCTTGGTGAGACCGTCATAGGAGGCCAGCGAGTTGTCCGGCTGGAGTGGCACCGAGGTGCAGCCGGCAACTGCCGATACAAGCAGCGACGGCAGAATCGCGGCGCCGATCGATCTATGCTGCAGCCGACCGGCAGCCTGGTTTGTATGGAAATTTGGCACTTCGTTCTCCTGTTGGGCTTGGGGAATGGAGGGAGGCAGGCGCGTGGCTACTGCGTCTGTTTCGCTGGCTGAGCGGCAGCAACCTTGTCGGTGAACACGGGCCTGTCTTGCCACAGGCTGCCACCAGCCATTTTTGTGTATCCGAGGTTGTAAACGGCGCGCATGTAGTCGGTGTTGAACGGATCGGTCATGCTGTAGGGGAGCTGCTTGTCGATCGAAGCCACGCGAAATCGAATGCCGTTCTTTTGGGCGTAGACGTAAGTGGCCAGCAGCGCACTGCGGGTCTGTGACTTGACAAGGGTGGAATTCGCCCTGGCCATGACAGAAAACGTATTGTTCGTTGTCGTGGTAAATTCTGGCATGAGCGCATTGTTGATGATGATGTACATGTTGAACTTGAGGTTCTTAGGCAGGACGCTTTTGTCCGAATTGGCTATCCACCCCTCCGGGATCGTCAGGATCTGGGTCGCCGAACCGCCGTCGGAGTGCATTTCTTCAAACGCCTCCCCTCCAGCTTCGGCCCGGATGAGGACGGCCGGATAAATGCCGGGGATACTTGCCGAGGCGATGAGTATGTCCTGGAAGAGTTTCAGCGAACCGCGCCGCCCGCTGGCGGCGATGGCGCCCATGTTCCAGATCACCGCTCTTTGGGAATCGAGGTTGGAGGTCAAAACAAGCAGTCGTCGCCCCTTGCGGTGCTCAGTTGCGATCTTTTCCAGTACGTCTTGCGTTACATAGCGCTCGACCATTTTGCGAAGCGGCTCCTGTTTCAGGAGACTTGCTCCGAACAGGCCTTTCGGTAGGAAATCCGCATCGACTAACTCCTTGGCGACACCGCTTGTATAGAGTTCCACGAGGGGCTGGTCGTAGGCAGAGCCTAGGAAGGCATAGGGCGCAATTAGCGCGCCCGTGCTGACACCGCTGACCATGTCGAATTCCGGCCGCTGTCCATTGTCCGACCAAGCCTTGAGCGCCCCGACGCTGAATGCGCCTGCGCCACCGCCGCTCGACAGGACGAGGTAGTTGATTTCCTTGTGTCTCGGGATGGGCAGCCAGGTTTGCGCGTCGCGCAGTTTCCGGGCCGAATCTGCATAAATACGAATGTCGCTGAACCCTTGGATGCTGGCTAGCGTCGCAGCCTTCGGCCCGTAAACAATGCGATCGGGCGCCAAACAGCCCGCAAGGAAGGCCAGCAGGACGATGGCCACCAGTCGATACATGTCTACCGCCTTGTCCCGGGCCATCGCCGGAAGGAACCATCAAGGTCGCCACCGGCGGTCGGCATACCCGCGACCGCTGTTCGCAATCGCGTCTGGCGGCATTAATCCCGATTTGTCGTTGCCGTGGGTTTTGTATTGTTAAGAGTTGTTTCGCCCTGCAATCCTCGCCGGCAAACGCTCTTGCGCTTAGGAAGCCGCGCCGCGGAGTCGAAGGTCGCGACCGTCAATGGTTTGACTTTTTGAAGGAACGGGCTTGGCGACGATCGTCGCACAATGTGCCAATGCCGGGCTAGTACCGCATCTTGCGGTCGGCGGTGCTATGCGGATGGTTGCCCGACCGACCTTAGCATCGAACTGAGCTGGTCCTGATGGCGGACGTTTCGTGCGCTGCCGGTTTGGCCCTTGTTCGTTTGGTTGACTGTAAAGCGCGCGCCCTCTCCCACGGGCCGTCCCCGACGACGCTTACGCCGACACCCGGATCAGATCGGCAGAGATTTTCTCCGCCAACATGATCGTGGGCGCGTAAAGATTCGCCGTGGGGATCGTGGGGAAGATGGATGCGTCCACCACCCTCAGATTGTCGAACCCGTGCACTTTTCCGGACGAGTCCACAACACTCCCCTCTCCACTCCCCATACGCAACGTGCAGGAGGAATGGTAGCTGGATTTCGCGACCCGTTTTGCCCAGGACAGCAACGTCTTATCGGTGCGACAGGCGACCTGTTCCCCGACCTCGCCCTTGAGCTTGGTCACCATGCTGGGCTGGTTCATCAAGTCACGCAATTGCCTGAGTGCGACAACCGCGAGCTTCCGGTCATGCTCTGTTCGTAGGTAGTTGAACCGAAAGGCCGGGGGAGCAAAAGGATCGGCGCTACTCAGCCAAACAAGACCCGTACTTGTAGGCCGCTGAAGGCTGACAACACACTGAAACCCTGGGGCAATGCTGATTTCACCGGCGCCGAAGCTCGATCGCGCCGCAAGACATTCTATCTGCATATCGGGCCGGCTCACCGTCTGATCGGACGATAGCATCGCTCCTACCTCGAAAAGACCAGAGGTCAGCGGGCCGCGCCGAGATAATAACCATTCCAGACCCGGCGTAAGTCCTCCACCAAAGCGCAGGGTTTGAGCGTCCGACTCGCGGGAATCCTTGACTTCATATTCAACACAGAAACAGATGTGGTCGCTCAATCCCTGACCAACTGCCGGCAAGTGAGAGACGACCGGTATGCCTAGCTGTCGCAAATGGTCCGCATGTCCGACACCCGACAGCATGAGCAGTTGCGGCGAGACTAATGCTCCTGCGCAGCAAATGGCTTCTTGATGGACCGGGATCGTGATGCGGGTGCGGTTTTTGACTACCTCGACCGCAACACAACAATGGCCCTGGAAAATGATGCGAACTACGCGCGCGTCGAGCAAGACATCCAGATTTGGCCGGACCGGCCGATTGTGGAGATAGGCGAAGGACGCACTCATTCGGCGCCCGTTGCCGATGTTGTGTTGGATGCGGTGAACGCCGCTTTGATGAGCCGCGTTGTGGTCGTGATTCACGCCGTGACCTGCCTCAACGCCCGCGGCAAGAAAGGCCTGGAACAGAGGATTGTCGGCTTTGGAACGCTCAACCTGAATCGGGCCTTGGCTCCCCCTGAACCGATCGTCGCCACCCTCGAAAGCCTCAGACATTTTCAAGAACGGCAGAACCTCATCGTAACTCCAACCCTGAACGCCATAGCTTGCCCAACTGTCGTAGTCTTCCCTGTTGCCGCGCGTCCAGTTCATCCGGCCGATAGACGAAGAGCCTCCCAACACCTTGCCGCAGGGTTGATAGACGCCGACGTCCTGGCCCCTCCTCATCTCAGGCATACCGAAATATTTCCAGTTATACCGATCGCTTATCAACGGAAGACCTATGGCCGCAGGCATGCTTCCATCGATCGACAGGTCGGACCCGCCCGCCTCAATGAGAACGACCGTTCGGGCAGAATCCTCCGCCAATCGGCTGGCCACCACACTACCGGCCGAACCAGAGCCGATGACCACGTAGTCGTATCCTCCTTTCCTGGGGGACCGCACGACTTGGATCATCTGGGTTCCCTCGATCCATGGTTAAACGGCCTGGCAACCCTGCCCAACGGGGAAGGCCACCATCGCGTCGACGGTGCGCCTGAGCTGCTGCAGGATCAGGTTGTCTTCAGAGCGGCCAGCCGCTGACGTCCGCAGTTTGATGTGGGCTAGGTCGGCGGTGGATGGCTGACGACAAGCTCATCGTTCACTCCCGATCGCGTCCGATCTTCTGGCGATCCGGTAAACCTGCGCAGGCGGCGCGTTTGCGAAAACCCATTCCATAAACGTCGCCTCAAGCCCGATCCGGTCGAGAACGGTGTCAGGTACTGGGCACCGCCAGCCGTAAGTGAACTGATAGACGGCTCCTCCCGGCCGAAGAATGTGAAAAGCGCCGTACAGAATGGCGAAAACACGCCAAGCCGGCATAGTAGAAAGGGGGAGGCTGCTGATCACCGTGCCTATTTTTTCGCCGTCAAAGGGATTGCATCGCCGCAACTCCGTTGCATCGATATCCAGCAACGCGGCGGCGGGGAACTGCCGACGTAGCACGCGGGCAAGGGACGCAGCATTTTCGACGAGCGCAATGCGCTGCTGAGGCACGCCGCGTATGATAAGCTGTCGGGTGAAGACACCGGTTCCGGGCCCAAGCTCAACCACCGGAGACTGCGCAGAACTTATTTCGCGAGTCATTGCCACTGCCAGAGCTCTCCCGGAAGGCACGAGCAAGGCCGTCCGGAAGGGAACCGACATCCAGGTTCGAAATAGAGTAGAGGGATCCAACATTGCGGAGCTCCGCATACCGACAGGCAATATTTGTTATCCGTAAGCCTAAGGCGGAAAACGCCGATCAGGCGGCAGAGTTAAGGGTGGTGCTGGCCGGAAAGTGTCGAAGGGGTAGCGCGCGAGTTAGGTACGGAAGTCCTAGAACCTATAGCCCGCCATGAGCATCCCTGAAGGCTGCACTGTTTTCCGAACAATCGGACTGTCCTTCGCGTCGCCCGTGAGGAAGCCAACCCCTGCCTGCCCGCGCACAAACCAGTTTTGCGATGCCATGTACGTTACCGAAGCTTCGATATCGAAGCGCTTAAGCCCTGCACCTGCATCATACTGCCGCAACCCCGATCTTGCCGACTGCAGAGCAGTCACCCCAAAGTAGCTTTGCATGTGATTTTTGTCGGCGAAGGTCGCCGACGCGCCCGCAGAGAGAATAAATGCGTTGTAGTGATGGGAAACGTTTGCGCCGATTTGACCAATCAGGCCGTCACTGCCCCCGAACGTCCTGTCGACAGATGTATAAATTTCCATCGGCCCCATTTCGTATGAGAGCTGCGCTCCGACGACACCGCCGCCGTCAATGTCACCGAGGCCTTTCAGGTGCTTGGAGTCCTTTTCCTTTCGCCCTCCGCCTATGTCATAGCCGCCCTTCACCGAGACCTTGAAACCGTTGGATTCTAGCACATCGATGCTCAGGCCGCCCGGATCAATGGTAAGACGACCAATGGTTGCGGAGATCATCGGTAGCGGGACGAGTTCGAACTCATCGGATCCTTCGTATTTTGGCGCGTACATAGCTCCGGCGGCAAGCATCACGTTCCAGTCGGCAAGCTTCTGGCGTATGGGGCCGTACCGTCTCTCGTCGACAGCATCCGCAGAGGGCGCTGTTGCAGCCGCTTCATTCTCGAACGGTTCAGCTGCGCCTGCTTGGAACGGCAAAAAAGCGACTGCTGAGAGGCTCGTGGCGACAAGAGCATCCCGCGAGCGGGTTGAGCGAGACTTTGTGGCTGGCATGCGAATCGTCTCCTGGGGATGGTGGAGGTATTCAAAGACGGCAAAAGGGAAGCCCGACGCAGTCGTACCTCCAGCGCACGCACTATCTCGGACTACGAGATTGCTTTGGGTTTTGTGATGTTAAGATATGTTGCGGCTCGACTCGTCTGGTTGCTATGGCGGGGTAACAATCGCGCGGCCTTCGCTCAGATCACGCACATCAGGAGCCAAGTAAAAACTGTGCTTTAGACGAGTTGGCTCAGCAACTGTGCTACACCGGCAATCAGCCCCAACACCAATAGCAACAGCGAGGTATTCACCGACCATTTGATGACGAGGTACAAGGGGCGGTTCGTCGACTTCAGCGCCCTGGTGCCTGCTAGGAACGGCGCGAGCCCCGCAAAGACCCTGTTGGCAAAGCCACGATGGTCTTCCGGGGTATTGGGCACCACCGTGGCTCGTGTCAGGCCTTCGTAGAAGAAATTGAACACTGCACCGACCGGGTTCAAGGGCCTTTTGACATCGCACATGAGGATGAGGCGATCGCAGTCGGTATCGTTGCGCACGAAGTGCAGGTAGGTCTCATCGAACATGATGGCCTCGCCGTCGCGCCAACTCAACTTGCGGCCATCCACATTGATAAAGCAGGCGTCGGAGTTCGGGGTGACAAGACCGAGGTGGTAGAGCAGTGACACGGCCATCGGATCGGCATGCCGTGTCAGTTGCGCGCCCTTGGGAAGATAGGCGAACATCGCTCCATGGACGCTTGGCACGCTCTGGAGGATCTGGACCGTCTTGGGGCAAAGGCGTTTTGCTGAATGGTGCTCATATCCGTACCACTTAATGTAGAAGCGGCTCCAGCCGTACTTGAAGAACGTGCGGAAGCCGACGTCATAGGTTCCCGCCGTGCCCGGCCGTTTGGTGGCGTCGAAGTAGTTCTGGCGCAGCAGTTCAAGGCCTTCCTGGCGAATGGTGTGCCAGTTTTGACGCAGCACCTCGAGTTCAGGAAAATCGGCCGGGTCGAGAACAGCCCTTGATCCGTGCGGCAGCGTTGTCATGTACAAGGCACAATTCAACGGCGAAAAAATTGGCCATCCCTTGCGGATGTATTCAGACAGGCTTTCGTAGCGAACTTCACCCCGGAAGCGGTAGACGTACACGGTGCTCGTGGCCACTAACGTGACCATGACGACAAGAATTAGCATGAGATTTGCCCAGAATGCGCCAGTTGCCGCGATGTTGAGATGCTTCCGTTGCGCCGACCCAAGTCAGACACAGAATGTGTTCATCCGAGGCGCGCTCGCACGTTCGGATGGCGGCATTAGTCCAGATTCGTCGTTGCATTGGATTTTGTGTTGTTAAGAGTTGTTTTCGGTCCAGACGATTCATCACGGGTCGCCGGACGACCATCCGGCTGATGGCGTCGGCGGCGCGAGCACCGGAAACTGCGACCAGGGCCGCAGCTGAGCCGAGAAGCAGGCTCTTGATGTTCATTTTCTGACCTTCAGTGAAGTTAAAAGGAGCTGGTCAAGATTTCAGCCTCGATCCCCGTCCACGAAGCAGCGTGACGCGCCGCCTCTCCGCAAGGGATTATCGATGGGGTCGAATTGATCAATGGTATTTTGCGATCATGAGATGACAATTACTAAGTATATATGCTTATATTGCGTAAATACCACCTATTTCGGCGCGAATTGTATTTATGATCCGCGTGGAACTGATGGCACATTTGCAACGTATGTTACGATTTTACATCTCATCGTGAAACACTATTCTCCCGCAGCCAGCTCACGATGTTTGGTTGTTCGGGAGAAGGCCTCCTATGCAATCGCGTCCGTTAGCGCGCGGAAATATGCCCAATGAAGCAATTTCGATCGGGTCGGGCCGAGACAGGCGCTGGGCAGGTTTGGCTGGCGAGGGAGCAGCCGACACTTGCGCAGTGACCGAGCGCGCCGGCCTCGGCATGAGGCAAGCTCATCGATCGCCGTGGCCATTTCGGTTGCTGATGGAACTTTTGACCGGAGCGAACCCGCCACGGTGGCCGGCAACAAAACTTCATCGACCGCCTTGGTTTTGTCCCGCTTTTGACATCGCCAGGATCTCGGCCGCGGCTACGTTCGAATGCGATAAAGACGGAGACCGTTTATGGCCCATGACGATCTAAAGCGGGCAGACATCCTGAAAGACCCACTCATAAGACAGATGATGCGTGCGGACCGGGTCTCTTTGAGAGAGATGAAGAAACTGCTTCAGGATGCGGCGGCGCGGTCGCACCGGTGTCATGGCAAGGACGAGCCCTTGCGGACGCAGGAGACGCCGCCCTCACCGCGATAAGACTTTGAACGCGGCCGTCAAACGTCACGCATCCTGCGTCCTGCTACGTGGTCGACTGCCTGCCCTTGGCGAGCGCCTGCCGCGTTGAAGCGTGTCGTTGCATCTCGTCAGTCTTGCTGTTTTTGACCGGAACAACCTGCTCCGGCGGCAACGATATCGTTGCCCGTAGCCCATGCGGCGATATGTTCTCGAGCAACAGCGAGCCACCATGGCTCTTTGCGATCTCATCCGCGATCGAAAGACCCAGACCAAAACCGCTGTTGGTATTCGAGGATCTGGCCTCATCTGCCTTGTAAAAAGGCTCTAGAGCCTTCTCGTGGAGACCTTCTGCAAGGCCGGGGCCATCGTCCTGCACAACAATGGACACTTTGCTTGGCGGGAAATTGGACAATTGGACATGCACGATCTCGCCGAATCTGACGGCATTTTCCACGATGTTGGTGACTGCCCGCGTCAGCCCTTTCTGCTTGCATGAATATCCGAATCTCTCGGGGCCGACGTAAATGACCGTGTGTCCAACATCGGAGAACCCGGCAACGATTGTCTTTATCAGGGCTGCAATATCAACTTTTCGAAGCGGCTCGTCGCGGGCCGTGCTGCTCAGATACTGGAGGCTTTCCTCGATCATCGCTGTCAATGTGGCGATATCGTCAAGCATCGCTTGTTTGGACGGGATCTCCTTTGATCGCTCCACCCGCATTCTTAGCCGCGTCAGTGGTGTTCTCAAGTCGTGGCTCACTGCGGTCAGCATCCGCGTGCGGTCATCAACCATCTTGCGAATTCCGCGCCGCATGTCGTTAAGCGCCGTTGCGAGGGTGCGAAGCTCCTTGGCGCCTGCGACAGTGAACAACTGCTCCTCGTTGCCGTCGAGCCGCAGGCTCTTTGCAGCTTCGGCAAAGCGGACGAGAGGCGACGTGATCACGCCGCCGATATAGAGGACCAGCAGAAGCATCGGCAGGATCAACATCAGAATCTTGGCAATGAGTTCGACAATCGTGCCGAAGACGGCTGGATAGGTATCGGCGTCAGAGAACCGGACCAGGAGGCCGCGCTTGGCGTCGACACGCACCGCCAAGGCATTGTGTTCAGCATCCTGCGGAACAACCGTGGCCTCAAAATCAGGGGGCAGCACGTCGCGGAGATCATCGGCGATGAATTGCATATCCCCTTGGTGGCTGCTTCCGACGTTAGGATCACGCCACGGTAAAATCCTCATCTCCAGACCGGTGGGAGCGCTCGCGCGCAGCAGCTTCTCGGCGTCGGCATCGTCCGCGCTGTTTCTGAGTTGCTCTACGATCAATTCGATCTGCGTGCTTCTGACCGCAACCACTTGCTTGGCCTGGAAGATGTACGGCTCCGGCAAGAGCGCGACAACGCTAAGGAGCACTGCCGGAATAGGGATCGCGGCGAGCACGACGAACTGGAGCCGAATGGGCGCCCGTCTGAACCGACCGATCATATGGCTACCGCGACCTCCGGAGTGAAGATGTAGCCTCCCAGCCGCACTGTCTTGATGAAAGTGGGCTCCTTATAGTTCGGCTCTATCTTTTGCCGGATACGGCTCACATGCACATCAATGCTGCGCTCGACAGGTCCGGCAGCGCCAGCGTGGGTACGCGCAAGTATGTCGTGCCGGTTCATCACCTGTCGAGGATTCTCGCAGAACACAAGCAGCACATCGAATTCCGCCGTCGTAAGCGGCACATGCACACCGTCAACGTCAGTTAATTCGCGTGTGACAGGGTCAATGCGCCAGCCCGCGAACGTCATCGGGTCTTGGCTTGGCTTGACTTGGTTTGAATACGACGAACGGCGCAACAGCGCCTTTATTCTCGCCAACAGCTCCCTGGAGCTGAACGGTTTTGTGACATAGTCGTCGGCACCCATTTCAAGCCCAACGACCCTGTCCACCTCTTTCGTCAGAGCGGTGAGCATCAGGATGGGCATCGTATCGGATGCCCTGATCCTTCTGCAAATGCTAAAACCGTCCTCTCCGGGCAGCATTCCGTCCAGCACAATAAGGTTGAACTCTCTCTTTCTTAAGACGCGGTCCATCTCCATCGCCGATCCGACCGTCTCGGCAGCATAACCAGCATCCTTCATCAACTCGATCAGCATGGTCGCTATATCCCGGTCATCCTCGACGACGAGGATTCGGGCTGAAGCTTGAGTTAGGACATTGTATCCGACGCTATCCATAGGTTTGGCCATTTTCGTTGCCCTTTCCCTTCCGGAATAACACGCAGTACATGATGGCTGTCAGCAACAATTGTGTTTAGTTTTGTTGCTGCACCCCCACAGGCCGCCTCCGGGCCCGACAGCCGCTGCATCTACGGCCCCATGAATGACGCGCACCGGTACTTCCGGCGGCCGCTGCGTCTTAGCAACTCTTAACAATACAAAACCCACGGCAATGACAAAACCGGACTAATGCCGCCCCAGGCGCGATTGGACATTCGCGAAATGTGCGGTGCTGCCAGTGGAGATCTTGGTCTTCCCCCAGCTGGTTGGCCCGAAACAAGGCGGTAAACATGCATCGACGGGCGGCTGTCACCATGATGGCTTTTCTTGCTGGCAGTTTCGCGCCGGACCGCATTGCCTGCCGATCGAAGGTAGCGACGAACGCGGCCTGTCGCAGGATTGCCGGTGCAAGCGGAATTGCGGTGTGCCTGATCGTCTCAGGCTGCACGACCGTCGCCGGCGTTCAGGAACCTGGCTTGAAGATCGCGAATGTCTGGCACGCGACCTTTCCGCACGGCGGCCGGGCAGGCGATCTCGTGTCCTGGTGGTCGACCTTTTCCGATCCATCGCTGACAGCCCTTGTTGCGTCGGCGCAGGCTGAAAGCCCTACTCTCGAATCCGCTGCGGCAGAGATCGAGAGAGGGCGCGCCACGTTGGCGTCCATGCGGGCCGGCCTTCTTCCCGCCGTTGTCGGATCGGGGTCCCTCGCCCGCGCGGGAACGGGCGGTAATAAAGCGAACCAAGTCGATAGCGCCACGACCACGAGCGGCAGCCTCGACGCCTCTTGGGAAATCGATCTGTTCGGCAAGACTCGGCAGAGGAGCGAGGCTGCGCGGCTGCGGGTCCACGAGCGCACCGCCGATTGGCACGATGCGCGCGTCTCACTCGCGGCGGAGGTGGCGGACTACTATGTGCAGTACCGTGCCTGCCGGCAGCTGGAGCAAGTCTACACCACCGAACTCGCCTCGCAGCGCGAGACGATCCGGGCAATGGAAATGGCCGCAACCTCCGGCCTTACGTCGAGCGCCGACCTTGCGCTAGGGCGCGCGAGTGCTGCTACCTCGGCCTCGACACGGACCGCGCAGCGTGCCGAGTGCGAGGTTCTCGTCAAATCTCTGGCCCGCCTTACTGGCGGTGACGAGCCTCACGTCCGCGATATTCTGGCGATGGGCAAGCAAGGGTTACCCGCACCGAGGATCCTCAAGCTGTCCGCTGTGCCTGCCGACGCCTTACGGCAGCGCCCCGACATCGACGCCCTTGAACTTGAGGTCGCCGCATCGCTCGCCGAGATCGGCGCGGCAAAAGCCGATCTCTATCCGAGCCTCAGCCTCAGCGGCTCGGTCACGATCGACAGTTCATCGCTGATGGGAACCTCTCTGCCCTGGTCCTTCGGCCCGGCCATCTCAATTCCGCTCTTCGACGGCGGCTCGCGCCGGGCAGCCGTGAGCAGCGCGGCAGCCGCATATAAGGTGGCGGTGGCCGCCTACAAATCAGGTGTGCTGGACGCGGTCGCCGAAGTCGAGACCGCACTCGTGCGGATCGACAGTACGCGACGGCAGATCGGCGACGCCAGTGTCGCGGCGCGCAACTATCGCGCCTACTTCAAAGCCGTGGATTCGAACTGGAAGGCCGGTGGCGCAAGCCTGCTCGACCGCGAGGAAGCCCGGCGTTCGGCGCAGTCGGCGGAGGTCTCGCTCATCGAAATCCGTCGTGACTCCGTGCGCTATTGGATCGCCCTCTACAAGGCGCTCGGCGGCGGCTGGGATGCGAGCGCCTCCACACCCAGGGACCTGCCGCAAGAATTGAAAGAAAACCTGCTCTGATGCGATCTTCACCTTTTCTCCTCGCCGCTTTCCTGAGCGGAACTCTTGTTTTCGCGGCAGAGATTGCACTTGCGCAACAGAACGAGGCGCCAGCGCTTACCGTCGCAGTGGCAAAGCCAGCGGAACGCCAGTGGCCTGAAACGATACCGGCCAGCGGCTGGCTGAAGCCTTGGCACGAAGCGGTCATTGCCGCGGAAATCGGCGGCCTGCGTGTGACCGATGTCCTTGCTGATGTCGGGTCGGTCGTCTTGAAGGATCAGCCCCTCGTTCGGCTGGCCGACGAAACGGTGCGCGCGGAACTGCGCAAGGAAGAGGCTGTGCTGGCGAGTGCGAAGGCGGACCTCGCAAAAGCCAGGGCTAGTGCGGACCGAGCACGCAAGGTGCAGGGAAGCGGTGCGCTTTCTGAGGAGAAGATCACTGAATACCTGATCGCCGAGCAGACTGCGATCGCGAGTGTCGAATCCGCCGAAGCCTCGCTGGAAAGCCAGAGGATCAAGCTTGCTCAGACGACCATTATGGCACCGGACGACGGGCTGATCACCGCCCGTTCGGTCCAACTCGGCGCTGTCGTCTCCTCCGGCACGGAGCTATTCCGTCTCGTGCGCCAGCAGCGCGTCGAGTGGCAGGCGGAAGTGTCTGCACGCTATTTGCCTCGCATCAAAGAAGGCCTGACCGCCACGATCATCAGCCCGGAGGGGCGCGTCAAAGGGACCGTGCGGCTCGTCGGGCCGACGGTCAGCACCGATACCGGAAGGGTGCTCGCCTATGTGGCGCTGCCGGCGGACGCGCACCCGCCCATCGGCCTCTACGTCACCGGCCAGATTGAGCTTGCGACCACGCAGGCCGTCACCGTGCCCGAGACGGCGCTCGTGATGCGTGATGGCATCGCTTACGTCTTCACCGTGGATACAGACAGGCGTGCGTCACGCGTCCGTGTTGAAACCGGCCGCCGCAATGGCAGCGAAGTGGAGATCCTCTCGGGCCTTGATCCCTGGGCCGACGTGGTGACGGCGGGCGGCGCCTTCCTTTCGGACAGGGCTCTTGTCCGGGTAGAGGAGGACGCACGATGAACTTTTCCGCCTGGTCGATCCGCAATCCGGTTCCCGCAATCCTGCTATTCATCCTACTCACCGTTAGCGGCCTGCTCGCCTTCGATCGCTTAGCGGTACAGAATTTCCCCGACATGGTGCTGCCGACTGTCCAGATCAACGCCGCGTTCGAAGGTGCCGCACCGGCCCAACTCGAAACCGAAGTCGCGCGCAAGATCGAGGACAAGCTCGCCTCTCTGAGCCTCCTAGAGCATGTCACTACCACGATTACGGACGGCGCGGTCAGCATCAATGTCTCATTTCAGTTGGAGAAGGACGGCGAGGCAGCGCTGAACGAGGTGCGCAATGCCGTCGACGGTATGAGCGGCGACCTGCCTGCCCAGATGCAGACACCAAGCGTGACGAAAACGACGGTGCAAGGCTCACCGATCCTTACTTATGCCGTGCGCTCCGTCCGCCTCAATGAGACGGAACTCTCCTGGTTCGTCGACAACGACATGACAAAGGCCTTACTTGCCGTGCCCGGCGTCGGCCAGGTCAGCCGCATTGGCGGCATCAATCGTGAGGTGCAGATCGATCTCAATCCCCAACTCATGAGTTCGCTCGGCCTCAGCGCCGCAACCGTTTCCGCGCGGCTCAAATCCATGCAGTCGGACGCTTCTGGCGGCCGGGCGGAAATCGGCGGCAGCAAGCAGGTGATCCGCACGCTCGGCGCGGTTTCTTCGATTGAGGCATTAAGGGCGCTCGCTATCCCGCTCCCAAGTGGCGCCCTGGTGCGTCTCGACGAGATCAGCACCGTTACGGACAGCTTCGCTGACCGGGGGTCCATCGCCTATCTCGATGGCGAGCCGGTGATCGCAGTGCAGGTCAAACGCTCGAACGGCTTTTCGGATACGGGCGTCGCGGCAGCCATCCGGACTGGCATGCAGAACTTCGCCGCCGCCAAGCCCGATGTTGAGATCGTCGAGGCCTACAGCACGACCGGGCCGATCATTGAAAACTATGACGGCTCCATGCACATGCTCTACGAGGGCGCCATCCTCGCGATCGTCGTGGTCTGGCTCTTCCTGCGCGACTGGAGGGCGACTGTCCTTTCGGCGGTTGCGCTGCCACTATCGGTCATTCCGACCTTTCTTGTGATGTATCTGGCGGATTTCAGCCTCAACACGGTGACGCTGCTCGCGCTCTCTCTCGTGGTCGGCATCCTGATCGATGATGCGATTGTCGAAATCGAGAACATCGCGCGCCATCTGCAAATGGGCAAACACCCGAAGGAGGCCGCGCTTGAGGCCGCCGACGAGATTGGCCTTGCCGTCATCGCCACGACCTTCACGCTCGTCGCCGTCTTCCTGCCGACTGCCTTCATGAGCGGTATTCCCGGCCTGATCTTCCGTCAGTTCGGGGTGACGGCAGCCGTGGCGGTCCTCGCCTCACTGGTCGTCGCGCGCCTGCTGACGCCGATGATGGCCGCCTACATGATGAAAGCGCATCCCGTCGAGGCAAAGGACGGCTGGATCATGCGCGCCTACATGGCCGTCGTCAGAATCTGCCTGCAGCGCCGCAAACTAACGGTCCTTGGCGTCATGCTGTTTCTCGGCCTTTCCATGTCGACGATCCCGTTCCTCAGTTCCGGCTTTCTGCCCGCTTCGGATGATGCGCAGACGCAAGTCACCTTGACGCTGCAACCTGGCAGCACCATTGGGCAGACGGAGGCGATCACGCGGCGAGCCGCCGAGATCGTTTCCCGACTGCCGGACGTGACGCATGTGTTCTCCTCCGTGGGAAGCGTCTCTTCGAATGACTTGATCGATTCCTCGACGACCGCCGATACGGGGGCCGCTTCGCTCGTGGTCGATCTCAAGAAGATCGGCGATCGCACCCGCACGCAGACCGAGATCGAGAATGATATCCGGCAGGCACTTTCCGTCCTTCCCGGCACCAGGATCGCTGTGGGGACGGGCGGCAACGGCACGACATTGGAGATCACGTTGGCGAGCGACGATTCCGATGCGCTCGGCCAGGCAGCCGGCGCGCTCGAAGAGCAACTGCGCACCCTCAGGAGAGTCGGCGCGGTCACCTCCAGTGCCTCCCTGCAGGCGCCGGAAATCCAGATCGTCACGAACCTCGACAGCGCGGCCGCTCTCGGCGTGACGGCGGAAGCGATTTCCGAGGCGGTTCGCGTGGCAACCAACGGCGACTATTCCTCTTCGCTCGCGAAGCTCAACCTGCCACAGCGCCAGCTTCCTATCCGTGTCCGATTTGACCCCAGCAACCGGACGACGTTTGATGACATTGCCAATCTTCGCGTTGCCGGCGCCAGGGGCAGCGTCGATGTTGGCTCGGTCGCCGAGATCAGCATCGGCGGCAGCCCGTCGGAAATCAGCCGCATCGACCGCTCGCGAAATGTCACGCTATCGCTCGAGTTGAACGGGCGCATCCTCGGCGACGTCTATCGCGAGGCACAGGCATTGCCTGCCCTTCGCAACCTCCCGGAAGGCGTCCGGCTCGTCGAGCAAGGAGAATTAGAGCGCAGCTCCGAGCTCTTTGGCAGTTTCGCCATCGCTATGGGGATCGGAATATTCTGTATCTATGCCGTGCTGGTCCTCCTATTCCACGACTTCCTTCAACCGGTCACGATCCTTATGGCGCTTCCACTGTCTCTCGGCGGCGCCCTGATGCCGTTGGTGCTGACCGGCACGAGCTTTTCCATGCCGGTGGTGATCGGGCTGCTCATGCTGATGGGCGTAGTGACGAAGAATTCGATCCTGCTGGTCGAATACGCGATCATCTCACGCCGCGCTGGCCTCTCACGCTTCGACGCCCTGGTCGACGCCTGCCACAAGCGCGCTCGCCCGATCGTGATGACGACGATCGCGATGGGCGGCGGCATGCTTCCGGTAGCCCTCAGTCTCAGCGGCGGCGACTCCAGTTTCCGTCAACCCATGGCAATTGTTGTCATCGGCGGCCTGATGACTTCCACCGTCTTTAGCCTCGTCGCGATCCCCGTCATCTTCACCTTCGTCGATGACTTTCTCAGGCTTCTCAAACGGCTTGCCGCCCTAGGAGAGCATGAGACCTCGCCGGCTTCCACACCTGAAGACGCAGTGCAGTTCGAGGCACCGCTTCGGCGGGAGCGGTCCTGGGACGCACCTCGACTACGATCCGGCCTTCGTGAAACAGGCGCGGGATCGAACTGGCCTGCCACGCCAGCGGACGGACTTTCTCATCCTCCTGCCGAACGACCCGCGCGTCGGAATTGAGGCCGATGAGTGCTAGCACTTTGGCCGCATTGGCTAGCCGCGCTGTCCGTCTATTCGGCCATGGCGGGTGCAGATCGCGAGCGCCTGCTACGACTGGCCAGCTGTCCGTCAAGTCCATTCTCATCATTCAGACAAAGTATATTGGTGACGTTGTTTTGACGTCAGCTTTGGTGCGCAATCTACGTCTCGCCTACCCGGATGCCACCGTGACCATGCTTTGCGCCCCCGGTCTTCGGCGGTTCATAGTCAGCCAAAACATCGCGGACGAAGCAATCGGGTTCGACCGCCGCGGCAAGGGAAAGAGCCTCTTCCAGCGGCTAAGAGCGTATCTGAGCTTGGTCTCTGATCTCCGCCAACGAAGGTACGATCTCACTATTGATCTGAGTGATTCCAAGACATCCAGGATTCTGCACCGATTGCTCGACGCGCCGCTGCGGGTTGGCTTCGATCCTCCCGAGAGGCCACTGAGATTCTGGGAGGTTCAACCGGCAAACGTTTACGCCGCCACCTGTGGTCACGGCGGCATCCACTATCTGTACCGAATATCTTTCTCCTCTAAAGGCTCTCAACATTGACCTCGCTGACTCCACACCAAGGCTTGTGCCCACATGCGCCGCTCAAAGTGAAAGCGCACAAATCCTGGCGCAAAGGAGTTTGGTCAAAAACGCCTATATCGTCGTCCATGCAGGGGCACGATTTGAGGGGCGATGCTGGCAACCGGAGCGGTTTGCAGCGGCAATCGATGAAGTCTATGCCGCCACCGGCCTTCGGTCTTTGCTGATTGGTGGCCGGGACGAGACAACAGCCGAGCAGACAATACTCGCATTGGCTGTGTCACCTGTGGCGAGCGTGGTTGGGAAGGTCTCGCTTGAAACACTGACGGCATTGCTTGGCGACGCCGTTATCTTTCTAGGAAATGAGAGTGGTCCCATGCATCTTGCGGCATCAGTAGGGACTCCTGTCGTCGGCCTTTACGGCTTGACACCGCCGGACATATGGGGGCCGCTCGGAGTTCCGCATCGGATCGTGGCGCCTCGGCTGCCCTGCCAATGCGCTGCTCCCAACTTGTGCAAGCCGAACAATCCCGGTGGCGTCTACTGTGTGCATCGCGTGCGAGTAGAGGAGGTCACCACAGCTACCCTCGACCTGATCGAGTTCGAAACGCTCAAATCAATACCGAATCGTTAAGCTCAGCTCAGCTAGTTCGTTGAAGCGGCGGACCTAACAACTGGCCGGATCGACGGCGAGCGGCCTAGGTCCATCAGATCAAAGCCGGGCCTCGATCCAGAACCGAGATATCGTAAACTACACTCTGCGTCTCATGAACGGCCAAGTCAGCAAAATACCCCTATTCACCCCCGCCGTCGGTTACTGCTCATCGCCTTGAGATAGCCTCTTGCGAGTCGACAATCGCCTCCCGCGCTATGACAATGTCTTTCCGGGTGAGAGCATTGCATTCCCTCGCAAGCGCGATTCGAACCGTTATTGCGCGTTCATTTTCCGCAAGACGGCAGCGCGTTCCCGGATAACGAACATTCGATCCCAGCTAACGGCAATCGCATCCCACATAACGACAACGGATTCCCTGTTAATTCACCGGCGGCCGCGAATATTCACGCAAATCTGGTCGATGTTCCCTGACGCCTCGCGCAGGAAATCTCCCACTAAGTAGCTGACATCGCTACAAGATATTGATGTTCTGCCCGCCCAAAGCGCGCATTTCGCACAAATACCCTGCTTTTTGCCTGTTAGCAGGAAATATCAAACGGAGACTGGTTCGCCACAGACCGGTCGGTTCACCATGCTTTCAATAGGTTACCCGAGGGATGCATCGGTCATCAGCCGTGGACGCGTGCAAGGAAGTCGCGCACCAACGCAAGCGCCTCA
This sequence comes from Mesorhizobium sp. M0991, assembly GCF_040318915.1. Taxonomy (NCBI): domain Bacteria; kingdom Pseudomonadati; phylum Pseudomonadota; class Alphaproteobacteria; order Hyphomicrobiales; family Phyllobacteriaceae; genus Mesorhizobium; species Mesorhizobium sp. M0991. The sequence goes on from NZ_JAMYNE010000006.1 coordinate 194,064, forward strand.
TCGAAATGGGTTTCCAGTAGCCAGTGGCCGGCGCCATCGAGGAGGTGGAACTCAGCTTGCGGCAAGTCGCGTTTGTAGGCGCGGGCCGATGCGGCCGGCATATAGCCGTCCTCGGGACCCCAGACGATCAGTGTCGGCGGTTGCCGTTTGCGCAGATAAGCTTGGTATTTCGGGAACCAGTTAAGGTTCCCCTCCAGCTTCTCCATCAGGCCGACCGCAAGCCGCCGACGGGCTGGCGTGTCCATCAGAGGCCAATGGAGTTTCCACAGATCCGGTGGCACGCGCTCGGCCACGGCCTCGCCAACTTCACCGATGAACTCGTGCCGGAAGCCCTCCTCGCTGACCGCATCTTCCAGCGGGCGATGCTTCTCGGACGTCTTGTCGTTCCAATACATCTTGATGGCTGCGTATTTCGGGCCGAGCACGTCTTCGTAGATGTCGCCGTTCTGGATGATAAGCGCGGCAACGCGCTCCGGATAGGCGATGGCGTGGCGCAATCCGATCTGCGAGCCATAGTCGTGCAGCCACAGCGCATAGCGGGATAGGCCGAGCGCGTCAGCGAAAGCCGCCAGAAACCCGGCATAGGCATCGAAATCGTAGCCGAATGCAGCCATGTCGGGCGTGGCGCTGTAACCGAAGCCAGGAAAATCCGGCGCGAACGTGTGCCAGCGATCTGCCAGTCCAGGCATCAGCCTTCGAAACTGATAGGACGAGCAGGGATAGCCGTGCGGCAACAGAAGCACCGGAGCGTCGGCCGGGCCGTCCTCGCGAAAGAAAATGGCGTCTCCGTTAACTTTGACTTGGCGGTGTCGCAACTTTGCCTCCTCGATCGAAAGGCTGCAACCTCCCGCATCCCGTTGTTTACGATGCTCTCGCTGGAAGGTTCCGTGGAAAAATAGACGCGGCAACTGACTTCCAAAACACAAATACGGTGACACAGTGCACTTTGTCTTGTTCGCGCGATTGTCGCTTTCTGTACTGCTCCGCTCGGCCAGTCCGGGCATGAGTTCGGGCCACGTGGTCCCCCGCACCGTCCAAGGCCAATTCGCAAACTCATGATCAGGCGGAGGGTTCCCGGGTCGCGCCGTTGGAAGCGGCCAAGGAACCCGCCGCCGATCAGATCGTTTCGCGGTATCTGGCCAGATCAACCGGACGGAGGAGAGACATGCTCGAAATTCTGCATGCTCACAATCGCGCGACACCGAACATCGGCCGGCTCGGCCAGTTCGGGCTTTGGCACGATGCTGCGTGACGTCGACTATGTCCTGCGAAAACTCGACTGGATGCGCGCCGAAGGCATCTGGCCCAACGGCTTGCGGTATCTGTGGACCGATGCATTCGGGGTCGTGCTCTACGTTTCGCTTTATACGGAAACTGGCGAACAGCGCTGGCTGGACGCGGCCGAGCGGCTGGTGGCCGATGTCGAGCGTGTGCTCGGCCGCCGGCGCGGACTGAGGATCGGCGAAGCGGCCGATCGCGACGGCCAGTATTTCCACTATCTGGCGATGTGGCTGTTCGCCCTGGCGCGTCTCGGCGATCTGAAGCCGGAATACCGCAAGCGCGGCATTACGCTGGCGCGGGACATTCACCCGGCGTTTGTGGTCCCCGGCCGCGGCGTGATCTGGAAGATGCAGGAGGATTTGAGCGGTCCTTACCCCGGCTACGGCCTCGGCAGCATGGATGCCTATGACGGCTACGTCTCTTACCGAATGCTCGACGACGAGGAACTGGCGCCCGAGATCGCGCAAATGCGTGAACTGATGGAGCGCGATTGGCGCACCCTCGACATCGAGCAGGACCTCGGCCTCGGCATGATGTTGTGGCTCGCCCATTTCTTTCCCGACGAGCCGTGGGCCGACGCCCAGACGAGGCGTTCGCTGCGAACCCTGGAAACGATGTGGGTCGACCCGCCCGGCTATTTCAGCCGCGCCCCATGGCTGCGCGATACCAAGTTCGCCTTCACCAATTACGGCGTATCGCTCGGCCTGCAGGCCGCCGGCATCTGGCCGGGGCGTGTCGATAGGCTGAACGCCTTCTTCGAGGACTGGCGCTCCGGCGACGAATACGACCGCGAGGCGATCACCTGGGTGATGGCCTGCACCTCGCATCTTCCCGGTGCTTTTCTGACCCGGGGTGGCGAGAGATCGATTGAAAGCGACGAACCTCGGGAACGTTCCCGTGCCGGCGCGGTTGTCGATGGAAGTGCATCGAGACGCAAGGAACGCGGTTGAAATGGCCATTCTCTTGGGAAAACCGGGAAGCTGTTGGGTGGCGGCGGCCAGGTCCACGAACTATCCCCAGCTCGAAGGTTCGATCCATGCGGACGCCGTTGTCGTGGGTGCTGGAATTGTCGGGCTGACGACGGCGCTTCGGCTTTGCGAGGCGGGCCGGTCGGTGGTCGTCCTCGAAGGCCTGCGCACGGGCGGACAGGTGACCGGCCGCTCGACGGCCAAGATCACCACGCAGCATGCGCTGATCTATCGTCATCTCATCGACAGCGTTGGCCGGGACCTGGCGCAGACCTATGCCGATGCGAATTCCGCCGGCGCCCGACAAATCCGCGATTGGGTTAACAACTGCGCCATCGTCTGCGATTTCGAGAGCAAGGACGCCTATACGTACACCTGCGATGAAAGCCGGCGCGCGAAGGTCGCGGCCGAGGCGGAGGCCGCGCGCCAGGTCGGGCTGGAGGCCGAGGTTCTCGAACGCGCACCGCTGCCTTTCGAAACGGCCGCGGCATTACGGTTCCCCGATCAGGCGCAGTTCAATCCGGCGATGTATCTGGTTGGCCTGGCGGAAGCGGTGACGGCCCGCGGCGGTCGGATCTTCGAAAACAGCCGCGCCACCTCGATCGACGAGGCAAGCCGCTGGCGCGTCGTCACAGATGGCGGCGCCGTTGATGCCGGGCACGTCGTCGTCGCCACCAACATGACGGTGAAGAGCCCCATGGGCATGGCGAACCGGACGCAACCGCGCTGCCACACCGTGATGGCCTTTCGGCTCGATGATCCCCTCCCTGTCGACGGCATGTTCATCGGCATCGACGACCCGACGCATTCCATCCGCACGGGCCGTGATGCCGAAGGTCCGCTGCTGGTCGTGCTTGGCCCCAAATTCAACACCGGCTGGGATGGCGACGTGGCGAAGCGGTTTGTCGAACTGGAAAAATGGGCAAGAAAGAACGTTCCGGTCGGCGACGTCGCGTGGCGCTGGTGCAACGAGGATTATGATACGGCCGACAGGATCCCATATGCCGGCGAACCCGATCCCGCCAAGGCCGCCGGCTTCCACATTGCCACGGGCTTCAACGCCTGGGGCATCACCAACGGGACGGCCGTGGGCACGATGATCGCCGACCTGATTTGCGACCGCCCGAGCCCACTGCAAAAACTCTACGATCCGGCGCGGCCCTATCCCGAGGGCTTCCACAAGAATGGCCGCAGCCAATCGATCGTCTCGAGCACCCACGACATTGCGCCCGGCATGGGTGGCGTGATCGTCAGGGGAGACGAAAAGATTGCGGCGTGGAGAGACACCGAAGGCGCACTCCAGGCGGTTTCGGCGACGTGCACCCACAAGGGCTGCACCGTGACCTGGAACAATGCGGACCACACCTGGGATTGTCCCTGCCACGGCTCGATCTTCGCCGCCGACGGTTCGGTCATCCACGGCCCTGCCCGAAAACCGCTTGCCCAGATTACATTGTGAAGGCGGCGACCGGCACGGCCCGCGTCACGCCGGCCGTTCGTAGGTTCCGACCAACTCCGTCTCCTCCAATGCGTGTTTCTGGGCTTGCTTCCAGACCTGATGCACGCCCGCCTGCCCCGGAACGCTGAGGCTCGGCACATCGAGCGCGGCCAGCAGAAAGTGGTAATGGTGGACGCCATGCCCTGCAGGCGGCTGCGGACCATCGTAATAGGCATTGCCGAAATCGTTGGTGCCTTGCCTGAGGGCCGATGGACCGGGCTTGCCGTCTTCGGCCTCGGCGAGTCCGCCGGCATCCGGCGGGATATTGAACACCGCCCAGTGCCCGAAAATCCCGCTTGGCGCATCGGGATCCCGCACGACAAGAACAAGGCTCTTGGTACCATCCGGGACACCGGACCACTTCAGCGGCGGCGAGACGTTCTGGCCGTCACGCGCATATTTTTCGGGAATTCTTCCGCCTGCCCGGAACGCCGGGCTGATAAGGGTGAGTGGCATTGCTATCTCCCCAAGAAGGTTGCGACCGAGAAACCCGCGCGGCGCCGTTCACGCCGCTTGCTGAGCTTCAGCGACGCGTCTTATCTCTCCTGGCAGGGATTCCCAGACCTTGTGCATCTGTCCTTCTCCGACGTGATGGGCGAGCACCTTGGACACGACCCTGAATGCATCCTTGGAATCGACCGGACGGGCAAATTCCAGCTCCGCCTTGATCTTGGCCAGAAACTCGTCGAGCGACCGCATCTTCTCGGGAGCTTTGGAAGGCTGATATTGGTCATAGAAGGCGCCGCGCACCAGAATCGGCAGCTGCGAGCCTAGGTGGGCTGCAAGATCCGGTTGCATACGGTCGCGCAGGGCGTGCAGCACCGCGCCGAGAACGTGCCAGGCGACCTGCCGATCCGGTCCAATCTCGTCCATGATCTCGTCGAGCCAGATGTTCGTGGTCTGCAGTGTCTTGTCGAATACGTCGAGTCCGGTGGCGTTCATCGAAATCCTCCTTCCATTCAAATCCGACTAGGCTGATATGACCAAACAGCCGTGCCTGCCCGTTGTTCCCCGATGCGCATGTCCTGGTGCGCATTCATTGTCGGAGGTTTCGTCATGAGGGGATTCGGGCCGGCTTTTTGCCGCTGTTTTTTCGACCGCCTTTCTTGGCCGACGCTCGGAACATCCTCATGGGTGGACGAGTTTTGTTTGCCGTCGCCGATCACATGGCGACGAGTGATGCAGACACGAAAAACAGGAGAAGAACCATGGCACATCACGATTTGGCGCCCAGGACGCCATCGCGCAGCCTCTACCCGTCCGCGCGAGACCCACTCACGTCATTCCACCGGCAGATCGATCGCCTGTTCGACGACTTCTTTGCGCCAATGGCCGAAGCGACTACGGCCAGCGATCTTTGGCCGAGCGTCGACGTATATGAAACAGACCAAGCCTATAAGGTCACCGCCGAATTGCCGGGGCTCGAGCAGAAGGATGTTGAGCTCAAGCTGCGCGACAACACCCTCTCCATTACGGGCGAGAAGCGTTCGGAGCACAAGGAAAGCGACCGCGGCCACACCTACAGCGAACGCAGTTATGGCCGGTTTCAGCGGACGATCCCCCTGGAAGCGGAGATCGATGCCGACAAGGTGCAGGCCACTTTCAGGAACGGCGTTTTGACTGTCGAGCTTCCGAAGAATCCCGCTGCAAAGGACAAGACACGCCGCATAGAAGTGAAAGCGCGATAGTAGCCAAACTGAAGGCTGCCTGAGCAGGCTGCGTTCACCCCCGAGGGAGGGAGAACGGCGAGCACGGCGGCAACCGCTCAGGCGAGCGTCTAGCGCCGGGGATCGTCCGTTGCCTCGGAAACGCCTTCGAGAGCGATTTTGGCGGCTTCCTTATCGGTCCGCCCGAGGTCGGCCAGGGCAATGACGCCGACGAGGCGCTTGTCGTGGTTGATCACCGGAAGACGACGCACCTGATGCTTGGCCATGATCTTCGCCGCATCGGTGATATCGGCGTCGTCGAAGCACCAATAGACATGCTCGGACATGACCTCGCGAACGGTCGTGTTGCCGGCTGAGCGCTCCTCGGCGACACCGCGCATCACGATGTCGCGGTCTGTCACCATGCCGACCAGCCTGTCATTCTCGCCGACCGGAAGGGCGCCGAGATTGTCGGCCCGCATTTTCCGGGCGGCATCCCTGATTGTAGTGTTCGGGCCGACCAGTTCGGTCCGACGGCTCATGATCTCCTGAACTTGCATGGGACATTCCTCTCTCTGATTGCTGAGGCAACAAGCCGCCAGACGCGCCTGTTGCCGCGCATCGCGAAATCGCCGGACGAGGCATGTACGGATCGCTATCTTCGATCTTCCCGATCCGCGCTAACCCGTGCCGGTGCCGGCACCTCGCGATCGAAACTATTCTTGGAACGTCCAGGCAGCGAGCGAGTTCCAAAATGGTACCGGTGCCGCAGCCATCCCACGGCATGTGGCCGCAGGCTGGTGACAAAACATCTACCGGGAAAACAGATGCACGCGGATTGAAGGTCATGGCTATCATCTTTTCAGATCGCCGCGAGGCCGGGCGGCGACTCGCCGGGGAGCTCGTTCGCTTTGCCGGCCGCGACGACGTGATCGTATTGGCGCTGCCCCGAGGCGGCGTGCCGGTCGGCTACGAGGTCGCGCGGGCACTCAAGGCACCGCTCGACGTCTTCGTCGTGCGCAAGCTCGGCGTCCCCGGTCACGAGGAACTGGCCATGGGGGCGATTGCGCCCTCAGGCGTACGTGTCCTGAACGACGAAATCGTCAGCGGTCTCGCGATCCCGCCACATGTCATCGACGCGGTCGCCGCAAAGGAGGAAAAAGAGCTTCTGCGCCGCGAGCACCTCTATAGGGACGGGCGCCCCCCACCGCAGTTGAATGGACGGACCATTATCCTCGTGGATGACGGGCTTGCGACCGGATCGACCATGCGGGCCGGGATCAAGGCGCTGCGAAAAAACCACGCCGCCCATATTGTCGCGGCCGTTCCCGTCGGTAGCCCCGACACTTGCGACGCGATGCGGGCGGACGCCGACGAGGTCGTTTGCGCGACGACACCAGAGCCGTTGCTGGGTGTCGGGCGCTGGTACGTGGATTTCTCACAAACGAGCGATGAAGAGGTCCGCGCGCTCCTCGCCAGCTGCGTGCCCAAGCCTGCGGCTTCCGACAAGCCTGCCGCTTCCGAAGAAGAATTGGCCGGGCGCGCGAGCGCGGGTCCGGTGCCTGGTACCAGATCGACATAGCGGAGGTGGATATGCACCGGCATAGCGAGCACATCGTGCATGTTCCCGTGGGGCCTGTCACGCTTGAGGGCAATCTTTCGTTGCCCTCGGATGCTCGTGGCCTTGTGCTCTTCGCCCACGGCAGCGGAAGCAGCCGCCACAGCCCGCGCAACCGCTACGTGGCCGGAAGGCTGAACGAGGCGAACCTCGCCACCTTCCTCGTCGACCTGTTGATGGCCGAAGAGGAGCGGATCGACCAGGTCACGGCCGAGTTGCGCTTCAATATCGGACTGCTCGCCGACCGGCTGGTCGGCGTCACGGATTGGCTCGATGCCTCGCCGGACACATCGGGGTTGCGTCTTGGCTATTTCGGCGCGAGCACGGGCGCCGGTGCCGCCCTGGTGGCGGCGGCCGAGCGGCCCGACCAGGCCGCGGCCGTGGTTTCGCGTGGTGGCCGGCCCGATCTTGCAGCGCTCGCCCTGCCGCGCGTTCGGGCGCCGACCTTGCTCGTCGTCGGAGGCGCGGACACGCAAGTGATCGCGCTCAACCGCTCGGCGCTGGCGGCGCTCCGCAGCGAGAAGGAGCTCGCCATCGTCCCTGGCGCGACACATCTGTTCGAAGAACCCGGCGCCCTGGACGAAGTCGCGGATCTCGCTACCCAATGGTTCTTGCGCCATCTGATTTCGGACAGATCGGCGTCGACGTCCTGACAGCCGGGGCGTGGCTCACCAGTGCCGGGATCATTTGCGTCCTCAACGCGTTATGATCCTCATAAGACCGCGCGCAGCTGCAACCCGAATGGCTGTCGCAGCCCGTATGTGGGAGAAAGACAATGCCGGACAAGAAAACCATAGAGAAGGCCCGAAAGGACAAGCGCGAGGGCAAATCGCCGAGCACGCAGGCCGGCGAGTTCGTGCACGAGGAGATCGATAAAATCCGCCGCGGCGAGCACGGCGCGCGCTCGACACAGCAGGCTATCGCCATCGGGCTTTCCGAGGCGAGACGCGCAGGTGTAGACCTGCCCCCACCCAAAAAGGGCAAGGTGAAGGAGAGCACGCGCAAAAGCGCCGAATACGCCTATGAGGCCGGCCAGGGCGAACGCAAGCCGAAACGCCGCCCGCGGGTCTCGAAAGCCGTCTCTAAGGTGCTCGAGCACGAGCCGAAGAGCACGGCGTCGCACGAGGCGCTGGCGCAGCAGGCCAAGCGTGCGGCCTCGCGCCGGACGGCCGAGGAGCGTTCCGCAGCCGCAAGGAAAGCCGCCGAGACGAAAGGCGCCAGCGGAAGGAAGGCGGCGGCGCAGAAGGCCGCCAGAACGCGGGTACACCACGCATAGTTCAAAGACGGCAGTTCGCCTCCAGGAAACCCGATCTGGACGCCACGGCCGCCGCCAGCAAAGGCAAGACGTCGACAAGGCCGCCGGCGATAAACGCCTATTCCTCCCAGACCCCCTTCCCGGCGCAGATCGTCCATCGTGCGCGAAATGCCTTCGCGCAAGATCGACACCATGTCGTCGATCTGCTCGCGCGTGATGATCAGCGGCGGCGACATTACGCACATGTTGATCAGCGGCCTGACCAGCAGGCTGAGCTCGTCGCAATGCGCGTCGATTCCGGTCGGCAGCTCGATCCGCCTCGCTTATGACCCTGAGGCTCTGATGGCGATGGCCGACTGAATAATTTCTAGCGCAGCAATGCGGCCGGCGACGATGGCGCCCTCGACGTAGCCCGGAAATGATGGCGACAGCTCCGACGAGGCGAAATGGATCGGCGACGCGCCAGCACGGATAATGCGTTCGGCATCAGTTGCCGTCGCATCGACGATCAGATCGCTGTAACCGCCGCCGCTCCAGCGATCCCCGGTCCAGTCGCGATAGCTGAGATCGATAATGCCGGCCGCCTCGATACCGAGCGCCTCTTCCAGCTTTGATGTCACCTTTGCGCGTAACGCTGCGTCGTCCAGATCCCGCCAGCGCTGCGCCAGCGGCCCGCCGATGAAGACGACAAGTGCTGCATGATCCTCGTCCCTGCTTGCATCGCAGGCAAAGAGCCCGTGCGGATCGCGCCACATCACCATGCCGCTCAAGCCCCTGTCGCGCCAGAAAGCCTTGGGATAGCGCACCAGCATTTTGATCACCGCGCCGCTTTGCCAGACGCCGAGGGCTCTCTTCAGCACAGCCGGCAGCGGCGGCACGAAATCCACTCTCGAGGCCATCATCGGCGGTACGGCGACCAGTACCGCTCGTGCCTCGATCGCGCCGGCAGGCGAAACGACGCGAACCCCTCCCGGCCCGTCCTCAATGGCCTCGACAGCTGTATTCAGCCGCAGTCGATCGCCGAGATCCCGCGCAAGATCATCCGCCAGCGAATGCATGGTTTCGCGCACGAAATACTGCAGCTCCGACACCTCGTTGGTGACGCGTCGATCATTGTCGATCAGGTACCACAGCGGCAGCCTTTCCATTGCCAGGCACCACAGGCCCTCGATCATCGACCGAAAGGCGGCCTTGGCATCGTCGGGATCGGCCTGGCGATCGAGCCATGCCGCGACCGTCAAGCCGGCAATGGCCGGGTCGTTCGGTGCGATCGCATTCATCCGCTCGCGTATTCGCATCGCGGTGCCGTAAGTGCGCCCGGCTTGCGCCTCGCTCATTCGCGGCTGCGTGACGAATTCGCCTGCGACATGGGTCTCGACCAATGTCTTGCGGCGCGCTCGCACCAGCGCCATCAATTCCGGCATGTCTTCGCACAGGAACTGGCCGCCGCTGTCGATCCGCTCGCCGAGCCCGTTCTGCACGGCTTCGACGCGTCCGCCGACACGGTCGCGGGCTTCGAGCACCACGAAATCGACGCCAGCCTTCTTCAGCTCAAGCGCTGCCGACAAACCGGTGAAGCCGGCGCCGAGGATGGCCACATCGGCTCGTTCGATCGTGGACTTCATCAGCCGGCCTTGATCTTCTCGAATTCCGCGACCCACCGCTGCTTGAGCTCAGGCGCCACCGGCTGAGGATGGGAACCGGGGTCCTCGTAACGGGACTGGTCAAACAAAACGAGGTCCTTGTCCGGCCCCAGCGCCGCAGCCGAAGCCACCAGCGCTCTCAGAGGTCGCGTCAATGTCTTCATTGCTGTTCCATCCTCTTTTGATTGTTTCACGCCGGCTTGGCACCGCTGGCTGCAGATTTCGGATAGTGCTTGGGGAATGCCGCGGACAGGAACTCGTTCGCGGCCTGCAGTGCCGTCTCGCGTGTGGTGTCTTCGGTGCCCATCATCAAACGCAGCCACAGACCATCCAGCATGGCGCTGAGCGCCAGCGCCATGACTTGTGGTTCATAGGCATAGAAGCCGCTCTGCTTGAGCGCCGCGCAAAGATCGATGAAGATGTTCTGGTAGACGGCATCGCGTGCGCTGCTCAGCGCCTGATATTTCGGCCGCGATTTGGCCTCGCCCCAGAAGGCACACCAGGCAGCCAGCTTGCGCTTGTTGCAGATCGAGCGGTCGAAATCGGCCGCGACCAATGCCTGCAACTGGCGGGCGGGATCATCGCCGGCCTTTTGCAAGGCGCTGCGCCAATGCGCCGAATACTCGTCATACATGTATTGCAAAGTGGCAACGAGCAGCTTCTCCTTGCTCTCGAAATGGAAATTGACGATGCCGCGCGACAAGCCGGCGCCGTCGGCGACGTCGGCCATAGTCGTTTCCGAATAGCCGCGCTTGGCCAATGAATCGATTGTCGCTTCGATCAGTTGAAGCTGCCTTGTCTCTTTCGACGCCTTGCGGCCGCGCTTTTCGGAATCGCTTTTTCGCGCCGGTTCGAGGAGGGCTTCGCGCGCCTCTGTTGTCTTCATCGGGTGATGGTCTCCAGCATCGCCGGCTAGCCGACCGGCTTCGGCCGCGAAGATCAGTGGGATGGTGCTCGCCACTGTCAAGCACCTTCTGCAGGGCTGCTCGGGTTCGAATGTTCTCGTCGAGATAGGCATCCTTGGAGAAAACGATGTCGAAGGCACCGTTGGCAAAAGGTGGCGATCCCGGCGATGCGTGGACCAGATCGGCGCCCCCGCCTGCAGCGGACCTTTGGGTCGAGATCTATGCCAGGCGCGAGCTGCGGTATCACCAGCTGTTGAAGCGTGCCAAACTGGTGCCGCGGCCGTTCGTCAGGCTCGACCGCCGCACCGCCAATCCGCCCGCGGATTTTAAGAGATGACTGACGACACTTACAGTCGCGAAATCGATGCCGAAGCCGCCGAGCAGTGGCAGCTGGTCAACATGCCGCTCGGCGAAAAATGGTCGGGCCGAACCCGCTATGCCGCGGCCATGTTCTTCTACAAGCGCGGCGAGATGGACGCCGAAACGCTGGAAGTCTACCGCATCTGTGCGCGGCTGGATTCCACCGATCCGCTGCCGATCATCCGCGACCGCGGCGTCGGCCAGGACTGGCTGAAGCGCATGGGCGCCTAGTAATTCCCGCCTAGGCCTGTTGAGATTCAGGTCAGGCCGAGTCGAAAACGATGGTTTCCGAGAACCGGGGCGGAGCGTACTTAAGTACGTGAGCACCGGAAGCGCAGGAAGCCATCGTTTGCAGGCCGGCCTCACCTGAATATCGACAGGCTTAGCCGATGGTCTTTTCCAGCATGCCGAGCCAGTTGCGATAGGCGATCTTCTCGATCAGCGCGCGCCCGAAGCCGCGTGCCGCGAACGCGTCGAGCAGTCTTGGCAGGCCGGCAACGTCGCCTATCACGGCCGGGATCATGGCGCCGTCGAAATCCGAGCCTAGGCCGACGCCGTCTTCGCCCAGCGCCTGCAGCAGCGAATCGACATGGCGCATCATGATGTCGAGGCTGGTGTCGGCGTTCATCCTGCCGTCCTCTCGTAGGAACCCGGTGGCGAAGTTCAGCCCGACCATGCCGCCGGAGTCGCGGATCGCGCCGAGCTGCCATTCGGTGAGATTGCGCGAATGGCCGCAGATCGCGTGCACGTTGGAATGGGTCGCGACCAGCGGTGCGTCGCTGATCTCGACGACGTCGCGGAAACCTTTTTCGTTGAGATGCGAAAGATCGATCATGATCTTCAGCTGGTTGCAGGCTTTCACCAGCGCCTTGCCGGCATCGGTCAGCCCCGGCCCTGTATCGGGCGACGACGGGAAGCGGAACGGCACGCCGTGGCCGAAGGCATTGGGACGGCTCCAGACGATGCCGAGCGAGCGCAAGCCGGCTGCGTGGAGAACGTCGAGCAAGGTGAGCTCAGGGTCGATCGCCTCGACCCCTTCGATATGGAACACCGCCGCAATCGAGCCTTGCGCCATCGCCTTCCTCACATCGCCGGCGCTGCGGCAGACGGTAAGCGCCGAAGCCCGCTCCAGCCTGAACAGGATCGAGGCCATCGCTACGGTGGAGTTGAGCGCATCGGCGCGAGGAACCTCGGGCGGCAAGGGCTCGCTGTCGCTCGGTGCCAGCGGCACGGCGCCGCGTTTGGATTTCTCGACAGGCGGCGGGAAGATCGCGAACATGCCGCCGGCAAATCCGCCTTTCTTCGCGCGTGGCAGGTCGATATGGCCACCCGGCGTCCCCTCGACGAACAGCTTTTCGACGTCCGCATCCTTCGACTGGTAGAGCCTGAGCAGCGTGTCGTTGTGGCCGTCGAAGACGGGAACGAGATCGGATTCGGTCATGGAGGGCCATTCGGTTGAAGTGGTCGGACCGCAGACGGCGAGCCGGTTTGTTGGCAATACTTAGGCAAGACGGGCGCTCTGCGCAAATCCCGTATGTTTGCCTTGTGTTTGTACGCCGCCAATGGCCGAAGGGGCACGCGGTAAAGCCGCGCACCCTTTCTCCTGTCATTCATCGAGGGGCTGCCTCTTACCGCTTCAGCACGTCCGCCCATTCCGGATGGCGGCGGAATTGAGCATTGGCGAACGGGCAAAGCGGGATGATCGTCTTGCCCGCCGCACGTGCATCCTCGACGGCACGGGTGACCAGGCGAAGCCCCGCGCCCTGGCCGCGAAATGCATCCGGCACTTCGGTATGGTCGATGATGATCTGGTGCTCACCGATCTTGGTGAAGGTCATCTCCGCCTCGGCGCCGCCCGGCCCACGCAGGAAGTAGCGGCCCTTCGAGCCGCGGTCCTCCAGCTCGATCTCCGGCAATAGGTCAGACATGGCTTGCGGTCCTTTCATCCGGCGCAAGGGCGAACAACCGCCGCGCCGCCTCGATCTCGGTTGGCCGCACCTCATGGCCGCCGTCATGCCACTCGACTGTGACATCGGCGCCATCGGCGCGCAAATAGGCTTCAAGCCGCGCCGTCAAATCAGGCGGACAGATCGGGTCCCGCCTGCCGGCGGTGACCAGGATGCGGCTGCCGCCAAGGCTGCCCTTGACCTCCGGCTCGAACGGGATCAGCGGATGCATCAGCACCGTTGCGTCGAACAGCGACGGCTCGGCAAACAGCACCGAGGCCAGGATGTTGGCGCCGTTGGAGTAACCGAGGCCGAGCACCGAAGATGGCTTTGCCGCCTCGACATGCGCCTTGACGAAGCCGGCCATCTTGTCCGTCGCTCGCGTGAGGTCGCCCATGTCGTAAACGCCCTCGCCGGTCCGGCGGAAGAAGCGTGCGGCGCCTTGTTCCGAGACATCGCCGCGCGGGGCGACGATCGTCGCTTGCGGCGCAAGATCGCGCCCAAGCGACAGAAGCTGGGCCTCGTCGCCGCCGGTGCCATGAAAGACGAAGAGCAACGCGCCATCAGGCGAACCGGGCAGCACCTTGTGAATATACGAATCCTTGCTCATGACCTTGTCCTCAATCTTCCAGTTTCTGCAGATGCTGCTCGAGATAGGGCCGCAAATGCTGGTGTTGCGACGGCAGTTTCAGCGCCTCGCCGAGATGGGCGGTATCCTCGTCGCGGTCGAAGCCCGGCTCGTTGGTGGCGACTTCGAACAGCACGCCGCCCGGTGTGCGGAAATAGATCGCCCAGAAATAATCGCGGTCGATCACCGGCGTCACCTGATAACCTGTATCGAGCAGCGCCTTGCGCACTTCGAGCTGCTTGGCGCGGTTCTCGACGGCGAAAGCGACATGGTGGACCGAGCCGGCGCCGAGATTGGCGAAGCCGGCCCCTGGCAGCGATTCGATATCGACGACGTCGGCGCCGTTGCCGTTCTTCACCGCCAGCCGCCTGACGTTGCCGGACTTGTCGACCTCCTCATAACCTATGAATTTCAGCAGCTCTTCGGTGGCGCCGCCATCTTTCAGCCTGAGCGACACCGAGTGAAAACCGCGGATCGCCTCGTCGGTGGGAATGCCACCCTTGGCCCATGGCGCACGGCTGTCCGCTCTGTCCTCGACCAGTGCAAACCCGTCGCCGTCGGGACCGGCGAAGACAAGACGCTTCTCGCCGAACGTCTCCTCGCCGGACAGCCCGGTGACACCTTGCTCGGCAAACCGTTTCTCCCAATAGCCAAGCGTGCCCTCGGGCACCGAGTAAGCGGTGGTACCGACTTCGCCGACGCCATGGCGGCCTTTGCCAATGTTCGGGAACGGGAAATAGGTCATCACCGAGCCGGGCGTGCCGACCTCGTCGCCGTAATAGAGGTGGTAGACATCGGGTGCGTCGAAATTGACGGTTTTCTTGACCCGCCGCAGGCCGAGCGTCCCGGTGAAGAATTCATTGTTCTGGCGCGCATCGCTGGCCATCGAGGTGACGTGATGCAGGCCCTTGACCTGGTCGAGCATGTTTCTGCTCCTTTCCTTGTGCCGGTGCGGCCCTTGCCGCTGTCCACGCAAATATGAGCATCCGCCTCCTGGCCGCAAAGGCGGCAAACACAGAATGGACTGTGCTGTTAAAGTGAACGACGAAGCAGGTTTTGTTCACCATTCGGCAAACTGGACCGGCTTGCATACTCGCCGAAATTGCGCTCCATGAGCGACGCATGTAGCCAGCGTGAGGATACCGCGGTTGAGTGGAAAACGCCCCAACATTCTCCTGATCACCTGCGACCAGTGGCGCGGCGACTGCCTGTCCGCTGCTGGGCACAAGGTGGTAAAGACGCCGAATGCCGACGCGCTGGCTACCGAGGGCGTTTTGTTCCAGAAGCACTATGGCGGCGCCGCACCTTGCTCGCCGGCGCGCGCCTGCCTCTACACCGGCCTCTACCAGATGAACAATCGTGTCTGCCGCAACGGCACACCGCTCGATGCCCGCCACGGCAACATAGCGCTCTGGGCGCGCGCCTTCGGCTATGATCCGACGCTCTTCGGTTATACGGACATGGCGCGCGACCCGCGCACGCTGGCGCCTGGCGACCCGCAGCTGAAGAGCTATGAAGGCGTGCTGCCCGGCTTCACCGTGCGTCAGCTTCTGCCCGAGCACCAGAAGCCCTGGCTGTCATGGCTCAAGGCGCGCGGCGTCGATGCCGGCGCCGGCTCCCCCGCCATCCACCGCCCGGTGGGCGAAATCCTGGAAAACGACGGCGGGATTCAGCAACGCTCCGCCAATCTATTCGAAAGACGAGACGCCGTCGGCCTTCCTGGCCGGCGAATTCATCCGCTGGCTCGGCGAGCAGGAGCGCGATACGCCGTGGTTCGCGCATCTTTCCTTCATCAGCCCCCACCCGCCCTTCATCGTGCCGGCGCCTTACAACGCCATGTACGATCCGGCCATCGGTCCAGCTTTTGACCGCGCCGAAAGCTGGCAGGCCGAAGCAGCAAGCCACCCTTATCTCGCCTATGAACTTGACCGGCAGGAACGGTCGAAATTCCGTCCCGGCTCGGAGGGCAAGGTGCGCGACTGGGGCGACGATAATTTTCGCCGCATCCGGGCGCTCTATTACGGCATGATCTCGGAGGTCGACGCGCAGCTTGGCCGTGTCTGGCAAGCGGTCAAGGCGGCCGATGCGTGGGACGACACCGTCATCGTGCTGACCTCAGACCACGCCGAGATGATGGGCGATCATTTCATGCTGGGCAAGGGCGGTTTCTTCGACGGCAGCTTCCATATTCCGCTGATCATTCGCGATCCGCGCCGCCCCAAGGCTGCCGGCAGCAGCGTCGACCGCTTCACCGAGGCGGTGGATTTGGCGCCGACCTTGCTCGAGCTCACTGGGCTCGAGCTCACTGGCGGCGAAGTGCTGCCGCATCTCGACGGCCGCTCGCTGGCGCCTTTCCTGGACGCAACGGAGCCGGACAATTGGCGCGATACGGCGCATTGGGAGTTCGATTTCCGCTCGATCGCGGATGGTGATGCCGAACGGTATTTCGGCATCGGTCCGCGTCAGTGCAATTTCGCTGTCATCCGCACGCAAAAGTTCAAATATGTGCATTTCGGCGGCGGCCTGCCGCCCTTGCTCTTCGACCTTGAAAAAAAAGCCGGCGAGTTGACCAACGTCGCTGACGACCCAGCCTATCTGCCGGCGCGGTTGGAATTTGCCGAGAAGTTGCTCGCCTGGCGGGCCGAGCATCTCGACCAGTCTCTGGCGCTCGCCGAATTGACGGACAATGGCGTTGCCGGCCATGTCGCCGGCTTTCCCTCGAGATAAGCAAAGCCCGCGCCGTGGCCGGCGCCGGCTTCTCTGTCGGCCTGTGTGCAGCTTAGCGCATGATCATGCGCTGTTTGTCGCGACTTTGCGCATAGGTGGCCTTGTCATAGGGGGCCTGCGCCTCAAGCTGCTCCTTGGTGAAGTTCGTGTAGAGATAGCGCTTGCCGTTCTTGTCGGTCATGAATTTCAGGTTGTCCATGCCGACCGCCACCTCCTTCTCGCCGACGCCAAGGAAGCCGCCGACGTCGATGATGACTGCGTCGACCTTCTTGTCGCTGCCCAGCACGATATCGCCAATTTCGCCGACGTTGACATCGTTGGCGCCGTAAACGGTTGTTCCAACCAGATCCTCGGCCCGGATTTCGCCCATCGGCATTTCGGTTAGCGTCGACTTGTCGATCGACCCGGTCTTGGTCTGGTCGGCCGCCGAGTTAGCCGGAGGCGCTGCTGCCGGAGCGTTTTGAGCCGTCTTGCTGGCTTGGTCAGTGTTGTTGGTCGTCGCGGTGTTGCTGGCCGTCACGGTAGGCGTGACGGTGGCGGGCGCAGTAGCCGCGGCATCATTCGACGCAGTGGTTGCCGGGGCCGGATCATAGGGCTTGCGGTCGAAGTCCGGCTGCGCCTGCAGCTCTTCTTTGGTCGTTTGCGCGACCAGCCAGCGATCGCCGTTCCTTTCGGCCCATTGCGCCTTGTCAAAATCATAGGCGACGTTTTTTTCGCCGATGCCGAGGAAGCCGCCGACACCGATGATCAGCGATTGCGCCTTGGCTTCCTTGTTGATGACGATGTCGTTCACGTCACCGATGTTTTGGGCGTCGTCGCCGGTGCCGTTGTAGACGGTCTCGCCGATGATATTGGTGGCGAGATTGCCTTCGGCGCGCTTCACTGGCTCAGCCGGCGCGGCAGGCGCAGGGGTTGTATTTTGCGCGCTGGTGGAAGGGGCGGCAGGCGCCGCATTATCGGCCGAAGCTGGTGGCGGAGGTGGATCGTAAGGAGTCCGGTCGAAATCCGGCTGGGCCGTCAACTCATCCTTCGTCGTTTGCGCTATCAGCCAACGGTCGCCATTTCTTTCGGCCCATTGCATCTTGCTGTAGTCGAAAGTGACGTTCTTGGTTCCTATGCCAAGAAAACCGCCGACGCCGATGACGACGGATTTTACCTCGCCGCGCTCGTCGAAGACGACGTCGCTGACCTTGCCGATATTCTGGGCATCGTCGCCGGTGCCATTATAGACGGATTCGCCGATGATGTTGGTGGCAAGGCTGCCCTCGGCACG
The DNA here is from genome assembly GCF_040318915.1 of Mesorhizobium sp. M0991. Lineage (NCBI taxonomy): Bacteria > Pseudomonadati > Pseudomonadota > Alphaproteobacteria > Hyphomicrobiales > Phyllobacteriaceae > Mesorhizobium > Mesorhizobium sp. M0991. The sequence goes on from NZ_JAMYNE010000006.1 coordinate 211,812, forward strand.
TATCGCCGGAGCGGTATCCTGGGCGGCGGGTGGTTGCGCCGGCGCCGGGGTCGTCGCCGATTGCGCAAATGCACCCGTCGCAATCAATGTTGCGACTGCTGTCGTGGTTAAAAGGGTGCGGATCATCTTAGTGTCTCCTCGTCGGTGATTTCGTGCACGCCCTGCCCGCCTGGCGTCACTGCGGGCGCAGCGTCTTCTGCATGTTCACAACGTTGTGACCACACTGTTGTTCCGAAAAAAGCCGTGGTGCACCCCGTGCGATGTCAATGGTTCTCGGATTCGCCGCGCTGGTCGAACGGAACATTTTCTCGGCCGCCCCGTTCCACTCCCGGCTGGGCCCCGTCCCGGCCCGATAGGTGCTGGAAAATGGAACGGCCATGCGGTTTGCAGCGGTGCTGAACAAGGACGGGGGCACCCTGCGCACCATCGATCTTGAGGCCTTCGCCAGCCGGATGCGCGGCACGCTTGAGACTGCCGGCCACTCGATCGATATCGAAATCGTCGCCGGCAAGGATATCGTCGCCACGCTGGACGGCATAGCTTCCAGGCGCGGCATCGACGTCGTGCTGGCGGGCGGCGGCGACGGCACTATTTCGGCCGCGGCAGCCCGTTTGATGAATGGGGAGAAGGCGCTGGCAATTCTGCCGGCTGGCACAATGAACCTTTTTGCGCGCGGCCTCGGTATTCCGCAGACCCTCGATGCGGCACTGAAATCGTTTGCGGACGGCGAGGTGATGGCGATTGACATTGCAACAGCCAACGGCCGGCCTTTCGTGCATCAATTCTCGATCGGCATGCACGCCAGGATGGTGCAACTGCGCCAGAAGATGGAATTCGGCTCGCGGCTGGGGAAGATGCGTGCCTCGGTGCGAGCCGCTTGGGCAACGATCAACAATCCACCGGCGATGAAAGTAACGCTGACGATCGGTGAGGCCGAGATCAGAACCCGGATCACCGGTATCGGCATCACCAACAATCTGTTCGGCGAGGGCCACCTGCCCTATGCCGATAATCCGGCAGGCGGCGTGCTGGGCATCTATGTCACCGTGGCACGGCGGCGCGGCGAATTGATCAGGTTCCTCTTTGACGTCGCCCGTGGGAAATGGCGCGGCAACGAGCATGTCGAAATCCATCAGGCAAACCGCGCCGTTTTGAAAATCCATTCGACGAACAGGAAAGTTCAGGCCGTCATGGACGGCGAACTGGTAAAGCTCGATCGCGAGACGACCGTCGAAATCCATCCGCGCGCGCTGAATGTTCTCGTCCCGGCGCGCGCCGCCGAGGCAAAGGTTGCCTGACGTGGGGTAGCGTGATGTGGGGTTGCGTAATGCGAGCTGACACGAGCGATGGAGAGAATCTAGCCGCTGGGCGTGTTGCCCTGCTCGGTCTTCGGCGTCTCGATCATCCAGCCGTAGATTTCGGCGACGCCCCAGGCGATAAAAGCCAGCAACAGCGCGGCGATCAGGATACGAAGGACATGCCGACCCCGCCGCCCTTGACGGGCTTTGTTTTCAGGAATGATTTTTGGCATTGTCTGGCTCCATATTTGGCGCCGGCAGGCGTAACTAGCGGGGCGTTGGCTGGTAACGGTCCCCCGCCGCGAAAGTTCCGGCTCGGCAAGGCGACAAACGGGCCGATTGGCCTGATCAATCAGCGGGGCCGGCCACTGGGGGCATAGTGGACGACAATAGCCAGAAAACGCCGGGCCTGCCGGCCGATATTCGCCGTATGGTGGGCGCCGCGGACCGCCTTGCCGTGCTGCACGGCCTCGACGCGCTGGACAGGGCTGCCGATCCTGATTTCGATCGTATCGGTGGTCTTGCCGCTTCGGCGATGCAAACGCCTGTCGCACTGATCACGCTGGTCGATGCCGAGCGGCAGTGGTTCAAGTCCTGTATCGGTCTCGACCAGACCGAAATCGCAACCGAGACATCGTTCTGCGCCTATACCATCGCAGCCGGCGACGTGCCGATGGTGGTGGCCGACGCGGCGGCGGATCCGCGGTTCAAAGCCAATCCGCTGGTCACCGGCGAGCATCATATCCGCTTTTACGCAGGCGTGCCGATCGTCGTCGACGGCGCGCTGATCGGCACGCTGTGCGTGCTCGACCGGAAGTCGCACGCACGTCCCTCTTCTGTCCAGCTCGACCAGCTGTCGGCGCTGGCTGGCCTCGCCGCCAGCCTGTTCACGCTGAAGGATGCAACCCGCAGCGCGGCGATTGCCGAGGCCGCACTGGTTCGAGAGGAAAAGCGGCGCGCTATCGCGCTTGACGCGGCTTCGCTTGCCAGCTGGGCATGGGATATCCGCAGCGACATGATCGACTGCGATGTCCTGCTGTCCGAATTGTTCAACCTGCCCAAGTCGAACAGGCTGAGGGCGCGCGACATCCTGACCGCCATCGACCTGCGCGACGTTCACCAGACCGAAACACGCTTTCGCGACGCGCTGACCGGCAGCGACGACTATTTTGGCGAATACCGTGTCAAAGGCCTCGATCCGCCACGATGGATCGCAACGCGCGGCCGCGTCATAGAACGCGACGGCGAGGGCAAGCCGACGCTGATCTTCGGCGTCAACTACGACATTACCGAACGCAAACTTGGCGACGAACGTCAACGGCTGTTGCTGCGCGAGCTCAACCACCGCGTCAAGAACACTTTGGCAACCGTACAGGCGCTGGCGACGCAGACCGTTCGCCATGCCCGCCAGCCAAGCGAATTCCTCCAAGCCTTCAGCGCCAGGCTGCAGGCACTGGGCGTTGCGCACAGCCTGCTGTCGGACCGCGAGTGGCGCGGCATCGGCATCCGCGAGCTGGTGGAGATCGAGCTAAAGCCGTTCCAAGCCGCCGGACAATCGCGGATGGCGATCTCCGGCGCCGATGTCCTGCTCTCACCCGACCAGGCAGTCGGGCTAGGGCTGATCCTGCATGAACTGGCAAGCAACGCACTGCAATACGGGTCGCTCTCGGTTTCTTCCGGAAAGGTCGATCTCGATTGGAGGGTACAAGGCAGGAAGGATGCACGGCGTCTGTTGCTGGCCTGGCGCGAAAGCGGCGGCCCGCGGGTTGCGCCGCCCGAACGCCATGGCTTCGGCTCGATCCTGATCCGCCGCAGCCTGGCCAAGGTCATTTCCAGCGAGGTGACCCATGAATTCCGGCCGGACGGCGTGGTCGCCGAAATATCGATTCCGCTCGAAGATTTGTGACGCCAACATTTTGCGACCGGCGCCAGAATCGTTTGCCCCGAACTATCCCCTCCGAACTATTCCCGTTTGCCGGTATCCGGATCATCGGAGCCGCGCTTCACGTTCTCGCGGTAGATGGCGTAAGCAGCGAGTGCTATCGCCGGGCCGAGAATCGCGCTCAGTCCAGCCTTTCCCGGGCCACCTTTGCCCTTGAGCAGCGCCGGCAGCACGGCGAGTGCCGCAGTGATGCCGATAGCCTTCATGTCGGCGTTGCGTCGCTTCGCCCGGCGTCTGGCGCGCGAGCCAGCCGACATCCGGTAGACGAGCAGGATGAGACCGGCGATTGCCAGAAAGCCGATCCCGAAGCTCAGGGAGGCTGCCATCGGCCCATAGCGGGCCGCCGTCCAGATATAGGCCGCCCCGACCAGGAAGCCGAGGCCGCACAGCGCCGCGAGCGCTGCGACCGAATAGACAATCGCAGCGACGCGCGCGCGTTGCACCGCCGCAATGGTTTCGCCCGAGGCGAGGCCCGAGATCAGCGATGCAAGCATTCCCATGCGTGCAGAACTAGCGGCGAGCGAGAAGCGCGAAGAGGAATCCGACGCCTGCGGCGATCGCCAGCGAAGTCACCGGTTTTTCGCGCATATGCGCTATCATCTGCGCCTCGATGTCCCTGGCGTTGCTGCGCAGGCTGTCGAAGGCTGCCTCGCCCTGGGTTCGCAACTGCTCGACGCTTTCGGCCGCGGCTCGCCGTGCTGCCCCGTAGCCATGTTCGCCAGTTTTGGCCAACAGCTTGGTAAGTTGGTCGATGTCGGCCTTCAGTTGTGCGATGTCGGCCTCAATATCGGAATTCGTGCGGGCTTCGTTCGCGGCCTTTCCTGCGGCAGTCGCCATTGCTTCACTCTCCATGCTTTTGCTCGGTCGAAACGCTCGACAGACCCCAAGGTTCCGGCACGAACCTCTTCTAACCCTATCTCCGGCAGCGCGCGTTGCAAATGCCTTGCACGGGCCGAGGCCGACGCATCCGCGCCGGCACGTCTTTTTTAAATGACAGCATGCCAAATAACGATCATGACTTCCCCCGTTTCACGTTAGAGACGCATTCAAGGAGATATTGCTGCGTGCGCGCATCACTTGACGGTTTGCGGATTCTTATCCTGGAAGATGAGTTCCTGATTGCCATGGATATCGAGCAGCTTTGCCGCGACTACGGCGCGCTCGATGTGGTCATCGCCCGTGATCTGACTGAGATCGAACAGCAAGACGTTGCCGCGCAGTTCGATGTGGCCATCGTCGACCTCATGCTGAGCGGCGTTTCGACGCTCCAATTTGCTTCGCGGCTGCGTGAAGCGGGCATCCCGTTCGTCTTCGCCTCGGGCTATTCGGATACCGACGAGATCAAGAAATCCTTTCCCGGCGTCAGACTGGTCACCAAGCCCTATTCGGGAGACGATCTCGTCGAAGCAGTGGCGGCGGCCCGCAGGCGAACGCCTCTCCGCTGAGGCGCGGAGCGGTTCGAACACGGCCACGCTTCACGCAGCCGTCGACCCGGTTACCTGAGCCGAAATTGCGTCCGGGCCATACTCGTCTTCACCGGAGATCTTCAGGATTTCCTGCAGCCGAGTGCGGGCGCGGCTGACGCGGCTCTTGATCGTTCCGACGGCGCAACCGCAGATCTCGGCCGCTTCCTCGTAGGAAAAGCCCGATGCGCCGATGAGGATAATGGCTTCGCGCTGGTCTTCGGGCAGCAACTCGAGCGCGCCGCGAAAGTCTTCGAGGTCAAGCTGGCCGTGCTGGGCCGGATGAACGGCAAGCCTGGCCGTCATGACGCCATCGCTGTCCTGCACCTCGCGGCCGCGCTTGCGCATCTGCGAATAGAATTCGTTGCGCAAGATCGTGAACAGCCATGCCTTCAGATTGGTGCCGGGCTGGAAGCTTTCATGCTTGTCCCAGGCCTTGACCAACGTTTCCTGCACCAGGTCGTCGGCCTTGTCGGCGTTTTGCGTCAGCGACACGGCAAAAGCCCGCAGGCTCGGGATCGAGCCGAGCAAGTCGGTCTTGAAGCCCTGGGAGACGGCCGCCATGCCTCAGTCCTTCTTTTGCACAGGTTCGGCCTTTTCCAACTGGCTGAGCAGTTGGGCGAAGCGATCCGGCACATTGTCGGAGACCAGCTCGTCGTAGTATTGTTTGAGTTTGCGGCCGATTTCCGAGTTCGGCCCAAGCGGGTCGCGGGAAGCAGCCCGGCGCCCGTTGCCAACGCCAGCCGTGGTAGCTTTCGTCATGTTCTTCATTTCGCCCTTTGTCCCAGCCTTAAGCCGCCCTTCAACACATAACGCAAGGCAAGCGGCAGCCTCGTCTGGTTGCCCAACCCCGCCCTAAACGCCAGCCCGCATACTTAGTTCCGCATGACCGGAACTTTTTCGCACAACCCGCGTTTCTAACTTTGGGGTTGCGAGCCGTTTTTAGCTATAACATGCAATCACGTCATATGAGGGAGACGTCCGATATGAGCCTATCAGCAACCATCGCTCCGCACCTGCCGTTCCTGCGCCGCTTCTCGCGCGCCGTATCCGGATCGCAGGAGAGCGGCGACGCGCTGGTCGCCGCAATGCTCGAGGCCATCATTGCCGATGTCGACATCTTTCCGGACGCATCGAACGACCGCATCGCGCTCTACAAGGTCTTTGCCAAGCTCTTCACCTCAGTGGCCATTCGCGTTCCGCAGGAGCATGCCCAGTCGGCATGGGAACAGCGCGCCGCAGCCAATCTGAATGCAATTGCGCCTCGTCCCCGCCAAGCCTTTCTGCTGGTCGCGGTCGAAGGCTTCAGCGAAGACGAGGCGGCGGAGATTCTCGAAGTCGACGAACAGGAATTCTCCGAACTTCTCGCGCAGGCGAGCAACGAGATCTCCCGTCAGGTGGCAACCGACGTGCTGATCATCGAGGATGAGCCGCTGATCGCCATGGATATCGAAGAAATGGTCGAAAGCCTCGGCCACCGCGTCGTCGGAACGGCGCGCACCCACGCCGAGGCGGTGGCGATGTTCGGCAAGGCGAGGCCAAAGATGGTGCTTGCCGATATTCAGCTTGCCGACGGCAGTTCGGGCATCGCGGCCGTCAATGAGATCCTATCGTCGACCTCGGTGCCGGTGATCTTCATCACCGCCTTTCCCGAGCGCCTGCTCACCGGCGAGCGGCCGGAACCGGCTTTCCTCGTCACCAAGCCGTTCAATCCGGATATGGTCAAGGCTCTTATCAGCCAGGCCCTGTTCTTTGACCGGCACGCGAAAGCCGCAGCATAAAACAGCTAGCGGCCGAGTTGCGGCCGCCAGGGTGTGGGATAGCCACTCCCCTTGGACCGGATGGGGGCGTGACGCCGGCTTAACACACGACAGCCAACTGCTGCCGAACCTGACGAGGACCTTTTCGCACACACCGCAGCAATTCGGGCCATAACGATTTTCAGCATCGTCTTTTTCGGAAAATGGTGGAACAAACGGAGGCGAATCACGTTTTCACCGCAGCATTGGAAGGAGATGGATCATGCTTTACTGGGCGCTCGTATTTCTCGTCGTGGCGATCATCGCCGGTGCGCTTGGTTTCGGCGGTATCGCTGGCACCTCGGCCGGTATAGCGCAGATATTGTTCTTCATCTTTCTCGCCTTCCTGATCATATCGCTTATTGCCGGCCTGATCAGACGAGCGTGAATGCCAAGCGGCCATTCAAGCGAACACTGGAAGCCGCACCCCTCAAACGGTTTCCAGCCACCGCCGGGCAGTGTCCTCTAACGGGATGCCGCTCGGCGGACCGCTTTTTAAGGCTTGATACGAAGCTCCTCCTTTTGGAACCCATTTTTCCGCGAGCCGTTCAGCCCGACATGGGTTGAGCAAATTGACCGATGCGTTCCAGAGTCGGAAAAATGAAAGACCGCGGCCAGAGTGATGAGATCATCGCTTTGCATCCCGCCGAAAGCGGAATGCAGCTTGGCCGGGCACTTCTCCATGCACTGCACAATGCCGGGATTTCCGTCCTATACCAGGATCGCGAAATGAAGACGGTGTGGGCGCGCAACATGCGCGCCCCATGGACTTCCGATGCCTCCGACAACAACGGCATCTTGCCGCCGGCGCAGGCGGAGCGTATCGGCGCCGCTAAGCACGACGTCATCGTCTCCGGCAATCCTCAACATCTCGAACTCAGCGTGCCGGCCGATGACGGCGCCCGCTGGTTTCAGGTGTGGATAGACGCCGACCGCAGCGAGACCGGCGCGGTGCAGGGCGTCGTGACCACCATGGTCGAAACAACCGAGCAGAAACGCCGGGAGCAGACGTTGAAGGCGCTGCTGCGCGAAGTCAGTCATCGCTCCAAGAACCTTTTGGCCATCATCCAGAGCATCGCCACCCAGACGGGCCGTTATTCCGGCAGCATTGACGATTTCCTGACGCGTTTCCGGGGCCGATTGCAGTCGCTGGCCTCCTCGCAGGACCTGGTTACGTCATCCAATTGGCGGGGAGCGGCGCTGCGCGAGCTGGTTTCCGGTCAGGTCGGCAGGTACGGCGCGGACCCCTTGCACAGCCTACGCTTCCGCGGCGCAAATCCATATCTCAACCCCAATGCCGCCTTGCACATCGGCTTGGCCATGCATGAGCTCGCCGTCAATTCGGTCAGCTATGGCGCACTGTCGCGCAGCGACGGTTTCGTCGAGGTGACGGCCGATCTGACGGCAGCTTCCGCTGGCGAGCCTGCGCTGTCGCTGACATGGGCCGAAGTGATCGGAGCCAACGACAATCAACGTAGCGAGAAGCGTTTTGGCAGCGTCGCGCTTGAACGCGTCGTGCCCACTTCTTTGAATGGAACGGCGACACTTGAGATCACCGGGAACCGCCTCGAATACCGCCTTGTCGTTCCTCACGGCAATTTCGAGACGGATTGAACGAACGGCGGTCGGCGCGAGAAGGCTTGCTACGCATCGCCAACCTTAACCGACTGTTCACCATAAGGTCCGATCCTGTCCGAACGTGCCGATCCACCGGACATCGATTGAGTTTGGCACAATATGAAAGGAATGGGCCTTGACGGCTGCCGACTTGAACAGACTGGAACACGCCGCTCGCGTCTCGATGAGCGGTTTTCAGGATCCCGACGCGTCCGCAGCGCCCGCGCCTCGTGCATCGCCCCTCCGCTTCGCCGCCGTCGCGCTTATGGCCGCTATCGTCCTGACCGCCGCGTCCCAGCTGATCTGATCGAGCTCGCCAAGGTCCGCCGCCGGCTTCCGCTGCTCACGTCTGCTTGATCGCTCTGTCGTCACAGGAACTTTGAGGGATTTTGGCCGTTTCCATGGCGAGAGGGTCCCGCCATGGAGCACATTGCCGCCTTGCTGCTGGTTGTCGGCTGTTCGAATGCCATGACCGCGTGCCGTGAATTGCCGGCGCCGGTAAGCGTTTTCGAAACCACTGCCGAGTGCATGACCGCGCGCCCATTCGCGGTCATCGACCTGCAGGGCCAAGCCCAATATGTCGTCGCCAGATGCCTTGCCGTCGATCCTGCGCTCGAGGACGACTATGACAGCATCATCTGGAACGTGCGTCCCGACGGCACGCTCGATGCGTCCTTGGAGATTTCCGGGTTCGTGGTAGCATCGAACGGCGCACGCCCCGAAAAAGACTATCTTAATCAACAATGAAATCGTGCGGGCAAAGGCCGTACTTTCATGCTAAATGGCGGCTGGAGCTTATTAAAGTGAGGACAAAAGTGAGGATGACTCCATGCGGAAGATGATTATTGCCATGGTTGCCGTGGTTGCGGTCAGCGGCTGCACCACCACGGAAGAGAACGTGGGTATCGGCACTGTGGGCGGCGCGCTCATTGGCGGCGCTGTCGGCGGCGGCAAGGGCGCTTTGATCGGCGCCGGCGCTGGTGCGATTGGCGGTCTGCTCGTTCGCCGTCTGCAAAATGGCTACTGCCAGTACAGAGATCGTCACGGCCGGATCTACACAGCTCGCTGCAACTAGTTTCGAGCTCCAGGCGAACAGCAAACGCGGAGACGGGCCACCTGTCTCCGCGTTTGCCCTTTTAAGGCGCTGTTGCGACGCGGGTCATGAGGCGGCGTTTCAGGCCGGCAGCGGAACCTTGATTTCGACGTTCAAGCCATCTTCGCGAAAATCGCGCCTGATTGTGCCACGCAATTCGCGTGTGACATTGAGATCGATCAGTCTGGTGCCAAAACCGCTCTTTGCCGGTGTCTCGAGCTTCTTCTGACCGGCCTCACGCCAGTTGAGAGCCAATGTCCGGGCGCCGCCGCGGCCTTCGAGCGACCAGTCGACCTTCAGCGCACCGACTGAATTGCCGGCCTCGCCATGCTTCAGCGCATTCGTCGCCAGTTCATGAAAGACGAGGCCGAGTGCCTGCGTCGTCTTTTCGTCGAGAAGAACCTCCGGTCCCGACAACAGCCCTTCAGGAAGCTCGCTGCCGAACACCTGGCCAAGCTCGATGCGCAGCAGGTCGCCGAGATCGGCTTTCTGCCAGCGTGAGCGCGTCAACATGTCCTGGGAAGCCGCCATCGCCTGCAGCCGGGCCGAGAAAGACGTCGAGAATTCCTGGACGTCGGCGGTGTGCGATGCTGTCTGGCGCGCGATTGCCAGCACCCGCGTGATCGAGTTCTTGATGCGATGCTTCATCTCCTGCAGCATCAGGTCTTTTTCCAGCAGGCTCTTTTCGGTCGTTTCGTGAAGCAGCGAGACCGCCTCATAGGCCCGCTCCTGATAGCGGGCCACCAGCGCAATGGCGCCGGCAAGCAGCAGCCCGAACAATCCGAGCATCACCGGGATGGCGCGCGAGGAAGGTTGCGAGAAAGCACTTGTCGGCCTGAACAGGACGACCCACTGCCGGCCGGCGACCGTGATCTTGCGGGTGACCAGCAGCCTGTCGCCGAGGCTCGAAACAGGCGGCGTTTCCGACTGGAACAGCAGGTTGTCGCTGTCCACCGTGCCGTCATAGATCTCGGTGTTGACCGGCAGCAATGGTGCCCGGCTGAGCGCAGCCTGGAACAGGTCACGGGCGCGGAAGGCCGCATAAAGGAAGCCGGCAGTCGAGGATCTCGACGCGTTTACGGCGTCCGGCGCGGTTTCCACATTGAGCCGGACGAAGACGAGGAACCCGGCAAAGGTCTGCGCGGCACCCGTATCCTTGCCGAGCTGCACGAGCCCGCTGGCATGCTGCTGGTCGTCGGCCATCGCCTTTTCGATCGCCTCGCGCTGCACCGGCCCGGCAAACATGTCGTAGCCGATGCTGGATTTATTGGACGGATCCAGCGGTTCGAACAGCACGATGGGCGTACGCCACGGCAAGTTCGTGTCGGGATAGATCGGATGGCTTGCGCCGTGATCGTGCAGGATATCGCGCTCGACCGCCGCCTCGTTTCCCGTCTTCGCCAGGCGGAGGAAGCCGATGCCGCGCAGGCCAGCGAAATTATTGTCGATGTCGAGCGCTTTGAAGAAAGCCTTGAACTCGCCTTGCGAGATACCGCCATTGCGCGCGTCGAACAGCGCCCGGGTTGAGCGCAGCAGCGACAGGTCCAGGTCGATGCGGCTTTCAATCCGGTTAAGCGCGTCGTCGGCCGTCGCCTCGAATTTTATGCGGGCCGCCTCCTGGGTGGCAAAATAGGCAAAACCCGCCATCGTCAGGCTGATCAGCGCGACGGCGATAAAAGCGACGGTCGGAAAAAGCTTCTTCAATTGCTGATACGTCCCGTGGACGGTTCGGCATCTTTATGGGCAAGTCCCGACGCCAACACAATGGCGAGGCCAAAGCATGGTGACGGCTGGCATATTTTGGCGGCTTGTGATTAGCCGGCTAATTCTCATTCATGCGGCGATCTTCAGGGCGCCCGGCCCCGGAATGGCGCCGGGTGGGCACTTGCCGAGGATGATCATGCCGAGCACTTCGTCCTGGGTGACGTCGGTCGTGCGTGCCGTGCCGACAACCCGACCGTTCTTCATGACGCAGACACGGTCGGCAAGCTCGAACACGTCATGGATGTCGTGGCTGATCAGGAAGATGCCGATGCCGTCGGCCTTGAGCTGCCTGACCAGTTCGCCGACCTGTGCCGTCTCCTGCGGCCCGAGTGCCGCCGTCGGCTCGTCCATGATCAGGATGCGGGCGTTGAACAGGATGGCGCGGGCGATCGCAACCGACTGCCGCTGGCCCCCCGAGAGCTTTACCACCGGCTCCTTGAAGCGTTGGAAACGCGGATTAAGCCTACCCATCACCTTGCGCGCCTCAGCCTCCATGGCGACGTCGTCGAGCGTACCCCAGGCGGTCATCAACTCGCGGCCGAGAAACAGGTTGGCGGCCGCATCGACATTGTCGGCCAGCGCCAGCGTCTGGTAGATCGTCTCGATGCCGTACTTCTTGGCGTCGCGGGGGTTGGAGATCGAAGCCTCCTCGCCGTTGACGAAAATCTGGCCCGCATCGCGCTTGTAGGCGCCGGACAGGATTTTTATCAACGTCGATTTGCCGGCACCGTTATGGCCGAGCAAAGCCATCACCTCGCCCGGGAAAAGATCGACCGAGGCATCGTCGACGGCGCGAATGCCGCCGAAGGCGATCGAAATGTTGCGCATGTCGATCAGCGGCGTGGGAGCGGTCTTGTCTGCCATGCTTGTTCTTCCTCCCTATAGATCCTGCTTGAGCATGATCTTGTCCGAAAGCCGGTTTCCACCTTGCGGGATCATGCTCAGACCCGTTTGCGATAGACGGTATCGAGCCACACCGCGACCACCAGCACGGCGCCGACAACAATGCTCTGCAGCGGCGAATCGATGCCGAGTAGCACCATGCCGGATTGCAGCGACTGCATCAAAAGCGCGCCGAGCATGGCGCCGAGCACGGTGCCGGAGCCGCCGGCGAGCGACGTGCCGCCGATCACCGCCGCCGCGATAACCAGGAGCTCGTCCAGCGTGCCCAGCGCATTGGTCGACGAGTTCTGCCTGGCTGACGAGATCGCTGCGGCGATCGTCGCCAGCACGCCCATGATCATGAACACCTTCATAGTCACCCAGCGCGTGTTGATACCGGCAAGGTTGGCTGCTTCCGGATTGCCGCCGATGGCGAAGACATAGCGGCCGAAACGGGTACGCTTGGCGATGAAGGTCATGATCAGCCCTACGGCTACAGCCATCAGCACGGGTATGGCGATGCCATGGGCGATGAACAACCCGCCTTCGGGAACGGTTATATTGTTGGCCGCCGCATATCTGTTCACGATGCCGACCGGCCAAGGATAGGAATTGGCGAGCCATATGGCGCCCATGATGACAAGGCAAGTGACGGCCCCGAGGAACGTCTCGGCCCAGATCGGGCGTAACGGGAAGCGGAACCGCTTGCGCTGCACCCGCCCGTTGAGCAGCATGAACACAACCGCAAGGCATGCGACAATTCCGACGATCCAGCTCCATCGCGCGCCGATCGAACCCGCCGGTCCGCCGCCCATCAGCTGGAAAGTGGCATCAAGCGGCGCAATCGTCTGCCCACTGGCGACCCACCATGCGGCACCCCGCCAGACCAGAAGGCCGCCCAGCGTCACGATGAAGGCCGGCACCTCGAGATAAGCGATGATGTATCCCTGGAACGCTCCGATCAGAAGGCCAAGCGCCAGGCCGATGGCCAGCGCCACGATCCAGATCCAGGGGTTGCCTAATTGCAGACCGACCATTCGCACCAGGAAATGCACCTGCGCAAAGCCCATGACCACGCCGATCAGGCCTTCGGCGGAGCCGACCGACAGGTCGATATTGCGCATGACGATAACCAGCACCATTCCGGCGGCCATTATGGCCACGGCGGAAGTCTGCACCGACAGGTTCCAGAGATTGCGTGGCGTCAGGAAGGTCCGGCTGTCGAACTCGAACGGATTGACGCCGAGCCGTACGCTAGAAACGACATGCAGGCCGACCCAGATGACCAGCAGCGCGCCGACCATGCCGAGCATGCGCGTGTCGAGTTCGGTTGCCTTGAGAAATCGGGCAACGATGCCGAGCTCGGATTCCCGCGCCCGGTCTGCGGTCGAGCTGTCGACCGGCGTGTTGGAAGTCGTGTCGGTCATTATGTTTCTCCCGCCGGGTTGCCGTCTGCCGCGGATGCCGGAAGCAGCCTAGAAGTTATCCGCCGGAAGCGGAAAAACAACTCTTGTTGAAAAAACGCCGCGGCGAGCGGCCGCGGCGTTCGGACTTCTCGGAAACGTCGGGTCAGTTGCAGACCGCAACAGTGCCCGCCGCCACACCCGCGCAGACCTCTTCTTTCTTGATCCAGCCGGCATCGATGACGACGTTGAGGTTATCTTTGGTGATGGCGACCGGGGTCAGGAACAGGGATTTTACGGTGTTGCCGCCGGGCGTGGTGAAATCCTTCACGCCGGCAATGTCGGTCATCTGCTTGCCGTCGGCCAGTTGCGAGGCGATCTCGGCGGCGTTCTTGCCGAGCTCGCGCGCATCCTTCCACACCGACACGGTCTGCGTGCCGAGCGCGATGCGGTTCAGCGCGGCGTGGTCGCCGTCCTGGCCCGAAACCGGAACAGATCCGGCCAGCCCTTGCGCCGTCAATGCGGCGACGACGCCGCCGGCAGTACCGTCATTGGCCGCGACCACTGCATCGACCTTGTTGTCGTTCGCGGTCAGGAACTGTTCCATGTTCTTCTGGGCGTTGGCCGGCAGCCAGCCGTCGGTATAGGCCTCGCCGACATTCTTGATCTTGCCGCTGTCTATTGCGTCCTTCAGTACTTCCATCGAACCGGCAAACAGGAAATCGGCATTCGGATCGGCGCCCGAGCCCTTGATGAAGACGTAGTTGCCTTCCGGTTTCACCTTGAACACTTCGCGGGCCTGCATGCGGCCGACTTCCTTGTTGTCGAAGGTCAGGTAGAAGACGTCCTTGTTCTCGATCAGCCGGTCGTAGCCGACAACCGGAATACCTTCGTCCAGCGCCTTTTGCACGGCCGGCCCGATGGCCGAGGCGTCCTGCGCCAGGATGATCAGTGCGTTGGCGCCCTGCGAGATCAGGCTCTCGACGTCGGTGAGCTGCTTGCCGGGGTTGGACTGTGCGTCGGCGGAAATATACTTGTCGCCGGCGGCCTCGATGGCCGCCTTCATTGCGGCCTCGTCGGTCTTCCAGCGCTCTTCCTGGAAGTTCGACCAGGAAACGCCGATGACCTTGTCTTTAGCCTGCGCCACCGACGCCAGCGCCAGCGTCATGGCGACACCCGCCAGAATGGCGGTCGTGAATTTCTTCATCATATCCTCCCTGCGCCGCGTACGGCGTGACCATTGGCCCAAAGACCAGCTTAGAGGCCCCTAATTTTTTCGAGCCTCGAAAAAATACTGGCCCGATCTCCGGCTGCTGTCAACATCGATTCTGATGGATTTTGATGAGTCTGAGAGTTTTTTCGAGCGTCGGAATAAACGATGACAGCGCCACCTGCATCTGACACTATTTGCCTGCATCCGACACTATTTGTCGGACATTACCGACGGCTTCCGGTTCATGAGCGGCCGCGGCAACCGGGAGGAAAGCAAAACGATGTCGGTCGGAATCCGCCATGACGATTTGCGCCGGCGCAACCGGGCGATGGTGATCTCGGCAGTCCGCCGGGTTGGCCAGCCATCGCGTACGGAGATCGCCGCAGCCACCGGCCTCAGCCATTCGACCATATCGGCGATCTCCTCCGACCTGATACGGGAAGGCATCCTCGCCGAGAGCAAGGCAAGCGAGCCCGTTTCGTTGAAACGCGGTCGTCCGCAGGTCGGCCTCGCCCTCAACCCGGAAGCGGCGGCGGTGCTGACCGTGGTGTTGTCGCTCAATTTCCTGTCGGCCGCCATCATCGACTATGCGGGACACGTCGTAGCCGAGGAACAGCGCCGGCTGGACACGCTGACCATGCCGCGCGACGAGCTGATCCGCGAATGCATGGCCGTCGTCCGGCGCCGGCTGGAGGATCCAGACCTTGACGTCCGCAGTGTCGCCCGCATCGCCCTGGCGATTCAGGGCATTACCGACTCCCCTGCACGCGCCATGCTGTGGTCGCCGATCACGCCGCAGACGGACATCGCCTTTGCCGATATGCTGGAAGATCAATTCGGCATCCCGGCCACGGTGGAGAACGACTGCAATATGATGGCGGTGGCTTTGCGCTGGCGCGATCCGGATCGCTATCGCGACGACTTCATCGCCATCCTGCTTTCGCACGGCATCGGCATGGGGCTGGTGTTGAAGGGCGAGCTGTTCACCGGCACGCATTCCTCCGGCGGCGAGTTTGGCCACATGATCCATCGTCCGGGCGGCGCGCTCTGCCGATGCGGGCGGCGCGGCTGCATCGAGGCCTATGCCGGCAACTACGCCATCTGGCGCAACGCCAGGCAGATGAGCGAAGACAGCGAACCCATCGCCGACGTCAGCGACGCCGACATGCGCGCGCTGGCGGCCCGGGCGCGCGAGAAGGATGGGCCGGAACGCGAGGCCTACCGCAAGGCCGGCGAGGCGCTGGGTTTCGGTCTCGGCTCGCTGTTCGCGCTGATCGATCCGGCACCGGTCGCGATGGTCGGCGCCAGTGCCGCCGCCTTCGATCTGATCGAGCCGGCCTTGCGCCAGGCCATCGCCCAGACCGCCGGCGGCCAGCATTCGGGTTCGATCTCCTTCGATACCGAGCCGAACGAATTGCCGCTGATCCGCGAAGGCTGTGCGATGCGGGCGTTAAGCTTCGTCGACCAGGAGATTTTCGCGCCGGGCGCGCAAATGAGGCCCCGCGTCAGAAAGAACGTGGCCTGACCCGGCGGATCAATCTTCCCTGATCGCGTAGCCGGCACCGCGGATGGTGCGGATGACATCAGGCATGCGGCCGTTGTTGACGGCTTTGCGCAGCCGGCCGACATGCACGTCGACGGTGCGTTCGTCGATATAGATCGTCTCGCCCCAGACATTATCGAGCAACTGGCTGCGCGAGAAGACGCGGCCCGGATGCCGCATCATGAACTCGAGCAACCGGAATTCGGTCGGCCCGAGCCTGATTTCGCTCTTCTTGCGATAGACCCTGTGCGATTCGCGATCGAGCACGATGTCGCCGACCTTCAGCACGCTTGACAACACTTCCGGCTTGGCGCGCCGCAGCAGCGCCTTGACCCTGGCCATGAATTCCGGTGTCGAAAATGGTTTGACCAGATAGTCGTCGGCGCCGGTCGAAAGACCGCGCACCCGGTCGCTCTCCTCGCCGCGCGCGGTCAGCATGATGATCGGCAGCCGCTCGGTTTCGGGGCGCACCCGCAACCGGCGGCAGAGCTCGATGCCGGAAACCGCTGGTATCATCCAGTCGAGCACCAGAAGATCGGGCACATTCTCCTGCAAACGGATCTCGGCTTCGTCGCCGCGTGTCACCACCTCGACCTGGTAGCCTTCGGATTCGAGATTGTAGCGGAGCAGCACACCCAACGGCTCCTCGTCCTCCACCACCATTATGCGTGGTGCGATCATCGGCTGGGCACCCCCATTATGTCACCGGCGCGGACATTGTCGTTTCGTCCTGCTTCGGACGATTGACCGGCAATTGCTCGCCGGTCAGCACATAATACGCATTTTCGGCGATGTTGGTGACATGGTCGCCGATCCGCTCCAGATTCTTGGCGCAGAACAGCAGATGCGTGCAAGCGGTGATGTTGCGCGGATCTTCCATCATGTAGGTCAACAGCTCGCGGAACACGGACGTGTATTTGACGTCGATGCGCTCGTCTGCGGCACGCAGCTTGGCCAACGCGGCCGCATCGCCTGCGGCATATTCCTCAATGACGCCCTGCACCTGGATGAGCACCAGCTGCGCCATCGCGTCGATGGAATGCGACAGGTCGCGCGGCGTGACGCTGAGGCCGACCGCACTCACACGCTTGGCGATGTTCTTGGCAAGGTCGCCGATGCGTTCGAGGTCGCCGGCCATACGGATCGCTCCGACGACATGGCGAAGATCGTGGGCCATCGGCTGGCGTTTGGCGATCAGGGTGATGGCGCGATCGTCCAGTTCGCGTTGACGCGCATCCATGATGGCGTCGTCGGAAACGACGCGTTGCGCCAGCACGTTGTCGGAATTCAACAGGGCCTTGGTCGCCCCGCCGACCATCGAACCGGCGAGGTCGGCCATGTCGCGGATCAGCTTGCTGATCTGCTCGAGATCCTCGTCGAAAGAAGCGACTGTGTGTTCGCCCATGGTCCTGTCCTCATATGCATGATCGGAACGGCTCAGCCGAAGCGGCCGGTGATGTAGTCCTGCGTGCGCTTCTCGCGGGGCGACGTGAAGATCTTCTCGGTCCGGTCGAACTCGACCAGCTCACCCAGATACATGAAGGCGGTCTGGCGCGACACGCGCGCCGCCTGCTGCATGTTGTGAGTGACGATGACGATCGTGTAGTCGGCTTGCAATTCGTCGATCAGTTCCTCGATCTTGGCCGTCGACAACGGGTCGAGCGCCGAAGCCGGTTCGTCGAGCAGAATGACTTCCGGCTTCACGGCCACGGTGCGGGCGATACAGAGCCGCTGCTGCTGGCCGCCGGACAGGCTCAAGCCACTGGCGTTGAGCTTGTCCTTGACCTCGCTCCACAGCGCGGCGCGCTTCAACGCCTGTTCGACGCGGCCGTCCATCTCGGACTTGCCGAGATTCTCGTAGAGCCTGACGCCGAAGGCGATGTTCTCGTAGATCGACATCGGGAACGGCGTCGGCTTCTGGAACACCATGCCGATCTTGGTGCGCAGCAGATTGAGATCCTGCGACCGGTCGAGAATATTCTTGCCGTCGAGCAGCACCTGGCCCTCGGCTGTCTGTTTCGGGTAGAGCTCATAGATGCGGTTGAACACACGCAGCAGCGTCGATTTCCCGCAGCCCGAAGGCCCAATGAAGGCCGTGACACTGCGCTCGGGCAGCGACAGGCTAATGTCCTTCAGCGCCTTGCTCTGGCCGTAGTAGAAGTTGAGGTTCTTGACCTCGATCTTCGTCTTCTCGGCGACCGTTTCGGTCATCGTCATGTCCGGGGACAACATCTGTGTCATCTGTCCTCTCTGCGTCCGGTAAGGCTGCGGGCGAGGATGCTCAAGCCCAGAACCGTCAGGGTGATTATGAGTGCGCCGGTCCACGCCAGCTGCTGCCATTCCTCGTAAGGGCTGAGAGCGAACTGGAAGATGGTCACCGGCAGGCTGGCCATCGGCGCGTTGATATTGCTGCTCCAGAACTGGTTGTTGAGCGCGGTGAAGAGCAGCGGCGCCGTCTCGCCGGAAATGCGTGCTATCGCCAGCAATATACCGGTGACGATGCCGGACAATGCGGCGCGATAGGCGACCGAACGGATCACCACCCAGCGCGGCGCGCCGATCGCGGCACCGGCTTCACGCAACGCGTTCGGTACCAGGTTGAGCATGTCTTCAGTGGTGCGCACGACCACCGGAATGACCAGGATGGCAAGCGCCACGGCGCCGGCAATGGCCGAGAAATGTCCCATTGGCCGCACCATCAGCTCATAGACGAACAAGCCGATGATGATCGACGGCGCCGACAACAGGATGTCGTTGATGAAGCGGACGACGGTGGTGATGCGCGAAAAGCGTCCATACTCGGCCATGTAGGTTCCCGCCAGCACGCCGATCGGCGTGCCGACGACAACGGCGATGATCGTCATCAGCAGGCTGCCCGCGATGGCATTGAGCAGGCCGCCGGCCTCGCCGGGTGGTGGCGTCATCTCGGTGAAGACCGCGAGCGAAAGCCCGGCCGTACCCTTATAGACCAGCGCGCCGAGGATGAGCGCCAGCCAGGCAAGCCCGATGCCGGCGGCGACGACGCAAAGCGCCATCATCACCGAATTCCTGGCTTTGCGGCGGCTGTGGAGCGATGAGGATGTCGACATCGGTCAGGCTCCCGTACGGGCGTCGATCCGCATCAGCATATAGCGGGCGGCGGCAAGGATCAGGAAGGTGATGACGAACAGGATCAGGCCGAGCGAAACCAGCGAGGAGGTGTAGAGGTCGCCGTCGGCCTCCGTGAATTCATTGGCGATGGTCGCCGAGATCGTCGTGCCCGGCGCGAACAGAGAGGCACTGATGCGGTGCGCGTTGCCGATGACGAAGGTCACCGCCATGGTCTCGCCGAGCGCCCGGCCGAGGCCAAGCATGACGCCGCCCATGATGCCGATGCGGGTATAGGGAATGACCACGCGCCGGGTCACTTCCCAAGTCGTGCAACCGATGCCGTAGGCCGATTCCTTGAGCACCGCCGGCACTGTATCGAAGACGTCCTTGGTGATCGAGGTGATGAAGGGCAACACCATGATGGCGAGGATCAGCGCCGAGGTCAGAAGGCCGATGCCGTAAGGAGGGCCGGCAAAAAGGCTGGATAGTCCCGGCACGCCGTGGAAGATGTTGATGATGAAGGGCTGTATCGTCGTCTGCAGGAACGGCGCGAACACGAACAGGCCCCAGATACCATAGATGATCGACGGAATGCCGGCCAATAGCTCGACCGCTATGCCGATCGGGCGCCTGAGCGGGCGCGGGCAGAGCTCGGTGAGAAACACGGCAATGCCGATGCCGATCGGAACCGCGATCAGGATGGCGATGGCCGCCGTTACCAGGGTGCCGTAGATCGGCGCCAGTGCGCCAAATTTTTCCGTGACCGGATTCCAGCTCTCAGTCGTCAGGAAAGAAAAACCGAAGGACGACAGCGCCTGCCATGAGCCGGCAAACAGCGAGATCGCGACACCGCCGAGGATGACCAGCACCAGAATTGCGGAAGCGCGGGTGAGTCCGCGGAATATGGCATCTGTGAGCGCGAAGCGCCGGACCGTAGCTTCCCTCGCCCGGGCTGCTGCAGATGATGGCATGGCATCGGAAGCGATGGTCATTGGGTCCTCGCGATTGAAGGCAACAGGGAGGGCGCCGTCGACGCCCTCCCTGAAGGACATTACATAGCCGAGTAGAGCGGCTTGCCGTCGCTGCCGACGACTTCCTTGGCCCACATGGCCTTGACGCTCTCGACCACCTTGTCGGGCATCGGAACGTAGTCCAGCTCGCCGGCCATCTCGTCGCCCTTGTCATATGCCCAGGCGAAGAATTTAAGGGCTTCGGCGGTGGTCGCGGCGTCGTCCGGCTTCTTGTACAGGAGTATCCACGTCGCCGCCGTCATCGGCCAGGACTCGGCGCCCGGCTCGTTGGCGAGGATGACGCCATAGCCCGGCTGCGAGCTCCAGTCGGCATTGGCCGCTGCCGCCGAGAACGCCGCCGCGGCAGGCTCGACCTTCTTGCCGTCCTTGTTGATCATGTCGGTGTGGGTGAGCTTGTTCTGCTTGGCATAGGCGTATTCGACATAGCCGATCGCGCCGCCGGTCTGGGAGACGTTGTTGGCAACGCCCTCATTGCCCTTGGCGCCGATGCCAACGGGCCATTCCACGGCCTTGTCGACGCCGACCTTTTCTTTCCAGTCCGCGCTGACGTCGCCGAGGTAGTATGTGAAGTTGAACGTCGTGCCCGAACCATCGGAACGGTGAACGACCGCTATCGCTTGCGAAGGCAGCTTGACGTCGGGATTGAGCTTCTTGATCGCCTCGTCATCCCAGCTCGTGATCTTGCCGAGGAAGATGTCGGCCAGCGTCGGGCCGTCGAGAACCAACTCGCCCGGCTTGATGCCTTCGAGGTTGACGACGGGAACGATGCCGCCCATCACCATCGGGAACTGAGCCAGTCCGGACGCTTCAAGCTCTTCGCCTTTGAGCGGCGCATCCGAAGCGCCGAAGGTGACGGTCTTGGCCTTGATCTGCTTGATGCCGCCGCCGGAACCGATCGACTGGTAGTTAAGGCCAACGCCTGTGTCTTTCTTGTAGGTGTCGGCCCACTTCGCATAGATCGGGTAGGGGAAGGTGGCGCCGGCGCCGGAGATGTCCGCGGCGAGCGCGGCGGACAGGGTGAGGGTGGTCGTCGCCGCAGCCATTGCAATCGCAACGGCCGCCGAGCGGATGAAATGTCTCATGTGGCCTGCTCCTGTTCGGAATATGGTCTCTCGGCGCCATTCCTCCGGCGCCCGCTGAGGCCAATAGCCCCCGATTATTACAGTCGCATGACAGTTTCATGTCGCTCCGGTAACGTCGTCCAGCCGGGTTAAGAAGGAGCGGCCGCGGCCTTTGTCGGCATGGGCCGCGGTTTGCCGCTGGAATCAGCAGCTTGCGTGAATTCCGGCCGGCATCGTCTGCTCGGCGATCGCAGCAACCGGCTTTAAAAGAAAAAAACCGGACGGGAGCGCGTTGCATGCAGCCAGAACGTGTCATGGCCGAGCCATCGCCGAAACAGGTCCGTTGGGGTAAATCTGACCCTGTTTCTTGCCGGCGGTCGCTGCTCCCGCCCGTAACTGGAGGAGCGGAACTTCGAATATCCCATTGTCGCCACTGAGCGCGGCTTTGGTATGGTGCGATCGCACCATGGCTTTACGCTGGAAGCGTTGACGAATCGAGCAGGGCTTCGACTGGAAGTGCGACGACTTCTACTTCACCCTATCTACTCCCTCCGCACTATTCCGCCGGTTGTCGGTTAGGCCGAAGCAGCGTTATAAGCTTGCAGGGGTGTTGCTGATGTTTCGACGGATTCTGCCTGTCTTCCTGTGCCTGGCGCTGCCTCTGGGAAGCGGCTGCGCGCGCAGCTATGACGGCACTGTGATCATTCCCAAGCCGCTCGATGTTCGCCGGTTCTGGGACCGGCCTTCGCCGCAGGCGCAAACCGAACAGTCGCAGTTGGAGACCGACGTCTTTCCAGTGGCGCCGCAAACGCCGAAAAGGCCGGCGGTGCGCAGGAGCGCAGCTTCCGTTGCAGCGCCACGGAGGAGGGTCGCCAACAATCCGCCCATGCTGTCATCGCAGCCGGCGAAGCCGCTCACCTGCAGGAATGTCAGCGAGCCCGGCAAACGGGCCCGCATGGTCTGCGAATAACCAGCCGATATCGGTCGATGCGCACGGCTCCAGGCCTTGAAGCGGCTATTCGGCCAGCCGTTCGCCGTTTCGCCCGCCTAGGTCAGTCCGCCGGGAAAAAGGCCGGGCCGACCACTCTCACTGGCCGCGCTCCGATCGCCCTTTCGATCGACTGATGCTGGGCAGCCCCTTGCACCTCGGCAGCCGGCGTTTTGGCCCCTGAGGGAGCGGCACCGGCGGCTTCGATCCCGGACTCAGGAATTTCCGCGACGACATCAAAATCCGGCTTTGCCGTCGGCAACGGAATGATGGCGTTGGTCATGTTGGCCGGTGTCACGGTTCGTGCCCTGAGTTCGGCGACGCGCCGGTAATAGCGCTTGACGTCACAGGCCTTGAAGTTCGCGTCGTCGCGGTACCGGAACGCGGCAGGTAGCTCCACATAGGGCTTTCCCGACTCGAGCGCGATCATCTCTTCGGTCTCGCGAGTGGCGTCGCTCAGCGTATAGAGGTCGACGCCGGCATCGTCGCAGATATAGCGGCACTGATCGACCGTTTCCTTCAGATCGTCGCTCTTGGCGAACTGCGATTTTGGCGCGGGGAAGAAATATCCGTCCGACAAGCGAACGCAAAACAGCATCCGATTGCCGCCAATTGTTGCGCCTGCGGACTGGGTTTTGGGTGCTGTGCGCTGCTGCGCCGGCTGTTTCTTGGCAGCGGGGGCGGCGCAACCCAGCGCGACAAACCTGGCCTTCAATCCGGACGTGTCCCTGCCCGAATTCGACAGTCTGGCGATCTGCCGTTGCACCTCCGCCTTGCTGGCGACCAGGTCGGCGCAAGGGTTGAAGAAGAAGCCGGCCGTTTTCGCCGTGCATCGGCGCTGTCTCTCCAGCCTTTGAATCGCGGCGAGTTGCCGGCGCAGTTGGGCAAGCTCGGGGCTGGTCCCGGCGCCGCGCCCCGCCGAAAGCAATTGGCTCCTGATGGCGCCGCAGCTATCCGCATAGGAGGAGGACGTACCGAGCGCAACGGCTATTGCCAACACCAGCATCAAAATCGTGAGAGGCCAGAAGCGTGTCATTGGAACGACCATTATCCTTGTTGCGCCGAGAACAAGATTTCTTTGTCGACTATGGATAAGTACTGGCTAAATCAGTTTTATCTAATTAAAGTAGACCACGCCGCCGCCAGAGACTTTAGTTCTAGTGTATTATATCCACTGACGTAAATTCAATATTACATTTTTATTTCAAGATTGAGACGAACCGGCAGCAACGCCGGCGGACGCCCGCCACGGCGAAGTTTGATGCGCGCGGCTGGTTCCGCAGCGCGATCAATCCGGCGTTACCGGCCGGCCGTTGCTGAAACCTTAGCCCCAAGTTCGGCGTTGAACGGCCAAAGGAGGAGACCGCAAATGTCGATCCACTTCACTGTCGCGGACCTGACCAGGAATCTGTTCCATTCACTTGGGTTGGACCATGAACGCGCACCGAGGCCACTCGACCACGAGCAGAGGCTTTTGCTGGAGTGCTATCTCGCCGGCCAGATACCGGAATCGGCCTGGAGCGACTATGTCTTCGAGATGCCGGAACTGGCGCGACATGTCGAGGCCAGACGAAGCCGCCACTAAAGCGCATCGCGATCGATCGGGCCTCATGCGACGCGCTTAGGTTCTTGTTTTATGCATGTCGTTGTCGCAAAACCGCTGCACACTTTTGCGCGACATGCACTAGATCCCGAAAAGTGGAATCCGGTTGTCGGAAAAGATCAAGGCGAAGCCTGCACTCGCGTTGCAGGCTGTTTTTGTTTGGGCGAGTTGAATTGCAGAGTGAACACCTTGCCCGGGATGCCTTCAGCCAGCGCCGGTGAAAGGCTCAACGGCAGGCAATGGTCCACGGCCGCAATCGCCGCATCGACAAAAGCCTGCCGTGCCTTCTCGTCGCCGGCCACGCGGATGGCGGTCGGCTTGGGCCGGCCGATCAGCGTGCCATTGCGCCTGAAGCTGAAGCTCAGGGTGACGGTGGAATTCCCGGCATTCGCCGGCGGGGTCCAGCACGCCTGGATGGCAGCCCCGACCTCGGGCATGGTGTTGAGCGTCGCTGCATTCGATTGACCGGCTGCACCCGCCAGCATGGCGCCTGCAATCACCACCATTCCAGCAATGCTTTTCATGACAGGGCCTCTGTCCTTGAACCGCCCTCGAGGACGTGACTAACTTCGATGGTAGGGCCGACATCGGCGATGACAAGATGGCGGCAACGCGCTTCATCAGCCATGCAGGCGTCGTGAAGCGCCGTCAGCCGCAACTTCGGCAGGCTGCAACAAGCAAAAGGCCGGCGAGTAGCCGACCTTTGCTTTCCATCCGCGCCAGTACATCCGTGGTCGCGGGCTGGAGGTAAATACCAGTAGAAAGGGTTTCGGTTAACGAAACCTTAAGCTCCCCACATCGTGCAAACAGGGGAGAGCAAAAAAGAATTACCCCAGATCATTACCGGCTCCTGCAGAACGTGCGCACAATCGCCGGCCTGCAGGTGCCTCAGGCGTTGGCCTGCGACCGCACATAGGCGATATAGCCGCGTACATCGCCGGCCGGCTCGGCATAGGCCTTGCCGAGCTTCTTCTCGATCGCCGCCATATAGTCTTTTGCCCATTGGGGCAGCGCATAGTCGATGACGGCGAGGAATTCGAGCGTCGCCGCCAGGCGGATGTCGGCGATCGACGGGTTCTTGCCGCCGATGAACGGCTTGCCGTTCCTGAAGAAGCTGTGAAACACCTCCAGCGGCTCGGCTATCGCTTCTATAGCGGCCTTTTGGGCTTCCGACTTCTTGTCGGGATGAGCGTCGCTGTGGCCGACCTCGCCGGCATATTGCGGGAAATTCAGTGCAGGATAAGTGGCGCGCGCCACGTAGGGGTAGAGCGTCCCGATCAGGTAGAACATGGCACTGTCGATCATTGCCCGCTTGGCCGGGGCCTTGGGATATAGTTTCTCCAGCCCGTGCTTGTTGGCGAGGTACTGCATGATGGCGCAGCTTTCCCACAAGACACCTCTCGGCAGGCCCTTGTCCTCGATCATCGGCGTCAAATGGGCCGGGTTTCGCGCCATATATTCGGGCGAGCGCGTATGGCCCCATACGTCGGTCTCGGAATGGTCGAGCCCGGCGGCGCGTGCAAACACCCGAACGCTCATATTGTTGACGCTCGGCTTCAGCATGCTGAGCATCAGCGCCGGCTTTTTCGCCGGTTTCGCCTTGGCCTTCGCGGCCTTTTTGGCGGAGACCTTTGCCGCCGGCTTTGCCACTTTCGCCGCTGACTTGACGGCAGCTTTGGCCGCCGGCTTCGCTCCTGGCTTGGCTGCCTTGGCGGCGGGCTTTTTCGCACTCTTCGTTGCTGTCTTTGCCATTATGTCCTCCCTTTGTTTGGCGTGTCGTCAGTATGGATTTTTCGGTGCGCGATCCTCCGACAAGGTTGCGCGCGAGCGCTCGACAAGCGCTTGGATCGCATCGGCAAGGTGCACTTCGGCGATGTTGTAGTCGCCGCGCGCGAGGCGGATCTTGTGCGCCTGCATCAGCACGTCGGCATGGGTGAAGCCCGCCGGCGGCTCGAAACGGTAGGAGGCGAGCTCAATCAGCAGGCCGAGCGGATCCTCGAAATAGATCGAGTCCATGAAGCCGCGATCCTTGACGCCGCTGTGCTTGATGGCGCGCTCGTCGAGCCGGGCGACCGCCTGCAAAAAGGTGACGCGCGACACCGCAAACGCGATGTGATGGACGCAGCCCGTATCGGTCGGCGTGCGCCGCTTGACCGGCGTGCGGCTTTCGTCGGTGAAGACGGTGATCAGCCGGCCGTCGCCCGGATCGAAATAGAGATGGCTTTCGCTGGCTTTGTCGAGATTGGGCTGCTCGAAGATGAAGGGCATGCCGAGCACGCCTTCCCAGAAATCGATGGAAGTCTGGCGCCCGGCGCCGACCAGCGTGATGTGATGGACGCCTTGCGATTGCAGTTTTTGCATTGCCTTCCTCCCGGCCACGCCGTCTTGCCGCCGAACGGAAGTTCGGATGCCCAGTCGCGCTTGGATCAGCGCCCGGCATGTGACCACGCCCGGCCTCGCCTGCGCTCCGCATTCCGCATCCTGCAGGAGTGCGGCCGGAGCTTTGATGAACGGATGCTAATTCAATCCGAGGCGTTGCGCCAGAAGCGCTGAGTTTCAAGAACTCCACGCAGGCACCAAGAGCGGCACCGGGATCGCGGACGCCTTCGCCGAGCTCGCCGAAACGATCCGTCGCCGGCAGCTGTAATGGTGCGGTAGCCCGCAGGTCGCTGGGTTTCCCGAGCGGCCGGTTTGGCGACGGCAGGTCAAAGGGGCCTCGTTGACGCATGCCGCGCCTGGTTCGGATTACGAGCATCCGCGGCCCTTAGATGAAAATCACATATTCTTCATCGGCACGTCGGGATCGACATGTCCCCCATCGGCAGTGATCTTCAGCCTTGAGAGGTAGTGCTCCCATCCCCTTCGGTGGCTGTCACGCTCCTTTGCGTTCGGCAGTCCGCTGTGCGTGAAGCGGATCAGTGTCCCCGCATCCCTCGCGATCAGGTCGATCTCGACATGGCTGGAGCCGGGCGGCACGGTCTCGTTGTCTTCCCAACCAAAACTGTAGGCAAGACGGTGGACCGGGATCACCTCGGTGAACTCACCGCGCGCCATATGGCGACCACCGACATTGACGAGGAACAGACCGCCCGGCGATGCATCCAAATTCGCTTCGGTCCCGATCCATCGCACGATCTGGTCCGGATCCGTCAAAAGCGCGAACACGGTCGCTTGTGGCGCGGCGACCTCAATCTCTGTGTAAACCGATTCCGCCATCGCTCACTCCAGGTCACATCCACTCCGAATGCCGTGCATGATTGAAGCGAATGTGGGGAGTTGCAAGAAGATGTTCGAGGCGTAAGCATAAGCCGGTGCCGAGTGACCTTCTACCGATGCTTCTCGCAAACTCGCTTTCATTCCTTCTGGACGACGCCGCGCATATTGGCGACGGTGGGCGACTTCTATTGCAGCTCTCAACGCATTTGATGGAAGACGGCTTGCCGATCATCGCCGGCGCGCTGGCGCAGGACGCTCCCGACCCGATCATTTCACGCCGCATCTGGCTCTGGCGAGCGCCTGGGGGTGAAGTGGTCGAGGCTTTGGGGATAGGCGCCGACCGCCAGAATGCCGATCCCCGGCTCGTGCTGCGGGAGTGGCTTGGCACGACGCGGGCGATCGTGTTCGACGAGCGAGCGGGCGGTGTCGCACCGACTTTGGTGTGGGCGTTCGATCATACTCCAGATGAGGCGCAGTCAGAGCTGCTGCGGCAAATCTCCCGGTTTGCTGCGGCTCCGATGACCGCACTCGCAGAACGGTCCGCGAAACGCGCATTGCTCGAAGCATATTTGGGAAAGCGCAGTGCAGCACATGTGCTCAACGGTCATTCTCGTCGAGTAAAGGGAGAGACGATACGGGCTGCGCTTCTGTGCGCGGACCTTCGAGGTTTCACCGATCTATCCGAGGTTCATGATGCAGACGAGATCGTATTGGTACTTGATGCCTGGTTCGATTGCGTCGCCGGCGCGGTGCACGCATTTGGTGGTGAGGTTCTCAAGTTTATAGGTGATGGCGTCCTCGCGATTTTCCCGATTGGCGAGCGCGATGCAAATGCCGCATGTGACGCTGCGGTACGCGCCGTGAAGGCCACGCGCGCCGGGATAGATCATCTCAACCAAACTCGGCGCCGCAATGGCGGCCCTGAGCTCGGATATGGCATTGGTCTGCATGTCGGCGAGATACTCTGGGGGAATATCGGCACTGCCGGCAGGTTGGACTTCACCGCGATCGGCAAGGCTGTAAATCTTGTCAGCCGCATCGAAGGGCTGTGCAAGCCGTTGGGACGGACGGTGCTCGCGTCGACAGTGTTCGAGGCAGAAACTACCGAGCCGATGATCGCCATGGGCAGTCATCCGCTCGGAGGAATAGCAGGCGCGCAAACACTTTTCGGCTTGCCGGAATAGATCGAATGATTGAGCGCGCCGTGGATGTGTCGTTCGCAGCATATCTTGGTATCGTGCGAAGCCATGACTGAGAGAAATTCGAACGGCAAAGAAGCTACAATACTGCAACTGGAGTATGGCGCGTTTAGAGCCCAGCCATGCGCGTCGCGCGCAGCTTCGCTGGCCGGTGCTAAGGGCCGAGTATTCCCGGCATCCACCCTTCGAGGGAGAGGCGCCTTCGCCGAGCTCGCCAAAACGATCCGCCGCCGGCAGCTGTAGCTCAGGTCGGCTCCAGGCAGTGCCGACCAGCGTGATGGACGCCTTGCGATTGTAGTTTCTGTCTCTGGCTCCTCCCCGCGTGGCATCGACTGCCCTCCGCTGCGCCAGGAGCGGCAATGAGCCAAACCCGCCGCGACCCAAGGCGATGGATCGGATTGATGGTTTGCCGAGAGCTTGGAGAGACTTGGTACGCCCAAGGGGAATCGAACCCCTGTTCCCGCCGTGAGAGGGCGGTGTCCTGACCGCTAGACGATGGGCGCGTTCAAGAACCGGCGATATAGGCTGACGGCTGGCAAAAAGCAACTAGGCTTAAGGCAGCCTGTCACGCCGGTGAAATATCCGCTGCAAGCCTAGCGTTTTGACTCGATCAGGTCCCAGAGATTGCCATAGAGATCAGCGAAAACCGCCACAGTGCCATAGGTCTCGTGCCGGGGCGCCTCACGGAATTCGACGCCCTTTTCGAGCATCAGCGCATGGTCACGGGCAAAATCGTCGGTTTCGAGGAACAAAAAGACTCGCCCGCCGGTCTGGTTGCCGACGGCGTGCCTTTGCGCATCGCCGGACGCCTCGGCGAGAAGCAGCCGCTCGCCCTGCCCGTTGCCCGGCGTGATCGTGACCCAGCGTTTGCCGCCGCCAAGATCGACATCTTCGGTGAGGACAAAGCCCAGCCGGTCGACATACCACGAGATCGCCTCGTCATAATTTGCGACGATAAGCGCGACGGTGGCAATGCTGCGGTGTTCGGCAAAACCGGTCATTTGTTCCTGATCGAAAAACGGCCGATGATGCGGCGCTCGGTGATGTCATAGACGAAGATGGCGCGGCTGCCGTCGGCCAGCTCGGCGTCGATCGAGAGGTGATTGCCGGAGAGCGATTGACTGATCACCCTGGCGCCGACCGGCAGCACGATGTCGCCGTTGACTGGCTCGCCTGCCGGCACCTGGATGTCGCTGCTCAGCGGAGGGCTGACAGGCGGCGCGTTGCGCGCTTTGTAGACAAGCGCCGCGATCACCACCATAAGGGCGAGGAACAGCAGGCCGAGATTTATGGCGACGAAGTGGACGAGCTTCCTCCGCACCTTTTCGACCTCGGGGTCGAGCGGCTTTTCCTCGTCTTCGTCGGCAAGCGGCCGGGCCATGGCAGCAGATTCCGGAACTGTTTTCGATGAGCGCTCATAACGAAGAGGCCAGACAATTAATAGGGGCCGGACCGATCGTGCTGGAGGCGGGCGCCGATGCGGCCGGCCAGCGGCTCGACCAATGGCTTGCGGCCAGGCTCGGCCCCGACATGTCGCGCAGCCGCGTGCAGATGCTGATAAGGCAGGGCGCGGTCAGGATCGGCGGCAGGCAGGTCGACGAGACGAAGCGCAAGATGGCACAAGGTGACAGCGTGTCGGTCGATATGCCGGAGCCGGAACCGGCGGAGCCGCAAGGCGAAGAAATTGCGCTGGACGTCCTCTACGAGGACAGCGCGCTGATCGTCATCAACAAACCGGCCGGGCTGGTCGTGCATCCCGGCGCCGGCAACTGGACCGGCACGCTGGTCAACGCGCTGATCCATCATTGCGGCGACAGCCTGTCGGGCATCGGCGGGGTGAGACGGCCGGGCATCGTCCATCGCCTCGATAAGGAGACCAGCGGCGTCATGGTCGTCGCCAAGACCGATCGCGCCCACAAGGCGTTGTCGGAGGCCTTTGCCGACCACGGCCTGACCGGCGATCTCGAGCGGGCCTATCTGGCGTTGGTCTGGGGCATACCGGCGAGGCCGACCGGGACGGTCGACGCGCCGCTCGGCCGCGCCGCCGACCGGGTACGCCGCGCCGTGGTACCGCAAGGCCGCGACGATGCCCGCCATGCCATAACGCATTTCACCGTCGTCGAGCGCTTTGGCGAGCAGCAGCAGGAATTCGCCACGGCGAGCTTGGTCGAATGCCGGTTGGAAACCGGCCGCACCCACCAGATACGCGTCCACATGGCTCATATCGGCCATCCGGTGATTGGCGATCCCGAATACGGCCAGGCTTTCCGCACCAAGGCCAATCGGTTGCCCGAGCCGCTAAGGAGCAAGGTAAAGGCGTTTCCGCGACAAGCTTTGCACGCCCGCCTCCTTGCATTTCGGCATCCGGATACCCATTTAACGATGAGGTTCGAAGCACCGATACCGTGGGACATGGAGGAACTCGTCGACGGCTTCCGCAAGCTCTGAACCAACCACCCGAAAACCTGACCGGCGTTGTTCACTTCAACGTGACACACTGTTTCGTGTTGAACAAATGCCTGTCTTTCTGGTTTTGTTCCTATATATGTCGGTTGGCGCGAATGTGCCTTTGGCATTCGCGCCACATGCCCGCCGCGTTTCGGGGGCATCACTCCAATAGAGAGGGGGCGCTATCATGGCCCAGTCATTACCCAGTATCGTTTCCGGCGAAGGCGGTCTCAGCCGCTACCTGGAAGAAATCCGCCGCTTTCCGATGCTTCAGCCGCAGGAAGAGTACATGCTCGCCAAGCGCTACGCCGAGCATGAGGACACCACGGCTGCGCACAAGCTCGTCACCAGCCACCTTCGGCTCGTCGCCAAGATCGCCATGGGCTATCGCGGCTATGGGCTGCCGATCGGCGAGGTGATCTCGGAAGGCAATGTCGGCCTGATGCAGGCCGTCAAGAAATTCGAACCGGAGCGCGGCTTCCGTCTCGCCACCTATGCGATGTGGTGGATCAAGGCCTCGATCCAGGAATACATCCTGCGCTCGTGGAGCCTGGTCAAGATGGGCACCACCGCCAACCAGAAGCGCCTGTTCTTCAACCTGCGCAAGGTGAAGGGCAAGATCCAGGCGCTCGACGAAGGCGATTTGAAGCCCGATCAGATCACCGAGATCGCCACCCGGCTGAACGTCTCAGAAGCGGAAGTCGTGTCGATGAACCGCCGTCTGTCGGGCGACGCCTCGCTCAATGCGCCCATCCGGGCCAGCGAAGGCGAATCCGGCGAATGGCAGGACTGGCTGGTCGACGACCACGAAAGCCAGGAAGAGATGCTGATTGAGCAGGACGAGCTGGAAAACCGGCGCGGCATGCTGTCCGGCGCTCTTGCTGTGCTCAACGACCGCGAACGCCGCATCTTCGAGGCGCGCCGCCTCGCCGATGAGCCGTTGACGCTGGAAGAGCTGTCGGCCGAGTTCGATATCAGCCGCGAGCGCGTGCGCCAGATCGAGGTGCGCGCCTTCGAGAAGGTGCAGGACGCGGTCAAGGCCGCAGCCAAGCGCCAGATGCAGGCGCTGCGCACCATCGAGGCGCAGCCGGCGGCATAAGGCGTTCCAAGAGAAACAAATAACGGCGGCGTCAGGTAACTGGCGCCGCCGTTTTGTTCTAGCGCGCCGCGTTCGACCGGCCTTGTGCGACGCGCTTTAGTTTCTTGTTTTAGGCATGTCGATATCGCAAAACCGCTGCACACTTTTGCGCGACATGCATCAGCGGTTGCCGGTTCCGCGGCGCCTTCGCGGATGTCCTATGCGCCGCCATAACTGCTCAGTAGCCTTGCCATGGCGTGTGCAGACGATCTCATTGATAGCGGCATTATCGCAATTTTCCCCAAGCCCTGGAAACCGCAACGCTGCAAGCTGTGGCGACAATGTTCCGGCGCCGACCGCGGCATTCCACAACCCGGCGCTTGCGGCAGGCGGGTGCGACAACGGTCCGCCGGGGCTGCGCCGGGCAGTTGAGCTCGTCTATTGAAAACGAAAGGCAGTATGACGATGACGATTTCTGCGTTTCTGACCGCTCTCGTATCCGAAGGTCCGCCAGCCGACCGAGCGAAAGACATGGCCCTGTATGGATGGCTAATTGGAAGCTGGGAAATGGACTCGGTCCACTACCTCGACGACGGCACAATCCAAAAATGGGATGGCGAATGCCATTTTGGCTGGGTGCTCGAAGGCCGCGCGATTCAGGACGTTTGGATCAGGCCCAAGCGCCCTGCGCCGTCGACGATGTATGGCACGACCTTGCGCATCTTCGACCCTGGGATCGATGGCTGGCACATCATATGGAACGACCCGCTCAACCGGGATCACTCGCGCCAGATCGGCCGGGCCGAGGGTAAGGACATTGTCCAGCTCGGCAATGACTCGCGCGGTCTGAAAACTCGATGGCGTTTCACTGAGATCGCTGCCAACAGCTTCCATTGGATCGGCGAGGAGAGATCTTCCGAGAGCGATCCTTGGCAAATCACGTATGAACATTTGGCCCGCCGAACAAAACCCTGACGCAGGACTGGCTGGCATCCGCGCCGCTCCTCATTCGGCTGCCGCACCTTATCCTCGTAAGTTACCTATCGGAGGCACACATCGCAAAAATCGAATCAGGATCAATAACTTGGATGACCATCTCGGAACGATGAGGGCGGCGCCGAGTTTGAATGGCATTGTAGTGCCAGCGACCCATCTCCTCACAGGCAATCGAGCGGAAATTTCAGATAGCGCCGCCCGTTGGATTCCGGTTCCGGCAGGCGTCCGCCATTCATATTGACCTGCAGCGCGTGCAGGATCAGCCGCGGCATCGGCAACGTCCTGTCGCGGGCTTGGCGGAGCGCGACGAAGTCGGCTTCCGTCTTGCAGCCGGCAACATGGATGTTGCCGGCTTTCTGCTCCGCGACCGTGCTTTCCCAGCGCGCTTCGCGGTCACCCGGCTGGTAGTCGTGACCGACGAACAGACGTGTCTCGTCCGGCAGTGCCAGAATATCCTGGATCGAGTGCCAGAGCCGCTCGGCGCTGCCGCCGGGAAAGTCTGTCCTTGCGGTGCCGCTGTCCGGCATGAACAGCGTGTCGTGGATGAAGGCGGCGTCGCCGATGACGTAAGTTATCGAGGCCAGTGTGTGGCCCGGCGAAAACAGCACTCTTGCCGGAAGGCCGCCGACCGAAAAAGTTGCGCTGTCGGCGAACAGCCTGTCCCATTGCGAACCGTCGGCGGGGAATTCCGGCCAGTTGTAGATCACCTTCCACAATTTCTGGACGTCGATGACCTTTTCGCCGATTGCCGTCGGCGCTCCGGTTCTCCCCCTCAGATAATGGGCGGCGGAGAAATGATCGGCATGCGGATGCGTGTCGAGGACCCACTCGACCTCCAGCCCGCTTTCCCTGACGAAGTCGAGCAGGGCGTCGGCGTTTTTCGTTGCCGTTGCACCGGACCTTTCGTCGAAGTCGAGCACCGGATCGATGATGGCGCATTTGCGGGTCGCCATGTCGGCGACCACATACTGGACGGACCCGCTCGGCTTGTCATAGAAGCCGGTGACCTGCGACCTGGCCGATAATGCGTCCAATCCCAGCCTCCTTCGCCCCTCACCACGGCAGGAAGGATTTTCTCTGCCACGGCAAATTAAAGGCATGGTTGTCCGTCAACCAGGCATCGTCAAGCACCCCATGCTCACACGGCCAGGAAAACCAAAAATTCTCTGTGCCGCCTCTGCCTGCTCAGGCAGAAGGCTGCTTGGTTTTCCTGAGATATGGCAGGATCGTCTCATAGGCGCCGAAGCGCTTGATGGCATCCTCATTCGAGACGGCAGCGGTGATGATGACGTCCTCGCCCTGCTTCCAGTTCGCCGGCGTCGCCACCTGGTGCTTGGCGGTCAGCTGCATGGAATCGATGGCGCGCAGGATTTCGTCGAAGTTGCGGCCGGTCGTCATCGGATAGGTGAGAACCAGCTTGATCTTCTTGTCGGGCCCGATGACGTAGACCGAACGCACCGTGGCATTGTCCGCGGGCGTGCGGCCTTCCGAGCTCTCGCCGGCACCCGCCGGCAGCATCTCGTAGAGCTTGGCGACCTTGAGATCCTTATCGCCGATCAGCGGGTAGTTCACCGAATGACCGGTCGCGGTCTTGATATCGTTCTGCCATTTTCCGTGGCTTTCGACGGGATCGACCGAGATGCCGATGATCTTGACGTTACGCTTCCTGAACTCGCCTTCGAGCCCGGCCATCGTGCCGAGTTCGGTCGTGCAAACCGGCGTAAAGTTCTTCGGATGGCTGAACAATACCGCCCAGCCGTCGCCGATCCATTCATGGAAGCTGATCGGTCCTTGCGTGGTCTCAGCGGTGAAGTCCGGTGCGATGTCGTTGATACGAAGGCTCATGGCGTGTCCCTACCTTGTGAGTGCAGATCGCAGCCGGCGTTGACCGGCGCTGCTTTTGCCTTTCTACCACTCCGGCGTCATCCTTCAAACGGCTGTTGCGCCGGCATCAAGGCCGGCGGCGAAATATTTTCATTGCTTCTCGGCAAATGCAGCAGGAATCTTCGCTGCGCTGGCTCAGGCCTTGTTCACTGCCAGCGTCGTCGCCAGGTCTTCCATGCGCTGGGCCAGCGCGCCAAGCGCCCCGGTCAGCACGGAATCGTTCTTGTCGGCCTTGGTCAGTGCATCGTCGCGCGTCTTGCGCAGCGTCAGCACTTCGCTTTCCATGCCCTTGACCCGCTTTTGCAGTTCTGAAAGCTCGTCCATGACCATGATGCCGGCCATCACGGTCAGCCGCTGGTCGCCGATCTCGCCAAAAGAATCCTTCAGATGCGAGACATAGCGGTCGAAGCGCTCGGCAAGATCGATCAGATGCTCTTCCTGGCCCTCGTCGCAGGCCATCCGATACTGCTTGCCGTCGATGGAAACCGTGACTTGTGCCATTGGCCTACCTGTCCAGTACCGCGCGGATGGTTTCCATAGCTGTAACCAGCCTTCGCGACACTTCCTTGTTGGCATCTTCCAGCCGTTCGGCGCGGGCCTCGGAATTGTCGAGCTCCTGCGCCAGCCGCGAGCGGTCGGCGTTCATCCGCTGCACTTCGGCCTCGGCTTCCGAATAGTCCCGCTCGTGCTCGAGCTTGGCCGCGACGGCGTTTTCCAGCCCTTCGATGGCCTTACCCAGCCTGGCAATGACTTCCTTGAGGGTCGTTTCCCCGGTCATGGCTTTCGTCCTGCGCCCTGCCCATCACCGAATCATCCACGTTCAGAACGCGTTATCCCTGAAACATTACGCGCCGTGTGAACCGCCCGTCAATAAAGCTGTCGCGACTGTCCCCTGCTAACACTAATGTAAGTGCTGCATGGCCATCACAAGACCGGCAAAAGCACACCGATTTGTTGACTAAAAGGCCGCGCCTGCTATGTGTCGCGCACCCTTTTCAAGGGCTCTCCCAAGGCCCAAACCCCCATTTTGGAGGAAGCATGACCTCGCGCGAACAACATGACCGGATGGCCAATGCGATCCGTTTTCTCGCCATGGACGCCGTCGAGAAGGCAAATTCCGGCCACCCCGGGCTGCCCATGGGCTGCGCCGACATCGCCACGGTGCTGTTCACCCGCTTTCTCAAATACGATCCGAAGAACCCGCATTGGCCGGACCGCGACCGCTTTATCCTGTCGGCCGGCCACGGCTCGATGCTGCTTTACTCGCTGCTCTATCTGACCGGCTACGAAGACATCACCATCGACCAGATCAAGCAGTTCCGCCAATTGGGGTCGAGGACGGCGGGCCACCCGGAATACGGCCATGCCGCCGGCATCGAGACGACGACCGGCCCACTCGGCCAAGGCCTTGCCAACTCGGTCGGCTTCGCGCTCGGCGAGCGCATCATGAATGCCGCTTTCGGCAACGACCTCGTCGACCACTACACCTATGTGCTGGCCGGTGACGGCTGCCTGATGGAAGGCGTATCCCAGGAAGCCATTGCGCTTGCCGGACATCTGAAGCTGAACAAGCTGATCGTCTTCTGGGACAACAACAACATCTCGATCGACGGCCCAGTGTCGCTGGCCGACAACACCGATCAGGTCGCCCGCTTCCAGGCGTCCGGCTGGAACGCCAGCCATATCGACGGCCAGGACCCGGAAGCGATCGCCTATGCCATCGAGGCGGCCCGCCACTCCGACAAGCCGACGATGATCGCCTGCAAGACGACGATCGGCTTCGGCGCGCCGACCAAGGCAGGCACCAACAAGGCGCATGGCTCGCCGCTCGGCGCCGAGGAAATCGCTGGCGCCAGAAAATTCTTCGGCTGGGATTATCCGCCGTTCGAGGTTCCGGCCGATATCCTTGACGCATGGCGTACCGCCGGGCGGACCGGCGTCAAGGCGCGCACCGACTGGGAAAGCCGCCTTGCCAAGGCCGACGCCCAATTGCGCGCAGAGTTTGAACGTCGCATCAGCGGCACGTTGCCGGCCAACTTCGACGCTGTCATTGGCGATTACAAGAAGAAGCTCGCGGCCGACCAGCCGAAGGTCGCCACCCGTAAGTCATCGGAAATGGCGCTGGAGGTCATCAACGGCGCCGTGCCCGAAACCATCGGCGGCTCGGCCGATTTGACCGGCTCCAACAACACCAAGACCAGCCAGACCAAGAACATCACTGCCGACGATTACGGCCAGCGCTACGTCCATTACGGCGTTCGCGAGCACGGCATGGCGGCCGCGCTCAACGGGCTGACATTGCATGGCGGCATTATCGCCTATGGCGGCACCTTCATGTGCTTTTCCGATTATGCCCGTCCGGCGATGCGGCTTGCTTCGCTGATGGGCATCCGCTCGATCTTCGTCATGACCCATGATTCCATCGGCCTTGGCGAAGACGGCCCGACCCATCAGCCAGTCGAACATCTGGCAGCACTTCGCGCCATTCCAAACCACAATGTCTTCCGCCCGGCTGACGCGGTGGAAACCGCGGAATGCTGGCAGTTGGCCA
This sequence comes from Mesorhizobium sp. M0991, assembly GCF_040318915.1. NCBI lineage: Bacteria > Pseudomonadati > Pseudomonadota > Alphaproteobacteria > Hyphomicrobiales > Phyllobacteriaceae > Mesorhizobium > Mesorhizobium sp. M0991. Next base: position 248,974 of record NZ_JAMYNE010000006.1, read on the forward strand.
TTGAATCGGAAAAGACGCCTTCGACATTGGCGCTGACCCGGCAGAACCTGCCGACGGTACGCAACGACTTCGTTGCGGAAAACCTCTCCAGCCGCGGTGCCTATGAACTTGCCGCCGCCAGTGGCGAGGCGGCTGTGACGATCTTCGCTTCGGGCTCCGAGGTGGAGATCGCGCTGGCCGCCCGCGAGGCCTTGGAAAAGCACGGCCACGCGACCCGCGTCGTCTCGGTGCCGTGCTTCGAATTGTTCGACAAGCAGAGCGCCGACTATCGCAGCAGGACGATCGGCAATGCGCCGCTCAAGATTGCCATCGAAGCCGGCATCCGTCAGGGCTGGGATCACTTCATCGGAACCGACGGCATCTTTGTCGGCATGACCGGCTTCGGTGCCTCCGGCACCATCGAACAGCTCTACCCGCATTTCGGCATCACGGCCGAAGCAACGGTGAAGGCGGCGGAAGCCCGTCTGCACGGCAAATGAAAGTGAGCCCCGCCCGGCAAAGGCTGGCATAGCGGTTTTGCCGGGCGGCGGGGCACTAATCGATTTAAATCCAAGCCTCGGCGGCTGGATTCTTTGCCCGTCCGCCGTTATGAAGCTGCGGACTTGATCTTCGGCCTCCAACTCCCAGGGAGAGAACAATGACCGTCAGAGTTGCCATCAACGGATTCGGCCGCATCGGCCGCAACATCCTGCGCGCCATCCATGAATCCGGCCGCAAGGATATCGACGTCGTCGCGGTCAACGATCTCGGCCCGGTCGAGACCAACGCGCATCTGCTGCGCTTCGACAGCGTGCATGGCCGCTTTCCGCACGAGGTGACGGTTGACGGCGACCAGATCATCGTCGGCAAGGAAAAATTCAAAGTCACCGCGATCAAGGATCCGACGCAACTGCCGTGGAAGGAGCTCGGCATCGACATCGCGCTCGAATGCACCGGTATCTTCACCGCCCGCGACAAGGCCGTCGCCCATCTGACCGCCGGTGCCAAGCGCGTTCTCGTCTCCGCTCCGGCAGAGGGCGCCGATCTCACCGTCGTCTATGGCATCAACCACGACAAGCTGACCAAGGACCACATCGTCATCTCGAACGCCTCCTGCACCACCAACTGCCTGGCGCCGCTGGCGGCCGTGCTGAATGAGGCGGTCGGCATCGAGAAGGGCATGATGACGACGATCCATTCCTACACCGGCGACCAGCCGACGCTGGACACCATGCACAAGGACCTCTACCGCGCCCGCGCCGCCGCGCTGTCGCAGATTCCGACCTCGACCGGTGCTGCCAAGGCCATCGGCCTGGTACTGCCCGAGCTCAAGGGCAAGCTCGACGGCATCTCCATCCGCGTGCCGACCCCGAACGTCTCGCTCGTCGATTTCAAGTTCATCGCCAAGCGGCCGACCACCGTCCAGGAAATCAACGACGCGGTGATCACTGCCTCGAACGGCAAGCTGAAGGGCATCCTCGCCATTACCCGTCACCCCAATGTTTCGATCGACTTCAACCACGATCCGCATTCCTCGATCGTGGCGCTCGACCAGACCAAGGTCATGGACGGCAACTTCGTTTCGGTGCTGTCGTGGTACGACAATGAGTGGGGCTTCTCCAACCGCATGGGCGATACCGCCGTCGCCTTCGGCAAGACCATCGCCTGATCGCAGAACCATCTTCTCGACCTGGAAGACGCCCGGCTCAGTCCGGGCGTTTTTCGTTGCAGCACCAACCGCCGAGGCACGCTCCGCCGCTCGGGGATGCCAAAACTTTCGACGATCGGCAGCGTGGGGCAAAAAGCCACGCTGCTGCCTTGCAGCGGCCATGTCTTCGCCCCACTCTCCCGTGATGCCGGAGCATATCGACTAGGGGCGACCAACGAATGGAGCATGGTATCTATCTGGTGACGCTCGTTGGCGCAGCTCTTGTCGTTGCTGCCGCGTTTTCGAGCCTGATCGCCTTCCGTTTCGGCGCCCCTCTCCTGCTGCTGTTTCTCTGCATCGGCCTCGCCACCGGAACCGACGGTCTCGGCATCCATTTCGACAATGCTCGAGTTGCTTATTTTGCCGGCTCATTGGCGCTGGCGGTCATCCTTTTCGATTCCGGCTTCGGCACGCCGCTCAACGCCTTGCGGCAGGCGGCCGGGCCGGCGCTGTCGCTGGCGACCTTCGGTGTCCTTTTGACCACCGGCCTGTTCGGCGCCGCCGCCTATTATCTGCTCGACCTGACCTGGCTGGAATCCTTCCTGCTCGGTGCCGCCGTCGCCTCGACCGACGCCGCGGCGGTGTTCTTCCTGCTGCGCGCCGGCGAGATCAATTTGCGCGAGCGCGTGCGGTCGACGCTCGAGGTGGAATCCGGCACCAATGACCCGATCGCCATCTTCCTGACCATCACGCTGGTCGAGGTCATCGCCGCCAACACCCACCCCGAGGCCAAGGTGCTGGTCACCGATCTTGCCGTCGGCTTCCTTGTCAACATGGGGCTCGGCGCGGTCATCGGCATTCTCGGCGGCATGGCCATCGTGCGCCTTGTCGATCGCCTCAATCTCGATCACGGCCTGCTGCCGATCTTCGTGCTGACGCTGTCGCTGATGGTGTTCGCTGCCGCCGGCGCCGTCGGCGGCTCCGGCTTCCTGGCGGTCTATCTCGCAGGCCTGATTGCCGGCAATTCCGATATCCGGGCCGTCACCATCCTCAAGCGCTTCCAGGACGGCATGTCGTGGCTGGCGCAGATCATCATGTTCCTGATCCTCGGCCTGTTCGCGACGCCTTCGCAATTTCCGGCGATCCTGGTGCCGGCAGTGCTGCTCGGCCTGTTCCTGATATTTGTGGCACGGCCAATCGCGGTCTGGCTGTGCCTGGTGCCATTTCGGCTGCCACGCCCGGAAGTCGCCTTCGTCTCATGGGTCGGCCTGCGTGGCGCCGTGTCGATCCTGCTTGCCATCACGCCGCTGCTCGGCGGCCTTGAGAACGGCCGCCTCATCTTCAACACCGCCTTCATCATCGTGCTGGTCTCGCTGATCATCCAGGGATGGACCGTCGGCCCGCTGGCGCGCCGCCTCGGCCTTATCGTGCCGGCCCGCCTGGGACCGCTCGACAAGGTCGAATTGGAGCTGCCGGGCTCCGCCCATCATGAGCTTCTCGCCTACCGCGTGGCACCCGGCAGCCCGGTGGCGCGCGGCGAACGCATTCCGCGCTGGGCGCGGCCGTCGCTTGTGTTGCGCGACGGACGCTCGATGCGCTTCCAGGACATGGGCCGGCTGGCGGCCGGCGACCATGTCTACATCTTCGTGCCAGACCGCTATCCGCGCCTGCTCGACAAACTGTTCGCCAGCCGTGCCGTGGTCGATCCCGAGGATGCGGACTTCTTCGGCGCCTTCGCCGTCGATCCGTCACGCTCCGCCGAGGAACTGGAGACCGCCTATGCGCCGGGCCTGACCGAAGCGGAACGCAAGCTCAGCATTGGCGACCTGGTCACTACGCGGCTCGGCGGCCACGCCGAATACGCTGACCGCGTGCTGCTCGGTCCGATCGAGCTGATCGTCCGCGACGTCGACGACAAGGGCAGGATCACCGGCCTTGGCCTGTCCTTTGAGCCGACCGCGCCGGTGGCGCGCGTTCCGGTATTCCTCAGCGCCGGTGAAATCCGCGACCGCATCGCCGCGTTCATCCGCAACCGGCGTAAGCCGGCTGAAGCGCAGGCTGTCGAGGCGGCGGCCGAGATGGAACCGGTCCCGCAGCCCGTGGTGGAAAAGACAGCTGGCGAAGGCTGACCGCTGTCCACCCGAGCCGCGGAACCCTGCCGCGAGGCTGAAGAATGGCTCGGCAACTGGCGTGGCGGGCCCATGTGGTCCGACATCGCCGGAAAGGATCCCGATCGGTCGGCTGCGAGGGCATCCGGCCTATCAGTCGCCAATTCTCCGGCGCGCCATAGGGGCGCTTTAATTGTTGCGGGCCGCGACGAACTCCGCCGCTTGTTTCAGAAGCGCGGCTTGTTCGCCAAAAGGCTCGAGCAGCGCATGAGCCTGGTCGACGAGGCCATGGAGCTGGTCCCGCGCCCAGCCCGGTCCGTGCAGCGCGACCAGCGTCGCCTTGCCGGCCGCGGCATCCTTGCCGGTCGCCTTGCCCATCTGATGCGCGTCGGCGGTCAGGTCGAGCAGATCGTCGGCAAGTTGAAAAGCAAGCCCGATCGCCGAACCAAATTCGGCCAGCCTTTCGCGGTCGCCCGACGGCGCGCCGGCAAGGATGGCTCCCGCTTCGCAGGCAAAGCGGATCAGCGCACCGGTTTTCATCGCCTGAAGCCGGATGATGCCGGCCTCGTCCGGCCGGCCTTGTTCGGCCTCGAGATCGAGCATCTGGCCGCCGACCATGCTTCCCGCCCCGGCGGCGCGGGCCAGTGCCAGCACCAGCGCTGCCCTGCGCTCGGCCGGCAGCATTGTCGCCTCGTCGGCAAGGATGTCGAAGGCAAGCGTCAGCAAGGCGTCGCCCGCAAGAATGGCAGTCGCCTCATCGAAAGCCCTGTGTACGGTCGGCTGGCCGCGGCGCAAATCGTCGTCGTCCATGGCCGGCAGATCGTCATGGATGAGCGAATAGCAGTGCACGCATTCGAGCGCCGCCGCGACGCGCAGCGCTGCCTCGCCGTCGGCTGAAAACAGTGCAGCACTTTCCATGACCAGGAAGGGACGCAGTCGTTTGCCGCCGTTCAGCACGCCATGTCGCATGGCCGCCATCAGGCGTTCGGGCCGCGCGACCTCGCCTGAAAGCGTCCGTCCGTCGAGCAACCGCCTCAGCAGCGCCTCGAGCGGAACTGCCCGGGCAATAAGTGCAGCTTCGAACGCCATTTGGTCGTCTTTCGTCATGGTCGGGAGCGGTAGCCGACACTCAGACGTTGCGCAAGAAGCCAAGCGCCATTATGCCGGGGGGCAGGGAGTAGCGCGGACTGGGTGGCTTGGCGGAACCGATCGTCGATCACGAAACCGAAGGGTTGGACATGGCGAGACCGAGACGCGGCAGCCGCATCGGTCTTCAACGCTGGGTCCGGCGCGGCATCGCCGTCGCCGTCGTGCTGGCGCTGGTGCCGGTGGTGCTGACCTTCCTATACCTGCCGTCATTCGTGCATCCCGTGTCGACATTGATGCTGAAGGACCTGGCGACGTTTTCCGGCTACGATCGGCGCTGGGTTTCCATCGACGATGTCGCGCCGGTGCTGGCATATTCGGTCATCATGTCGGAGGATGGGCAGTTCTGTTTCCATCGCGGCGTCGATCTGGGCGAGTTGCGCGGCGTCGTCGACGATGCGCTCGCCGGCGAGATGACGCGTGGCGCCTCGACCATCACCATGCAGACGGTAAAGAACCTTTATCTATGGTCGCGGCCGTTGGGCTCGGTCCGTAAGGTCGTCGAACTGCCGCTGGCCGTCTATTTCGATGCGGTGCTGTCGAAACGGCGGATCATGGAGATCTACCTCAACATCGCCGAATGGGGACCGGGCATCTACGGCATCGAGGCCGCCGCCCAGCATCATTTCGGCGTCTCGGCAAAACAGCTGTCGCGCCGGCAGGCAGCGCTGCTTGCCGTCACCTTGCCGAACCCGATCGTGCGCAATCCGGCGAAGCCCGGGCCGGGACTGAGGCGGCTTGCCGCGTTGATCGAACGGCGCGCAGGCCGCGCCGGCGCCTATGTCGGTTGCCTGCGATAGTGTCAAAAAAAAACACGGCGACGCTGGCCAAAACGCCATCGGGCGTGTATAGGCAGCCGACTTTCTCAGATTCCGGCCCCTGATGTGGCCCTTTCACGAGGGCCGCCGGGGCGTTTTGACCATGTAGTGGAGCATATCCATGGCCGTTCCGAAACGAAAAACCTCTCCGTCGAAGCGCGGCATGCGCCGTTCTGCCGACGCACTGAAGGCCCCGACCTATGTCGAGGACAAGAACTCCGGCGAGATGCGCCGTCCGCACCATATCGACCTGAAGACCGGCATGTATCGCGGTCGCCAGGTTCTGGAGCCGAAGGAAAGCTGAGAGAGCTCTCGACGGTTTATGGGTTGCGAAACGACCGGCCATTGGCCGGTCTTTTTGCGTTTGCGACAACTGATCGTATCAGCCGGGCCTGGCATTGTTGTTTCACGCCGTCTTTGTCCGTGTTTGCTGGCCACACGAAAATTCTTGACGGCGAACGCCGGGCGCACTCTACAAAGATCAGTCCAACCGGAGCCGCCACATGTTCGGTGCCATCCCGCTGCTGATCGTGCCTTTCATCCTCTACAATCTCGGGCTTCTGGGAATATTCGGCAGCGGCGACGATCCGTGGGCGACCGAAATGTTTTCGGTCCGGATGATGTCGGGTGGGGTGTTCTCGATGACCCTCGGCGATCTCATCGTGCTGATTGCACTGATCTTCTTGTTCGTCGAAGTGGTGAAATCGACGCGCACGACAAATGCCTCGATCATGGACCACCTTTTGTCGACCTTCGTCTTTGTGGCCTATCTGGTTGAGTTCCTGCTGGTGAAGGGCGCCGCCCATTCCGTTTTCTTCACACTGATGGTCATAGCGCTGATCGACGTGCTGGCCGGCTTTTCGGTGTCGATGCGGTCGGCCAGCCGCGACATCAACATGAATTAATGATCCCGGCTCAGCCCGGGTCGGCGCTAAAGCCAGCCGCCTCGATGCCGGCGATGGCTGCCGTTTCGTCATTGTCGGACGTGTCGCCAGAAATGCCGACGGCGCCGATGATCGTGCCGGCCTCGTCGCGGATCAGCACGCCGCCGACGACCGGCAGGACGCGCCCGCCCGACACGTCGGAGATGCCGGCGATCAGATGCGGGCGCTCCTTGGCGAAAGCTTCGACCCGGCGCGAGCCCATGCCGATAGCGAGCGCGCCATAGGCCTTGCCGGCCGACATTTGCGGACGCAGGAACGAGGCGCCGTCCTGACGCTGGAACGCGACCAGATGGGCGCCGGCGTCGAGCACCGAGACGCCAAGCGGCCTGAGCTTGAGCTCGGCACCCTTGGCAAAGGCGGCGGCGATGATTTCAAGGGCTTTGTCGAGCGTCAGTGCGGTCATGGCGGTCTCCTAAACGCGCCAGTTATCAACCGGCAGAAAGATCCCAGTGAACTGTTTGGCGTGCGAAATGAAGTATGCGTCTGGGCGCGCCGGCTTATTTTTTCTTGGCGCGAGGCTTCTTCACCGGGGCCGGAGGCGCATTGGCCAGGTCTTCCGCTTCCTTGGCGAGGCGCAGCGCCCGCAGCTTGTTGGTCTTGGCCTGGCGAGCGTCGCTCTCGGCGACATATTCCGCCATCGCCTTCTGGCGAACCGTGGCTGCCTCTTCCTGTTTCTTGAAACGCAAATCGGCCCGCGCACGGGCAGTGTCCTTAGAGTTCTCGACCAAGAGCGTTATCCAATCCCGTGAATTATCTTCAGTCCCTTGATAGCAGAGCCAGCCCGCAATTGGGAAAATAAGTTGGTCATCGCACCGGATCGCAGCCGATGCCCCGCGCGTTGCGGGCGATCACCGCATCGTATCCGGCCTGCAAAGTCGCGCGGACGGTGGGCTCGAATGGGGCAGGAGACGCACCCAGATGCTCGTGGCGCAATTCGTTCATGAACTTATCCCACATCGGCGGGCCGCCCTTTTCCAGAAGTTCGGCACGGATAGAGAGCTCTTCGCTGACCGGCAGCCAGACGCGGCCCCAGGCGCCGAGATGCGCCAGGATCGGCACCAGCGTGATCGCCATTTCGGTCAGACTGTAGATCGCCTTCTGCTTGTGGGAGGGATCATCCGCCTTGGTCAGCATGCCGAGCCCCATCAGCCGCTTCAGCCGGTCGGCGAGGATGTTGGAGGCGATGCCCTCCATCGAGCCGTTGAGCAGTTCGCGAAAGTGGCGTCTGCCGCCGAAGATGATGTCGCGAAGGATGATCAGGCTCCACCGGTCGCCGAACACTTCGAGCGACAGGTTGATGGGGCATCCGGACCGACGATCGATGTTCATGCGAATCTCCAAAAACCGGTTGCATTATCGTATCGGTTTTAATATCGTGCAACTGATTGCAAATTGCAATCGGATTGGAAGCCCAAGGAGGAAGGCCATGAGAAACGCCGAACACCCCGAAATCGTATCCCAGACCTTCGGCGATCCGGCCCATCCGGCGGTATTGTTGATCATGGGCGCCATGGCTTCCATGCTCTGGTGGCCGGAAGCGTTTTGCCGGAAGCTGGCCGGCGAGGGTCGCTTCGTGATCCGCTATGACAATCGCGATACCGGTCGTTCGACCAAATACGCGCCGGGCGAGCCGCCTTATACATTCGACGACATGGTGGACGATGCCATCCACGTCCTTGACGACCACGGAATCCGAACGGCGCATGTGGTCGGCATGTCGATGGGCGGCATGATCGCGCAGCTCGTTGCGTTGAAATATCCGTCGCGTGTCACTTCGCTGACGGTGATCAGCAGCTCGCCCCTGGGCATCGACACATCGCATCTGCCCGGAACCACCGAGGCCTATAGGAAACATTCGGCCGAAGGCGCCAAGGTCGACTGGGCGGACCGGGGCCAAGTGGTCGATTTCATCGTCAAGGACGCGCATGCGCTCACCGGTGCCGCGCACTCTTTCGACGAGCAGCGAACGCGGGCTTTCGTCGAACAGGATTATGACCGGTCCGGCGGTTTTCTAAGTGCGACCAATCATTTCATGCTCAAGAGTGGCGAAGATGGGAGCGGCGAAGACTGGACGGGTCGGCTGCGCGACATGAAAACCCCGCTCCTCGTTATCCACGGCACCGACGATCCCATCTTTCCAGTCGAGCATGGCGCCGCTCTTGCCGACGCGGTCGCCGGTGCAAGGCTGCTCCGGATCGAGGGCGGCGGCCACGAGCTGCATCCCGACGACTGGGCCGCGATCATCGATGCCATCGTCACCCACAGCCAGGCCAAATAGGGCCGAGCGTGACCCCGACACCGAATTTCCGCGAGACGAACCCCCTAAGGAACGACAAACAATGTCCCTTACTATGCATCTTCATCCACTGGCCTCCTTCTGCTGGAAGCCGCTGATCGCGCTCTATGAGAACGGCACGCCATTCACATCAGTCGTTGTCGATCTCTGCAATGAACAGTCGCGCGCGGCGTTCCTGAAATTGTGGCCGCTCGGCAAGATGCCGGTACTGCGTGATGAAGCGCTGGACCGGACCGTACCGGAATCGACGATCGTCATCGAATATCTCAACGCGTATTATCCTGGGCCGGTCGAACTGATCCCCGCCGATCTCGATCTCGCTCGCCAGGCCCGGCTCGCCGACCGCTTCTATGACTTCTACGTCCAGGAACCGATGCAGAAGATCGTCGGCGACCGGCTGCGGCCGGAGGGCAAGACCGATCCGTTCGGCGTCGAGCAGGCCCGCGCCCAGCTGCGCAGCTCCTACGCCATCATCGAACGGGACATGCCGTCGAGGACATGGGCGGTGGGTGCGAGCTTCACCATGGCCGACTGCGCTGCCGCCCCCGCGCTGTTCTACGCCAACAAGGTCGAGCCGTTCGGAGACGAATATCCTGCGGTTAGGCGCTATCACGACCGGTTGCTGCAACGCCCCTCGGTTGCCCGTGTGATCGAGGAAGCGCAGCCTTATTTCAAGCTCTTCCCCTACAACAATGGCTAGAGTAGTCCATCGTTTCACGGAAACGCCGAACGCTCTATCTCTTTGTTTTTGCGCAATTCCGGACGGAAAACCGTTTCACACTTTTCCGGGAATTGCTCTAGGCCCGAAGCTGCACAGTTGCCGACGCGCTGATGACGCCCCTCAGCTTCCGGGTGAGCCGAGCTGCTCCGCGTCCCAGAACTGGTCGAGCCAGATGTTGAGCTTCAGGAAGCCGGCATTGCTGACCGTATAGACGCGCCTGGTGCCTTCCGGCTTGGCGTTGACCAGCCCGGCATCAAGCAGCACCTTCAGGTGCTGCGAAACGGCCGGGCGGGACACCGGCAAGCCGGATGCCAATTCGTTGACGGTCTTCGGTCCGCGCCGGAGCTCTTCCAAGAGATGGCGCCGGTTGGGATCGGCAATCGCCATGAAGGCGTCGGAAAGCATCATGCCTTATTTGTGGGACAAAGCGCCTCGAATCTCAACTGTCGGTTTCAGCTTTTCTGCGCGGGTCGAGCCGCAACGCTTCCGGCGTCACCGAGCGATCGGCCGGCTGGGTCTTGAAGGCATCGCGGCCTTCGATCGGCACCGGCGCACGACGGCTGATCCGCAGCAGCGTATAGCCGGCCAGGCTGAGATGCGCGAGCGCAGTAGCCAGGAACAGCCCCTCGGGGCGCATCCAGCCCATCAGGCCGGCGGCCACCAGCGGACCGATCATCGTGCCGAAGCCATAAAGCAGCAGCAGGCCGCCCGACACTTTGACGAAGTCCTCCGATCGGGCATGGTCGTTGGCATGCGCCACCGCGATCGAATAGAGCGTGTAGGCAAAGGCGCCGTAGGCGGCGGTGCAGACGATGACGAAGACGCCGGAGCGCGGTTCGAACAGGAAGATGGCGATGGCAAACAGCGCAGCGCCGAAAGCCGCACCCGCCAGCACGAAACGACGGTCCGTTGTGTCGGAGAGCCGTCCGGCCGGAAGCTGCATGGCGGCGCCGGCAATGACCACGAGGCTCATCATCAGCGCGATCTCGGCTGTCGAGATGCCGATGCGAGCGCCATAGACGGCACCAAGTGTACCCCAGGCGCCGTTGGCGATGCCGATCAGCACGCAGGCGATCGCCGAGACCGGCGAATTGATGTAGAGCCCTTTGACGTCGAGCGACACGTCCTGCAGCGGCTTGGGGTGCGACGCCGTCGAGACCGCCGTCGGGATCAGCGACAGGCAGAACAGAATGCCGGTGATCATGAACAGCGACGCCGATTTCACATCGCCGCCGGCAACGATCATCTGACCGCCCATGATCGAGGCATAGGTGACCATCATGTAGAGGCCGAAGACGGTGCCGCGGTTTTCGTTGGTGGCCTTCTCGTTCAGCCAGCTTTCGATGACCATGAAGGCGCCGGCCATGGTGAAGCCGGTGAAGGCGCGCAGCAGGATCCAGGTATATTCGTCGATGATCAGGCCGGTGAGCAATGCGACGATCGCTCCCGATGCGGCAAAGGCACCGAAAGCCCTGACATGACCGGCGCGGCGCACGATGCGTGGCGCAAAGAAGCAGCCGGTGACGAAGCCGCCAGCCCAAGCCGTGCCCATCAGGCCGAGCGATGCCGTCGAGAAGCCCTCCACCTGACCGCGCAGCGGCAACAGCAGCCCATGCAGCCCAGATGCCGCCAACAGGAACGCGGTGCCGCGCAGCAGCGAGAGGATCGGTCTGTAGCTTGCGAACATTTTTCAATCCGGCTGGGGGGTTGGGGCACAAGTCTGGAGACAGCGGCATTCGGGCTTTTCGGCGGCGTGCCCGAGCTTTTGGAATTACCCGCAGTACTATCCGCGGCGAAACAGCGCCTCTGCCGCCGACTTGGTGGAGCCCTTGGTCTTGAGCTCGGCTTCCAGCCGGGCAATCTCGTCGCGCAGGATGCCGATCCGCTCGGACAATTCATCGACGGAAAGCAGCGACAGATCCTGCCCGATCTCGTGCGGGCGCGCTTTCTTCTTGGGTTCGTCGTCGAAGATCGCCATCGTCGCTCCTCCGTGATTGCCCATTTGCCTGATTTGCCAATGAGCATACATAGGGCAAGGGTATGGATGCAAATGGCCGGTAAGAGCTGGCACGAGAAACCGGCGAAGCACGACGGGAAAATTCATGGCGAACGCACAGAAAATTCCGGCAAAGATGATGGCGATCGCCATATCGGAACCGGGCGGGCCGCGGGTGCTGAAACCGGAAACCCGCGACGTACCGGTTCCCGGTCCCGGCGAGATCCTGATCCGGGTGCGGGCCGCCGGCGTCAACCGGCCGGACGTGCAGCAGCGCAAGGGCGCCTATCCGCCACCGCCGGGAGCATCGGATCTGCCGGGCCTGGAAGCGGCAGGCGAAGTCGCTGCCCTTGGTGACGAGATATCGCGCTGGCGCGTCGGCGACCGGGTCTGTGCGCTGACGGCGGGCGGCGGCTATGCCGAATATGTCAGAGTGCACGCCGGCAGCGTGCTGCCGCTGCCCGCCGGCTTTACCTACACCGAAGCGGCGGCGCTCCCGGAAAACTACTTCACTGTTTGGCACAATGTCTTCGAGCGCGGCAGCCTGAAGAGCGGCGAGACGCTGCTCGTGCATGGCGGCTCGTCGGGTATCGGCACCACAGCGATCCAGCTTGCTGCCGCTTTCGGCGCCTATGTCATCACCACCGCCGGCAGCAAGGAGAAATGCGAAGCCTGCCTGAAGCTCGGCGCCGACCGGGCGATCAATTATCGCGAGGAGGATTTCGTCGCGGCGGTCAAGGAGGCGACCGAGGGCCGCGGCGCCAACGTGATCCTCGACATGGTCGGCGGCGACTATGTGGCGCGCAACTACGAGGCTGCGGCGCTGGAAGGCCGCATCGTTCAGATCGCCACGCAGGGCGGGGCGGTTGCCAGCGCCGATTTCTCGAAACTCATGGTCAAGCGGCTCGTCCACACCGGCTCGACGCTCAGGCCGCGCACGGTCGAATTCAAGGCGGCAATCGCCGCAGCACTCGAGGCGCAGGTGTGGCCGTTGCTCGGCAGCCGCAAGGTGGCGCCCGTCATGGATATGATCTTCCCGCTCAAGGAGGCCTGGCGGGCGCATGAGCGGATGGAAGACGGCGAACATATCGGCAAGATCGTGCTCGACGTCGGCTAGGAACGTATCGTCCGAGACGCACGCCCCAACAAGCTGAATGAAAGCTTAATGCTGCAATGCAACAATTGCATTGCGGCCATGCAAAAGCGTCTGTTCAATTCCTGAGCAGCGATGCCTATTTACGCGTCATCGAAACGAATGATCCAACGAAATGGAGGACTACCATGAACCCGATCCGCGCTTTCCGTAACTGGCGCATGTACAACGAAACCGTGCGCGAACTGAACCGGCTGAATGCTCGTCAGCTCAACGACCTCGGCATCACCCGCGGCGACATCGAGAGAATCGCCCGCCAGGGGCTTTGATCTCGAGCACGATCCCACCCGAAGACCGGGCGCTGCTTTTCCGCAACGCCGAGCCGCGGTTCGGGATCACGTCTTAGAAGCCAGAGCCGTAGCAGACGGATTTCCGTCGCCGGTTCCGAGCCCGCCCGACCTTGGTCTGGCGGGCTTTGTCTTTTTGAAGCTTCGATTGCATGGCGTCATGTGCCGACCCTTCGCGGTCTGCTGGTCGCGCTGCCATGCCGTGCTTGACGCGCCTTCCAAAAACATTGCGAAACGGCGAGCGAGCGGTTATATAGACCGCGATTTTCCCATTTTGGTGGCTCTAAACCACCGCCCGCGCGGGAACGCGGGCGAACGAGAAGGATTTTTGTAATGGCCAATACGCTGCTGATGCCAAAGGCGACCGCCGTCTGGCTGGTTGACAACACAGCGCTTTCTTTCGAGCAGATCGCGCAGTTCTGCGGACTGCATCCGCTTGAGGTCAAGGCGATCGCCGACGGCGAGTCGGCGCAAGGCATCAAGGGCATGGACCCGATCATGACCGGCCAGCTCACTCGCGACGAGATCGCGCGCGCCGAGAAGGACCCGAACCACCGGTTGAAGCTCTCCGATCCCAAGGTGCGGGTGCCGGAATCCAAGCGCAAGGGTCCGCGCTACACGCCGCTGTCGAAGCGCCAGGACCGGCCCAACGCCATCCTCTGGCTGGTGCGCAATCATCCCGAGCTCAAGGATGCGCAGATTGCCCGCCTTGTCGGCACGACGAAGTCGACGATCGACCAGATCCGCGACAGAAAGCACTGGAACTCGGCCAATCTCCAGCCGATGGATCCGGTGACGCTCGGCCTGACGTCGCAGATCGACCTCGACATGGAAATCAACCGTGCTTCGCGCGGCCGCGAGCAGGCGCAGCCGGTCGGCGATACGCTGCTGCCGGCCGCCTTGACCGAACGGCTGGTGCCGGCGCCGGAAAAACCAAAGGACGAGGACCGCGAACTCGACGCCAACGCCGTCTTCGCCAAGCTTTCGGCGCTGAAGTCGAAGGACAAGGATACGGACGAAGAGGAATAGAGGTCTCGCATCCAAAACAAAAAGCCCGCTTTCAAGCGGGCTTTTTTGCGATCTTCCGTGTCAGCTTCGCGCTGCCCGGTCCGGCGCCATGCCATAATCCTCGCTGCGCTCCACCGCGCGATAGAAATCGGCGAGCTGTTTGCCGCGCTCCGGCTTGAAGGTGCGGCCGGCGATCACCACCGAAGCGATGCGGTCGATGCGGAAGGCGCGGAAATCGCCGCGCATCTCGCACCAGGCGACCAAGGTCCACACCTTGCCCCAGAACCACAGGCCGAGCGGGCGGATATCGCGCGCTGTGCTGCGGCCGGCCTCATCCGAATAGTCGATGGTCAGCACCTGGCGTTTCTCGATGGAGCGCTCGATCAGGTCGATGGCTTCGCGGGCGGCATCGCTTACCACCCACATCGGCGTGTGGATCTCGGTACGGGCGATGCGGTCCTTTTCGGCGTCGGGCAACACGGCGCCTATCTTGACCAGCGCCTCGTCGGCGGCTCGCGCCATGGCCGCGCCGCCAAAGGCGCGCACCATGCGGGCGCCGGCGACCAGCGCGACGATCTCGTCACGCGTGAACATCAACGGCGGAAGGTCGAAACCCTCCCTCATCATGTAGCCGACACCGGCCTCGCCGTCGATCGGCACACCGGTCGACTGCAGGTCGGCGATGTCGCGATAGATCGTCCGCTCGGAAACCTCGAGCCACGTGCCCAGCTTCTGGGCAGTGACCAGACGGCCACCACGCAGATGCTGCACGATCTGGAAGAGCCTGTCGGCGCGGCGCATCGTATGGTCCCTCGGCGTCTATCGTTCCAGCCCTTCGCGCTTGCGCTGCGCGGCGACGAATGCCGCGCCGAAGGACAGTTTCCTCGTTGTCGGCGTGCTTGCATCGAGCATCCGCCAGAACGGCGCAATGTCGCTCAGCGCCATGCCACGCTCAAGATCCTCGTTGGCGGCCTCGGCGACGGTGCGCAGATGATAGCCGATGGTGACCGGACATGTCACCTCGGCACCGTGCTCGATGCCGAGAGCGGTGCGCAAAGCGCGGATATCCATGTCCATGCCTTCGGGGATGGAGCGGATGAATGCATCGACCTGGCGAGCTGTAGGAACCAGCATTGGCTGGCCTTCGACGACGTCACCGATGGTGCGCGGCGACGGTTTTTTGCCGTTGATGCCAGGCGTGTTCAGCCTGTCGTTCCAGCTTTTCATCGATCGTCCTCTCGGCCATCCGGCTCCGGCGGCCATCGCACTATGGCACGAGCCTCCTGACACCATACTGTCAGGAGGCTTCAGCATGTCCATTTCAGCTCGTCGCCAGGTCGCATCCAAACGCCACGCAGAAAGCTTGCCTCAATTGCCGCCATTGCGGCGGTCGCCATACATGTCCGGCCAACCAATATCCTTGCGGATGTCCGCCGGCAGGGTATTCATGAACCGCTGGGTGCGGATCTCATTGCGCATCGTCCGGATCTTGCCGACATAATGCTGCACGCTACGCAGAATGGTAAAACCGTTCATTGCTGGTCTCCTCTCTTTCGATGCAGGCACTATCGCACACCCCTGCTGACAGCAGTCTGTCAGGAGGGTGCAGCTCTCGTGACCGGCATCCCGATTTGTCCACCGACCTGATCAGGCAGTGCCGAAAAAGAGCCTGCCGCAGTGGAAAGACGGCGATCGCGGAGCCGCTTTGACAGCCAGCCGCGATGCTGATCAAAGGCGGCATGTCGAAACTTCTCGCGCTCGTCATCATCGCCATGATGGTCATCCAGCTCATCAAGCCGCTCGGCTGGCCCGGGCTGAAGCGGCGCAGCGATTTCTGGAAGCTGGCGCTGCTGGCGATGGCGGCGATTTCGATTACGGCGGTGCTCGGGCACTGGACGTAGTGCCGGCGGCCCCGCTACGCGACGCCCGGTTCGTTGGCGACCACCAGGCTGACCAGATGTTCCGCCCAGGCTCGGTAGCCGGCTTCCGAAGCATGAAATCCATCCGATGCGAAGCCGGCATCGGCATCGGTGATCGGCAGGCGGGGCGCCGGTATGGCGCCGCGCTCGAGGCAAAGGCGCTCGCCCATCCGGTTCATTTCGGCGGCGCGGATTTCGAGGATGTTGCCGAGCAGCGGCGGCATTGCCGGCGCCCGGGTGAACTCCAGCACCGGCGACCATACGACGCGCGCCTCCGGCCATTTGGCGCGCAGCGCGTAGAGCAGGCCGCCAAACTCGCGCTTGAAGCGCGGTACCGAATGAAAATTCTTGGTGTCGTTGGTGCCGATCGCCAGCACGATATGCGTCCACGGATCGGCCGATAGATTGGGCAGCACATGATCGCGGATCTGGCCAGAGGTTGCCGAGTTGAAGCCGGCCGCCCGCCAGCGCACGGTGCGGCCGGTGCGTTGCGCAATCAGAACCGCCAGTTGCGCGGCCAATCCGTTTTCGGAATTGCCGATGCCTACCGAGGCGGCGGAGGAATCGCCAAGCACCAGAACCGAGATTGCTGGCGCCACGCCAGATATCTCGTGCATGACCGGACCTTGTGCCGGCAGCATGCGGGTGGTGCGGCGACGCACGCCAAGTCCTTGCCAGACATAGACCGGAAAGGCGAGCCAGGTGAGAAGGGTCGGAATGCGCCGCATGGCAAGTCCCTTTTAGGGCATAGCGAACAGCACTTAGCGCATGTTGCACTGAAGGTGAACGACCTTGCAGCGACACCCTTGTCGCCTCAATGGCAACCGTCATGCGTCCCGGATTGGTCTTCGTACTCGTCATGCAGCCGCACCCAGTCGCCGAGGCTATGATGCGGGCCAGTTTCGTTGCGGCCTTTCGGCGTCAGGTCGAGATAGTGATAGGCGCCGATCAGCGGATCGCCGCCTCGGGAGCGCGAGATGAAAGTCAGGAAGATGTCGCCTTTCTCGTCGCGATAGAACACGCTGGTGCCGGGAAGGTCTTTCGATCTCCGCGCGCGCCGCTCGAAATTGTAGGTCGTGTCGCCGGCCGCGATCTGCTTGTCCGTGAATGACACCTGCATATCGAAGTTGAAGTCCGAGGCGTAGGACGACACCCAGTCGAATTTCCAGCCCATGCGCTGCTTGTAAGGCAGCAATTCGGCCAATGGCGCCCGTGCTACCACGACAAGTGAGACGTCGTGGTGCCTGAGATGCTGGTTGGCGCCGTCGATATGATCGGCAAGGAATGAGCAGCCTTCGCAGCGATAATCGGCGCCCGGCCCGAACATGAAATGGTAGACGATCAGCTGGCTGCTGCCGCCAAACAGGTCAGGCAGTTTCTTTGGCCCTTGCTCGGTCTCGAAGACGTAGTCCTTGCGGATCTTCAGCCACGGCAATTCGCGGCGTTCGGCGGCGACGCGGTCGCGAAAGCGCGTCAATTCCTTTTCGCGCGCCAGATGCGCCTTGTGCGCCTGAAACCACTCTTCCTGCGATACGGTCTTGTTGTTTGGCATCGGTCTGCTCCTCTTTTCACGGAGGACGTTCGGCCGCGAGGAATGCCGACACCGAGCTGCATTTCAGTTGCAAGAAATTGCAGGCCTTGCTGCTTTCAAACAAAAACCCGGGCACGTGGCCCGGGTCGAGAGAAACGCAAGATGTTTTCGGTCAGGCGGCTTGCTCAAGCGTCGGCTGCCATTGTCCAAGCGCTGCCAGATGGTTCATGTGGGCGCGATGGGCGAAGGCGGCCTGCGCGGCGGCGACATTCGCCGCCTTACCGCTCCAGGCCTTCTGCGGAGCGGCCTGCAAGGCGCGGCCATAGGAAAAGGTCAGCTTCCAGGGATGCGGGCCGATGGCGTTGATGGCATTGAGGTTGGCGGTCGCCTCCTCGTCCGATTGTCCCCCTGACAGGAAGGCGATGCCTCCGATCGCGGCCGGCACCGTCTCGCGGAACAGTTTTATGGTCTTTTCGGCGACTTCCTCCGGGCTGCTGACCTTGCCCGATTTCTTGCCGGCGAGGACCATGTTCGGTTTCAGGATGGTGCCTTCGAGCACGACGCGGGCCGCATAGAGCTCGGTGTACAACTTTGTAAGTGTCGCCTTGCTGATCTCGTAGCACGTGTCGATGTTGTGGGCGCCGTCCATCAGCACCTCCGGCTCGACGATTGGCACGATGCCGGCTTCCTGGCAAAGCGCGGCGTAACGGGCGAGCGCATGGGCGTTCGAGCCGATCGACGTGGCGGAAGGCACGCCCTTGGCAACATCGATGTCGATCACCGCGCGCCATTTGGCGAAGCGGGCGCCAAGCTTGTAATAATCGGCGAGGCGTTCGCGCAGGCCGTCCAGGCCTTCGGTGATGGTGTCGCCGGGAAAGCCCGCTAGCGGTTTGGCGCCGGCGTCGACCTTGATGCCGGGGATAGCGCCTGATGCCTTGATGATGTCGACCAGCGGTGTGCCGTCGGCGGCCCTCTGGTGAATGGTCTCGTCGTAGAGGATGACGCCGGAAATGTACTTGGTCATTGCATCGCTGGCGCGGAACATCATCTCGCGATAGTCGCGGCGGCTGTCGGCGGTCGACTCGACGCCGATGACGTCGAAGCGCTTCTTGATGGTGCCGGAGCTCTCGTCGGCAGCCAGCAGGCCCTTGCCATTGGCCACCATCGCGGCGGCAATGTCCTCGAGACGTTCGCTCATCGTGCTTCTCCTGAAAGAATTGATCCGCGCCCAGCAGACCACCAGAGCAACGCAGGTTCAAGTCGAACCATTTCGCCGGAGAAGCGCGAATCGATTGAAAGTCGCGGGCGCACTCCTTCGCACTGCTATTGCTGCCGCAGTTAGCGCTTCAAGACGTCGACGCCGGGCAAGGGCTTGCCTTCCATCCATTCGAGGAAAGCGCCGCCGGCCGTCGAGACATAAGTAAAATCGTCGCTGACGCCGGCATGGTTGAGCGCCGCCACCGTGTCGCCGCCGCCAGCGACCGAGACCAGTCTGCCGGCCTTGGTGCGCGCTGCCGCGTGCCTGGCCGTCGCCACCGTTGCATGGTCGAACGGCTCGATCTCGAAGGCGCCGAGCGGCCCGTTCCAGACCAGCGTCGCGGCACGGTCGATCCATTCGGCAATGGTTTTCACGGTCTTTGCGCCGACGTCGAGGATCATGCCGTCGGCCGGCACGTCTGCTATGGCGACGGTCTCGTTGGTGGCGCCGGCCTTGAACTCCCTGGCGACAACGCCGTCGGCGGGCAGGATGATGGCGCAGCCGGCCTCGGCCGCCTCGATCATGATCTGCTTGGCGGTGGTCGCGAGATCATGCTCGCACAAGGATTTCCCGACGTCGGTGCCGCGTGCCGCGAGAAACGTGTTGGCCATCCCGCCGCCGATGACCAGCGCGTCGACCTTCTTCACCAGATTCATCAACAGGTCGATCTTGGTCGAGACCTTGGCCCCGCCGACGATGGCGACAACCGGACGGACGGGATTGCCAAGACCCTTTTCCAACGCGTCGAGCTCGGTCTGCATGGTACGGCCGGCGAAGGCCGGCAGCACATGCGCCAGCCCTTCCGTCGACGAGTGGGCGCGGTGCGCAGCGGAGAAGGCGTCGTTGACGAAAATGTCGCCGTTGGCGGCGAGCTTTTCGGTGAAGGCCGGGTCGTTCTGCTCCTCGCCCCTATGGAAGCGGGTGTTCTCGAGCAGCAGTACGTCACCGCTGTCCATGGCGGCGACGGCGCTCGCCGCCTTGTCGCCGATGCAGTCGGCGGCAAAGCCAACCGGACGGCCGAGCACGTCAGCCGTCGCCTTGGCGATCGGCCCGAGCGAGAATTCCGGCGCCGGTCCATCCTTGGGCCGGCCGAAATGGGCAAGCAGGATCACCTTGGCGCCCTTGCCGGAGAGCTCGGTGATAGTCGGCGCAATTCGCTCGATGCGGGTGGCATCGGTGACCTTGCCCTCGGTGATGGGAACGTTGAGGTCGACACGCACCAGCACACGCTTGCCGCTGATATTGCCGATGTCGTCCAGTGTCTTGAAGCCGGCCATGCTGATCCCTTTCACGAAAAATCGCGGGGACCTTACCCCGCATCGACGACGATGCAAGACCTGCCTAACGGTTCACGGAAAATATGATTCACGTGTCGAGGACGAAGTGCCCACGGGGAGCGAGATGGGGCAGCAATGGCGCGAAACGCACCGACATATGGCTTACCGATTGCGCACCACGATGCATGCGCCGCCCACACTGTGCAGTTTCTGGCAAATATCGTCGGCCTTGGCTTTGGTGTCGGCGCCGATCCGCACCGCATAGATGCCGCGCCTGCCGATCGGTGTGCGCACCCGGCTGACCACCGGATCGCGACCGCTGAGCAAGGCTGGAAACCGGCGCTTCACGTTGCTCCACTGATTGAGCGCCGCGGCCCGGCGGAAATTGCCGGCCACCTGCACGCCCCACGGCTTGATGTTGATCGACGACATCGGCACGGTTCTGGACATGATCACCGGCAGCTCGCGGCAAGCGGCAGAGAAACTCGCCTTCTTGTCGAGCGGCCGGATGACGCCGGCATACGCGGCATCGGTGAACTTGTCGGCCGGCTCGCCCATGACGTCCAAAACGTAGCTTTCGGTCTCCATCGGCAGGAAGCCGCCGGAATTCAGCCAGCGCGTCACCCGGCTCTCGCCGGCATTGTAGGCTGCGGCGGCGAGGCCGAGATTGCCGAAACCGGATTTCATTTCGGCGAGGTATTTTGCCGAGGCCGGGATCGCCTGTTCGATGTCGAAGGAATTGGCGAGCCCGCGCATCTTGGCGGTACCCGGCATGAATTGGGCGATACCCTCCGCGCCGACGGGGCTGACCGCATTGGGATCGAAACGGCTTTCCTTCCAGATCAGCCGGGCAAAGAAATCCCTGGGCAGGCCGTTCTGGTCGGCATGCGTCTCGATAAGATCGCAAACGCGATCGATCAGCTTCTGCTTGGCGGGCCGCGGCGGATCGGCCTGGACGGCTGTCGCCCAGCCCAGCCCGCAAATGACAACCAGCGTCGCCCCAAGCAAACGCCGCATCGAACTACTCCGCCGCGGCTTTGCCGTGTTGCCCAAACCGCCGTTCGATGTAGTCGGAAACCATTTTCTCGAAATCCGCGGCGATAGACGGGCCGCGCAGCGTCGCCGCCTTCTTGCCGTCGACGAACACCGGGGCGGTCGGCGTCTCACCGGTGCCGGGCAGCGAAATGCCGATATCGGCATGTTTGGATTCGCCCGGACCGTTGACGATGCAACCCATCACCGCGACCTTGAGGTTCTCGACGCCGGGATATTGTTCGCGCCACACCGGCATGTTCTTGCGCAGGTCGGCCTGAATGTTCTGGGCAAGCTCCTGGAACACGGTCGAGGTCGTGCGGCCGCAGCCCGGGCAGGCGGCGACGATCGGCACGAACTGCCGGAAGCCCATGGTCTGCAACAGCTCCTGCGATACCTGCACCTCGCGCGTGCGGTCGCCGTTCGGCTCCGGCGTCAGCGAGATGCGGATGGTGTCGCCGATGCCTTGCTGGAGCAGGATGCCCATGGCGGCGGACGAGGCGACGATGCCTTTCGAGCCCATGCCCGCCTCCGTCAAGCCGAGGTGCAGCGCATGGTCGGAACGGGTGGCAAGCTCGGTGTAGACGGCGATCAGATCCTGCACGCCGCTGACCTTGGCCGATAGGATGATTTTCTCGCGGGCAAGGCCAATCTCTTCGGCCATTTCGGCCGACAGGATCGCCGACTGCACGATTGCCTCGCGCGTCACTTCCTGCGCGGTAAGCGGAAAGCCCTGGGCCTGGTTGTCGTCCATCAGCCGGGTCAGCAGTTCCTGGTCGAGCGAGCCCCAGTTGACGCCGATGCGCACCGGTTTGTCGTATCGGATCGCCATCTCGACGATCGCCGCGAACTGCCGGTCTTTCTTGTCCTTGAATCCGACATTGCCGGGGTTGATACGGTATTTGGCCAGTGCCTCGGCGCAGGCCGGATGATCGGCCAGGAGCTTGTGGCCGATATAATGGAAATCGCCGACCAGCGGCACGTCGATGCCGAGCCGTTCCAGCCGCTCGCGGATGGCCGGTACGGCGGCAGCGCTTTCGTCGCGATCGACGGTTATGCGCACGATCTCGGAGCCGGCGCGATGCAGCGCCGCCACCTGCGCGACCGTCTGGTCGACATCGGCCGTGTCGGTGTTGGTCATCGACTGAACGACGACCGGCGCGCCGCCACCGACCATCACGCCGCCGACATCGACACCGACCGACCTGCGGCGTGGGAAGGGTGAGGAAAAATATCCGGTCATGCCGGCTGCCTTTAATCTTGAAGGTCCGGGCATGAGGTGGAGGAGCAAAGATGGCTTGTCAATGGCGACTGGCGCGCAGACCTGGCAAATCGGTAATGACAAGACGGCAGCTTGCCGCAAATCCACGAGTGTTTCCGGCAGCATAGCGATGCCACCGGAAAGATCGCGCGCCGGGCGGCGCTGCTAGTCCTGGAAGGGCTTCAGTGCGTCGTCGGTTTCGCCTTCAGTTTTTCAATCTCGTCCTTGAGCGCCAGCTTGCGCCGCTTGAGATTCACGATTTCGAGGTCGTCTACCGATGGATGGGTCATCGCATCGTCGATTTCCCGTTCGATGTCGCCGTGTTTCCGCTGCAGCTCATCAAGATGGGATGCAAGAGACATGATTGGTTCTCCCTTTCATGGTTTCCTCGATTGCAGCCGCCAGGGGCGCGTCCACCGCAGGCTCGCTTTCTGTGACGGCATAATGACAGTCTGCCACCATCGAGCACCGATGTCGAATGCTGCGTGGTAGCATTCCACGACAATATGAAATGTGGTATGGGCTGCGCGCCGGTGCAAGAAGACCCGGTCCCGCCCAATCAGGCCCATAGTTTGGGCGCCGCAGACGTGCAGACGGTAAAAATGTCCGATCAGGAACAGGCAGATATCCGCCTTGAATATTCCCGGCTGAAGCAGGAACACGCCGATTTCGACGCGGCCATCAATGCGATGATCGCCGTGAATTGCGACCCGCTGCAGATCCAGCGCATGAAGAAAAAGAAGCTTTTCCTGAAGGACAGGCTGATGGCGCTGGAAGACAAGATCATTCCAGACATTATTGCTTGAACGAACGCCGGCGCCGGCCTGTTGGAAGGCGACCTATGCCGCGATCGAAAGCCGTGCGGCGCGCTCGCGCAACAGCGCTATCAGATCGTCGGTCTTTACGGGCGAGGTATCGATGGGAACCACCAGGCACATCGTCGCCTCGACCCTGCCCGGCGCTGAAAAGACCGGCGCGGCCAGGCATTTTGTGTAGGCATCGACAAGGCCGGAGGTGACGCAGTAGCCGGCCGATTTGGCGACGGCGATGTCGGCTATGAAGTCGTCGAGCCGCAACCTGCGGCCGTCCGGCAGTACGAGATCGTCTTCCGAGACCATATCCTCGATCGCCGCCCTGTCGAAGCCGGCGAGGAGCAGCCGCCCGGACGCTGTCCAGGGAAGCGGTATTTGCAGACCCGTCGCCGAGCTGATCCTGAATGGCCTCGTTCCCGGGCTTGAATGGACGATGGTGTAGCGGCCGCTCTGCAACATGCACAACTCCGAGGTCTCGCCGGTCTCGCGCGACAAATGGTCGACTTCCTGGCGCCCTCGCCTGAGCAGGTCGTTGCCCCGTACATAGTCCATTCCGTAGAGATAAAGCTTCTTTCCGAAATAGACCCGATTGCCGTCTCCGGCCATCTCCAGCAGGCCAGCGTCGACCAGTGAGCGCACAAGCGTGTAAGTCGTCGAACGCGGCGCGTTCACCCCCTTGGCAAGATCGCCAATGCCGATTGCGCGCTGGGTCGCGTGAAGAAACTCCAGAATCTGCAGGACCCGGTTGAGGCCCTTCTCCCGGGAACCCGAATTCTTGTCCTCGTCCAGACCGACGTCCGATCGAGCGGCCAAGGCATTGCCATCTTGCATTATCGATTCCTGATGTTAATCTGTCTTGTACAGAGTACAGCAGTCTCTTGTAAGGGACAATGATGCCAGTTGCAACCGATGCTGTATTGCTGGTCCAAAGGGGAACACAACACGAGAGGAGGTCGTCGTGAACGACACATCCAAAAGGCGTGAATTTCTGAAACTGGGAATGGCCGGGCTTGCAACGGCCGGAGTGATGAGCGTCGCTACCGCGGTCGACGTTCGGAAAGCGGCGGCCCAGGCAGCGCCCGACAGCCTGCTGCGCACCGTTCTCGAGCGCGGCAAGGTGATCGTCGGCACCGGCAGCACCAACGCGCCCTGGCACTTCGAGAACGACGCCGGCGAACTGGTCGGCATGGACATCACCATGGGTCGCATTCTCGCCAAGGGGCTTTTCGACGATCCGACCAAAGTGGAATTCGTCATGCAGGATCCGGCTCAGCGCATTCCAAACGTGACCACCAACAAGGTCGACATCACCATCCAGTTCATGACCATGACCGCCCAGCGCTCGCAGCTGATCCACTTCTCCCGGCCCTACTACGTCGAAGGCATCGCCTTGCTGACCCTTCCGAACGCCGAAAACAAGACCTTCGACAAGCTGCTTGCCGGCGGTTCGGCGACCCGGATTTCCATCCTGCAAAACGTCGATGCCGAGGCAAACGTGCATATCGTCCTGCCGGAGTCGCAGGTGATGCAGATAGACACGCAGGCCAATGTGCTGCAGGCACTGGAATCGAAGCGAGTCGACGCCGCCGCGGTCGATCTGTCAACGGTGCGCTGGCTCGCCTCGCGCAATCCGGATAAGTACTTCGATGCCGGCAAGAGCTGGTTCTCGATGCTTTATGGTGCTGCGCTGCGGCAGGGCGACCTCGACTGGCTGACCTTCGTCAACCAGACCTTCACCATCGCCATGTTCGGCCATGAAACGGCACTCTACGACGCTGCGTTCAAGGATTATTTCGGACAGGAGCCGCCGGCGCGCCATCCCGGTTTCCCGGTCATCTGATGCAAGCAGGCGGAAGGACAACGTCCTTCCGCCTTCTCTCATCACAGCCCTCCATGACGAGGACGCATGGGTTATACCCTCAACTTCAACCTGATCTGGCGGCATTTCGACAAGCTCTGGGGCGGACTGCTGCTAAGCCTCGAACTGGCCGTCATCTCGATCGCGATCGGCATCGTCATCGGGCTCGTTCTGGCGGTCTGGTACGTGTCGGCCGGACGTGCGGTGCGGACCATCATCGCGGGCTATGTCGAGTTCATCCGCAACGTGCCGCTGATCCTGCTCGTCTATCTGGTCTTCTACGGCTTGCCGACGGTGGTCGACATTGCCTACAGCGCGCAAACCTCATTCATTGCCACGCTGTCGCTCTACAGCGGCGCCTACCTGGTCGAGGTGTTTCGCTCGGGGCTCGAGGCGGTGCCGCGCGGGCAGCTCGACGCCGGCAAGGCAATCGGCCTGACGCCATGGCAAAGGCTGCTCCATGTGCGCCTGCCGACGATGCTGCGCATAACCCTGCCGGCGCTTTCCAACACATTCATATCGCTCTTCAAGGATACGTCCGTGGCGTCGGTCATCTCGGTACCTGAACTCACCTATGGCGCCCAGTGGATCAACTTCAACACGTTCCGCATTGTCGAGGTCTATCTGGTGGTGACTGCGATGTACCTGTTGACCGGCTACGCGCTGCTTTTCGCGCTGCGGCTGGTCGAGCGCCGGTTCAAGGCGGCGCGCTGACATGCTGAGCCAGATCATCTACGCCTTGCCGTTCCTCGCCGAAGGCTTTGCCGTAACCTTGTGGGTGTCGCTGCTGGTCGTGGTGTTATCGCTCATCGCCGGCGTGCTGATGGGCGTCGGCCTTGTCTACGGTCCGGCTCCGCTGCGCTGGGCAGTGCGCATCTTCAGCGACACCATACGCGGCATTCCGATCCTGGTGCTGATCTTCTTCGTCTATTACGGCCTGCCCGCGGTGGGGCTGCATCTGGAATCCTTTTGGGCGGCCGTACTCGCCCTCACCCTGTTCAAGACCGCACAGGTCGTCGAATATTTACGCGGCGCCGTCGGCTCGATTCCCAAGGGTCAGTCCGAGGCGGCGATGGCGATCGGACTGACCTTTCGCCAGCGGCTGGCCTACGTCATTTTTCCGCAGGCGTTCAGGCGCTTCCTGCCACCCTGGATCAATGGCGTCACCGACGCGGTGAAGGGCAGCGCGCTGGTCTCGCTGCTCGGCATCACCGACCTCATGCAGGCGATCAACCAGGTCATCGGCCGCACCTATGAGGCGATGCCGCTCTACATTCTCGGCGCGCTCGTCTACTTCGCCGTCAACTACGCCCTCTCCTTGGCCAGCCGGCGCCTGGAGCGGCGTTTCTCCTTCATCCGGGAATAGCAAGATGTCCAACGCCTCGCACCAGAATCCGGCACTTCTCGATGTCACCGAGGTTTCCAAAGCCTTTGGATCCGTCGAGGTCCTGCGCTCCGTCAGCCTGCAGGTGACACGCGGCGAGGTGGTGACGGTCATCGGCCCCTCCGGCAGCGGCAAGACCACGCTGCTGCGCTGCGTCAACTTCCTGGAGAGCTACGACAGCGGCTCGATCCGTATCGATGGCAAGGAGGTCGGCTATCGCGAGACGGGAACACACCAGCGACGCAGCGAGCGCGACCTGGCTGCGATGCGAGCCGAGACCGGAATGGTGTTCCAGAGCTTCAATCTGTTCCCGCATTTGACTGCGGCCGGCAACATCATGCTTGGCCTGCGCAAGGTGCGCGGCAAGAGCAATGCCGAGGCCCGCACCATTGCCGAGCACTGGCTCGGCCGGGTCGGCCTCGCCCACAAAGCCGACAGTCTGCCGGCCGAGCTTTCCGGCGGCCAGCAGCAGCGCGTCGGCATCGCCCGCGCCGTGGCGATGGAGCCGAAGATATTGCTTCTCGACGAGATAACTTCGGCGCTCGACCCCGAACTGGTTGGCGAGGTGCTCGAGGTCGTGCGCAGCCTCGCCGAAGACGGCATGACGATGCTGATGGTCACGCATGAAATGGCTTTTGCGCGCGACGCATCGAGCCGCATCGTTTTCATGGCGGATGGCGGCGTCAGCGCCGTCGGACCACCCGCCGAGATTCTGGCGGCGGGGTTCGACAATGAACGCCTTCGCAGTTTCCTGGCGCGGTTTCGCGCCTCGCATTTTTGACATCGGACGGCGAAAGCTGTCGCAAGGAGCTTTTATGACGCCTTACATCCGGCTCGCGGAATTGGGCCTGACACTGCCCGAGCCGCCGAAGCCCATCGCCAACTTCGTCACTTATGCCGAGAGCGGACGGCTGATCTTCCTCTCCGGCCAGGGGCCGTTGCGCGCCGATGGCGCGCTCTGCACCGGCAAGGTCGGCGAGGATGTCAGCGTGGAGGAGGCCTATGATCATGCCCGTCTGACCGGCCTGAACCTGCTCGCCGTCATGCATGCGGCGGCCGGCGACCTCGGCCGCATCGTGCGCGTCGTCAAGCTGCTTGGCTTTGTCAATGCGACGCCGACATTCAGCGAGCACCCCAAGGTGGTCAATGGCTGTTCCGATCTTTTCGCCGCCGTCTTTGATACGCTTGGCGGACACGCCCGTTCGGCAATCGGTGTCGGCTCGCTGCCGGGCAACATCACAGTTGAAATCGAGGCGGTCGTCGAGATCGCCGCCTGAAATCTTTCGAAACAGGATCTACAGAGATGACGACCTATGCCGCTGACCGTTCCAACACGACAATCCGCGAACGGCTTGGCCTTCGCCCGATTATCAATGTTTCCGGCACGATGACGGCGCTCGGCGCTTCGATCATCGTACCGGAAGCAATTGCTGCAATGTCGGAAATCGCCTCGCAATGGGTCGAGATGGACGATCTGCAGCGCGCCGCAAGTATTGTGATTGCACGCCTCACCGGCGGCGAGGCCGGCTTCATCACCGCGTGCTGCGCCAGCGGCATAACCATGGCGATTGCCGGGGCGATGACCGGAACCAGCCTTCTTGCGATCGAGCGGCTGCCGGACGACACCGAGGGCCTCAAATCGGAGGTCATCGTCCAGCTTGGCCATATCGTCAATTATGGCGCGCCGATCGACCAGTCGATCCGGCTTGCCGGAGCCAAGGCAGTGCCTGCCGGCACGGTCAGCGTCACCCAGGATTATCATGTTGCCGACGCGATCCGGGACCGGACGGCGGCAGCCCTCTACGTCGTTGCGCACCACACCGTGCAATACGGCATGCTCTCGCTCGAGGAGTTCTGCGAGATTTGCCACGCCAGGGGCGTGCCGGTGATCGTCGACGCCGCCTCGGAATACGATTTGCGCGGCTTTCTGGCGCGCGGCGCCGACATTGTCGTCTACAGCGGGCACAAATTTCTCTCAGGGCCGACAAGCGGCATCGTGGCCGGCCGCAAGGATCTGGTGCGGGCCGCCTATCTGCAGAATCGTGGCGTCGCGCGCGCCATGAAGGTCGGCAAGGAGAGCATTGCCGGCACCATGGCGGCCCTGGAAGCCTGGGAACGGCGCGACCATGCCGGCATCCGCCGGCGGGAAGAAGCCGCACTGCATCTGTGGCAAACCGCATTGCAGGGCCTGCCCGGCATCGCAGCAAACATCATTCCCGATCCGACCGGAAATCCTCTCGACCGCCTGCAGGTGTTTGTTGCGCCCGAAAGCCGGTTCACCGCAGCCGGGCTGGCCTCGGCACTGGCGGCGGGCTCGCCACCCGTCATCGTTCGCAACCACGAGGTCGAGCGCGGTCACTTCTTCCTTGATCCGTGCAATCTCCATGCCGGCGAGGCGGAGATCGTCGCCGAACGCCTGCGGGCTATATTGAGCGCTGCCGATCGGCCCGCGGATGCGATGAAACCCGCTCGCAAGCAGTCCGCCGGCGCGTTGCGCTGGCCTGACTAGCCACGACGGCTCACCTGGCCTCCTTCTCCAGTCCGGCTTCGCCAACCACCCGCCGCACCATCACGGCACTGTGAATGACTGCCTTGTCCTCGAACGGGAATAAACCACCTCCTTCGCAGGTCTCCCAAGCAGACGCCATTTCCGGCGTTGCAGGAGACCGGTATGACCCACCACCACGACAATGAAGCTGACGGCATCAGCCGCCGTCATGCACTGGAATGCATGATCTGGGCCGGCACGGGAGTGCTGTGGACCATTTCGGCCGGCGTGCCGGTTTCGCTCAGCCTGCTCGGCGCGGCGCAAGCCGCCGAGGCCTTGGCCACCGGCTTCACTTTCCTCCAGATCTCCGACAGCCACATCGGCTTCGACAAGGCTGCCAACCCGCACGCTATCGACACGCTGAAGGAGGCCATGGGCAAGATCCAGGCGCTGCCGCAAAAGCCCGCTTTCATGATCCACACCGGCGACATCACCCATCTGTCGAAGGCCGCTCAGTTCGACAACGCTGCCCAGATCATCGGCGGCGCAGGCTTCGACGTGCATTATGTGCCAGGTGAGCACGACCTGATCGATGACGGCAATGGCCAGGCCTATCTCGACCGCTACGGCAAGGGCACCAAGGGCGCCGGCTGGTATTCGTTCGACCAGAACGGCGTCCATTTCATTGGGCTTGTCAACGTCGTCAACCTGAAGGCTGGCGGGCTCGGCAATCTCGGCGCCGACCAGTTGGCATGGTTGGCCGATGATCTGAAGGCGGTCACCGCCTCGACGCCAATCGTCGTCTTTGCCCACATCCCGCTATGGGCTGTTTATCCCGAATGGGGCTGGGGCACCGACGACGCGGCGCAGGCCTTGGCCCTGCTCAAGCGCTTCGGTTCTGTCACCATACTCAACGGCCATATCCACCAGATCATGCAGAAGGTCGAAGGCAACGTTACCTTTCATACCGCGCGCTCGACCGCTTTCCCGCAACCGGCGCCGGGCACCGCAGCCTCACCCGGGCCGATGACGGTACCTGCCGGCCAGTTGCGCAGCCTGCTCGGCACAAGCAGCGTGACGGTCAAGCAAGGCGGGCAGGACCTCGCCATCATCGACAGCACGCTGGCCTGAGGGGAAATGCAATGATCCGCTTTCCAGCCCGCCTCTTCGTCGTATCCCCTGTCGCGTTCGGTTTGGCGGCGATCCTGATAATGGTTGCTATGCCACTGAACGCAGCAGACCAGCCAATGGTCAAGATCGAGAACTTTGCCTTCACACCGGCGGTGCTGACGGTAAAGCAGGGCACTACCGTGACCTTCGAGAATGACGACGACATCCCGCATCTGGTGGTCGCCAACGATGCCTCGTTTCGCTCCAAGGCGCTTGACACCGGTGACACATATGCCTTCACCTTCACCAAAGTGGGCGACTATGCCTATTTCTGCGGGCTTCACCCGCACATGCAGGGCAGGATCACCGTCGCTCCGTGAGGATGTTCGGAAGGTTCTGCCCGGGATGCCGGGCGATGCGACGGTGTTGAACCAAGAGGCCGCGGCCGAGCGCTTTCGCGAGGTGGTTCTACCCCATCTCGCGGATGCGCTTGCGCTTGCCCGCTGGCTGACCGGCAACGCCGCCGACGCCGAGGATGTGGTGCAGGAGGCATGTTTGAAGGCGCATGCGGGCATCGCCGGCTATGCCGGCGGCAATGGCCGGGCCTGGCTGCTGGCGATCGTGCGCAACGCCTGTTACTCCTGGCTGGCGCGCAACCGGCCGCGCAGTATCGTCGCCGTCGGCGACCTGAACGATCTCGACGACATGACGGCTGCGCACGGCGTCGGCCTGCCGGATACCGACAGTCCTGAGGCAAGCCTGATCGCCAAGGTCGATGCGGCGGCACTCGAGGCGGCAATCGCCGCGCTGCCGCAGCAATTTCGCGAGACCCTGGTGCTGCGGGACATCAACGGCCTCAGCTATCGCGAGATCGCGACGCTGCTTGGCGTCCCGCTAGGCACGGTGATGTCGCGCCTGGCGAGGGCGCGCGGCCTGCTGATATCCCAACTTGGGAGGGCGCCATGAGCGCGCACAATGATGGACTGCCCGATGACCCGGCGGGCATGGAGCTGATGATCCATGCATTGGTCGATGGCGAGCTCGACGCAGCAGCGGCATTGGCCGTCGAGCGACGCATCGCCGCCGATCCGGCGCTCGCCGCTGAGCATGCCCGCATCGTTGCGCTGCAGAACGCCGTCGGCGGGCTGCCGAGGCCCGACGCCCGTGAGGATTTCAAGGCTCGCATCGCTGCAATCGGGACAGCCGGTACGGAGAAAGTGCTGTCGGCGCCGGCGCCCGCCGCTCGAGTGCTGCCGGCGCACAGAGCGGTGCACCGATTTGGCGCGTTCGACTGGCGCGCGCTGGCGGCGTCGATCATCGTTACCGCCGTGCTGGCCAGCGGCGCGACGCAATGGATGATGCTGAGCAGGGCGCCCGACAGCTTTGCCGCCGCGGTCGCCAGCGGCCACCGCCGCAGCCTGCTGGCAGCCAGTCCGGTGGACGTCGTCTCGTCGGACCGGCATACCGTAAAACCTTGGCTCGATGCCCGGGTCGGCCTGTCGCCACCGGCGCCCGATCTTGCCAATGACGGTTTCACATTGCTCGGCGGCCGGGTCGAGGTGATCGCCGATCGGCCGGTGCCGGCACTGGTCTACCGGCACCGCGAGCACCTGATCACTCTCGTCGCCGCGCCCGACGAAACCGGCTCGACAGCCGGACCGGTCGATCTTTCTGCTGGTGGCTTCTCGCTGGTCCACTGGAGCGACAGTGCCTTTTCTTACTGGGCGATTTCCGATACCGAACGGCCTGAACTTGACGACTTCGTCAACCGCTTCCGAGCAGCGGCCGCCCGATGACCACCGCCGCCCGTTAGCCATTTGCGTAGCGACCGAAACGGCACAAGCGGCTTTCCCTTTCTGGCCATCCTTGCGGCTCCCGACGAATTCCGCTAATGCGCGCCTTTGCCGCCGGGGAGCAGAAGCTTGAACGATCAACGCGCCGACGTCGCCATCATCATGGGCAGCCAGTCCGACTGGGCGACGATGCGCCACGCCGCCGAAACGCTTGACGCGCTTGGCGTTCCGCACAAGCGGCTGATCGTCTCGGCCCACCGCACTCCCGACCGGCTCTATGACTTCGCCAAGGGCGCCAAGGCGGCCGGCTACAAGGTGATCATCGCCGGTGCCGGCGGTGCGGCGCATCTGCCCGGCATGACGGCGGCGATGACGCCGCTGCCGGTGTTCGGCGTGCCGGTGGAATCGAAGACGCTGTCCGGCCAGGATTCGCTGCTTTCGATCGTGCAGATGCCGGCCGGCATTCCGGTCGGCACTTTGGCCATCGGCAAGGCCGGCGCTGCCAACGCCGCCCTTCTGGCTGCCGCGGTGCTGGCACTGAGCGACGAAAAGCTTGCCGCCCGGCTGGATAGCTGGCGCGCCGCGCAGACCGCCAAGGTCGCCGCAGAGCCCACGGACGCGCCGTGAGTCTGCTGGCGGGATCGACCATCGGCATCATCGGCGGCGGCCAGCTTGGCCGCATGCTGGCGATGGCTGCGGCCCGCCTCGGCTACCGCATCGTCGTGCTGGAGCCGCAGCCGGATTGCCCGGCGGCACAGGTCGCCAACCGGCAGATCGTCGCCGCCTATGACGACGCGGCCGCGCTTGGCGAGCTGGCTGCGGCCAGTGCCGTCGTGACTTATGAATTCGAGAACGTTCCGGTCGCGGCCGCCGCGGCACTGGCCTCTACGGTGCCGGTCTATCCGCCGGCACGCGCACTGGAAGTGGCGCAGGACCGGCTGGCGGAAAAGAAATTCCTTAACGGCATCGGCATACGGACCGCGGATTTCGGCCCCGTCGACAATGACGACGAACTGACGGCTGCGCTGAAAAAGTTCAACGGCAGCGGCATATTGAAGACGCGCCGCATGGGCTATGACGGCAAGGGCCAGCGTGTCTTCCGCAACATGGAAACAGGCGGCTTTGCCGGCACTTGCGAGGCGATGGGCAACGTGCCGTTGATCCTGGAATCCTTCGTCACCTTCGAGCGCGAGATTTCGGTGATCGCTGCGCGCGGCATCGACGGCTCGCTCGCCGCCTACGATCCGGCCTGGAATGTCCATCGCAACGGTATTCTTCACACTTCGACGCTGCCGGCCGAAGTAAAGTCCGAGACGGCGGCTGCGGCTCAAACGGCGGCGGCAGAGATCCTTGCGGCGCTCGACTATGTCGGCGTCATCGGCGTCGAATTCTTTGTCCTTGCCGACGGTTCGCTGCTGGCCAACGAGATAGCGCCGCGCGTCCACAATTCCGGCCACTGGACGGAGGCCGCCTGCACCGTCTCGCAATTCGAGCAGCACATCCGCGCCGTCGCCGGCCTGCCGCTGGGAAATCCCGCCCGGCAGTTCGACTGCGTCATGGAAAACCTGATCGGCGACGATGTCCGGCGCGTTCCTGAGCTGCTCGCCGAGCCCGATCTGATGCTGCACCTCTATGGCAAGGCCGAGGCGCGGCCCGGCCGCAAGATGGGCCATTTTACGCGCGTGAGCCGCCGCAGCTAGAGCATGATCCCGAACCGAAGGTCCGCGCTAGCGAAAGGTGGAATCCGGTTTTCGGAAGAGATCATGCTCAAACAAAAAGTTAGAACCTACGCTTACTGGATGTCGCCGCTCTCGTCCTCGTCGGGACTGGCGCAACTCACATCGCCTTCCGCGCAGGTCGAATCGGCGGTGAGCTGCTTGGTGCGGTCGTCGGTCAGCCGTGTCAGGCATTCCGATACCAGCATCGGATAGATCGAGCCGCCTTCGCTGTCCGCGGCGGAATAGCTGCATTCCGCGTCGCGAAAGGCGATCCAGGCGCGCTGCGCCGTCTGCAACAGCCTCCTGGCTTTTGCATCGCTTCCGCCGATGAGATCCTGGTAGGCCTTGTTGAGCTTAACGTCGGCGGATTTGGTGTCCTCGTCGGCGCAGATGTTCATCATCTGCTGGCTGTCGTCGTTGCGGTCGCATTCCTGCGCATGGGCAACAGAACCTGCCGCAAAGACGACAAGACAGGCGGACACAAGAATTCGGCGCATGATGATCTCCAATTCGCGGCAACCGCATCATTCCAGCCGTCTCAAGCCCGCGCAATGCCGCAGGCCCCAGCGGCGGATACTTTGATGATACGAAACGGTCCGTATCGTTTAGGCAACACGCTCACGGCAAGCACTTGCGGTTGACACGGGCAAGGCTCCTCGTCTATGAGCCACACACAGTTCAAAGGCGCGTCTGTGGGCGCGCCTTAATAATTCGGCCCGGGACCGGGCCCAGACCGACGGGCAAGACCATGAAGATCAAGAATTCGCTCAAGGCGTTGAAGGCGCGTCACCGCGACAACCAGCTGGTTCGTCGCAAGGGCCGCGTCTACATCATCAACAAGACGGCGCCGCGCTACAAGGCGCGCCAAGGTTGAGTTTTCGACCGGAGGCTACGTGCCTCCGTGCGCATGATACGCCTCTCACGCTAAATTCAGTTTGACGATCCGGCGTCGGGGGCTAGATTCCCGCGATGCGGATTCTTTTTGCATTTTTCACGGCTTTCCTCGTTTCCGGCGCTGTCTCGCTGCCGGCGTGGGCTGAAGATCCGACTACAGCTCCGCCGACAGCCCCTCCGGTCGTCAAGACGAAACAGGCGCGGCTCGATCAGCTGTTTGCCGATCTCAAGCGCGAACGTAATGAAAAGGCGGCCGAGCGCATCGCCGGACGCATCGGCAGCGAGTGGTCCCAGTCGGGCAGCGCCTCTATCGACCTGATGATGCAATGGTCGCAAAAGGCGATTGAAAACCAGAAATTCGATGTTGCACTCGATTTCCTCGATCAGGTGGTGACTTTGCAGCCGACCTATGCGGAAGGCTGGAACCGGCGCGCCACTGTTCATTTCATGATGAAGAACTACGGGAAGTCGATGGCGGACATCGACCGCACCCTGCAGCTCGAACCACGCCATTTCGGCGCGCTTTCGGGCCTGGCCCAGATCATGGCCGAAACCGGCCACAAGCAGTCGGCGCTCGAGGCCTGGCAGCGCGTTCTCGGGATCTATCCGATGATGCGCAGCGCCCAGGACCAGGTCGCCGCACTTTCCGAGGAGCTTGCCGGCGAAGGCATTTGAGACCAGTAAGGGAGTAGGGGAATAGGGGAGTGAGGCAGTATGTGAGAGGTGCAGATTGCACTGTGGAACACATGCGCCCTACTCCCCTACTCCCCTACTCCCCTATTCCCCTATTCCCCTACTCCCCTACTCCCCTACTCCCCTACTCCCCTCGATCTATGCCGCTTGCTTCCGTGACGAGTTTCTCCACAAGGGCGGCGGCCGGCATTTCCCGCAGCTTCGCAACGCCCTGCCCGGCCCAAATAGGCAAGAAGTCAGCCCGCTTGCTTTCATCCTTTGCCATCGAAAGCGGCATGACCAGACTCACCTGTAGCGGAAACGCCAGCGCAGCATCTTCCTCACCAGCCATTTCCATCACAAACCGGTTGCGCACCACGCGCGCTGGGCGGCCAGTGAAGCAGCGAGTCACCGACGTGCTCTCGTCGTTGGCCGAGCGCAATGCTATGCGATAGACTGGCTGCACATTGGCTTCAGGACAGGCCAGGAAAGCCGTGCCGATCTGCACACCAGATGCACCAAGTGCAAAGCTGGCAGCAATGCCGCGACCGTCAAAGATACCGCCGGCGGCAATTACAGGCACTCGCACGGCATCAACAATCTGCGGTACGAGAGCCATAGTGCCGGCAGTGCCGATAGCAGGGTCGCCAGTGAATGTGCCGCGATGCCCACCCGCCTCGTATCCCTGGGCGATAATGGCGTCCACCCCTCCTGCCTCAAGCTGGCGCGCCTCCGAGACGGTGGTAGCTGAACACAAGACAGTACAGCCAGCGGCCTTCAACTTCTGCACAATTGCGGTGTCGGGTAGGCCGAAGTGGAAGCTGACCACCTTCGGGCGCAGCTCGAGCACAATTTCGAGACGCTCACGATCGAAGGTGGGGAAGGGCTCGCCCGGCTCGGGCACCGGTCCGAGGCCGACCTCCTCATAGCAGCCGCGAAGGCGGTCGCGCATACTTTGGGCTGCCGCATCATCGTGTGCCGGCGCCGGGTGCGCAAAGAAGTTGACGTTGATCGGGCGATTGGTAGCGTGCTGTGTCGCCGTGAGCTGCTCGCGGATAGCTGCCGCAGGCAGAATGCCGCATCCGAGCGAGCCAAGCGCCCCGGCATTGCTGACTGCCGCCGCCAGTTCCGGCGTGGTGATGCCGCTCATCGGCGCCTGGATTATCGGGTGCTCAATGCCGAGGAGTCCAGAAGATCAGTGCGCATCCACATTGGATCACCCTCCTCTTTCTCCCAGGAGAGATTACCTTAACTGACTTCCAGCTCAAGTCGGATAGGGCCTTCGAAGCGCTTCACGGCCGGCCGCAGGCTGGTGCAAGCTGGCGGAGTTCGGCGTCGATCCTAACCCAACTGCCGTCGATGCGCCGGGCTGGCGCCGCGTTTACGACGCGCCATGCAGCCGGCCCATCCGGCAGCCGCCGCCGACATTAGCGCCCGACTTCCGATCCGACATAGGCGATGCGCAGCATGTTAGTCGAGCCCGGCGTCCTCAGCGGCACGCCGGCGGTGATGATGACGCGGTCGCCCGGCTTGCCGAAGCCCTCGTCGAAGGCGATGCGGCAGGCGCGGTCGACCATGTCGTCGAGGTCGCTGGCATCGGGGGAGACGACGCAATGCGTGCCCCACAGCAGCGACAGCCGCCGCGCCGTGTTGAGGATCGGCGACAGCGCCACGATCGGCACTTGCGGCCGCTC
Source organism: Mesorhizobium sp. M0991 (assembly GCF_040318915.1). Lineage (NCBI taxonomy): Bacteria > Pseudomonadati > Pseudomonadota > Alphaproteobacteria > Hyphomicrobiales > Phyllobacteriaceae > Mesorhizobium > Mesorhizobium sp. M0991. The sequence goes on from NZ_JAMYNE010000006.1 coordinate 285,779, forward strand.
GCGCGCGGCGCGCAGGCCGGTTGTGCCGGACGCGGTATAGGTGATGATCGCCGACAGCTTCAGCGTCTCGGCTATTTCGCGGGCGGCGAGCGAGATCGCGTCGGCTCCGGTCGCTTCCGGTTCCGAGCGCTGCGCGTTGATAATTCCGGCATAGGTCGGGTCGGTTTCGACCTTGGTGGCGATCCGGTTCATCATCGCCACCGCCTCGACCGGATAGGCGCCGGCGGCGGACTCTGCCGAAAGCATGATCGCGTCGGCGCCTTCGAACACCGCGATCGACACGTCCGAGACCTCCGCACGGGTCGGCACCGGCGCGGTGATCATCGATTCCAGCATCTGCGTGGCGATCACCACCGGCTTGCCGGCGCGGCGCGCGGCGCGGGTGATCTGCTTCTGGATGCCAGGCACGGCTTCGAGCGGCATCTCGACGCCGAGATCGCCGCGGGCAACCATCAGCGCATCCGAGAGCTCGATGATCTCGGCCAGCCGGGCGACGGCCTGCGGCTTTTCGATCTTGGCCATGATCAGCGCCCGGCCGCGTGCGATCTTGCGCGCCTCGGCCAGGTCCTCGGGCCGCTGCACGAAGGACAGCGCCACCCAGTCGACGCCGGTCGCCAGAACCGCGTCGAGATCCCTGCGGTCCTTTTCCGTCAGCGCGCCGACCGGCAGGTCGGTGTCGGGCAGGCTGACGCCCTTCTTGTCGGAAATGGTCGTGCCGGCGACGACGGTGCAGACGATCGCCTTGCCGTTGCTGCTGACCGCCTTGAGCTCGAGCTTGCCGTCGTCGATCAGCAGGCGATGACCAGCCTCGACCGAACGCAGGATTTCGGGATGCGGCAGGTAGACCCTCGTCGAATTGCCGGGTTCGGGATTGTCGTCGAGCGTGAAGGTCTGGCCGACGGTCAGCACTTCTTTGCCGTTGGCGAACTTGCCGACGCGCAGCTTTGGCCCTTGCAGGTCGGCGAGAACGCCGATCGGCCGGCCGACCGCCTCCTCGACGGCACGAATGCGGCCGACAAGCGTCCGCATCAATTCATGGTCGGTGTGGCTCATATTGATGCGGAACACGTCGGCGCCGGCTTCGAACAGCTTCTTCAGCATCTCCTCGGACGAGGAGGCCGGACCGATGGTGGCGAGGATCTTGACCTTGCGGCTGCGTCTCATTGACTGTTTGTTCCCGGGGCGGCTGGAGCGCCATCCGTTGCGGGCTCGTCAGTCAGCTGGACCATCCAGCTTGCCTGCTCGCCCGTGTCATATTCCTGGAATCCGGCGCGCTGAAAGCCCCGGGCGACGCAATCGGTAACGCCGGCGATCTTGAACTCTTTTTCGGCCACGCACATGTTGATCGGGCCATCCCAGCGTCCGCCGCGCTCGGCGTCTTCTGCATAAAGATAGTAAAATCTTGATGACAACGGTCCCTCGATCAGCGTCTTGCAGCTCGATCCTTCGATGTGCCACCAGCCTTCGGTGATCCAGCCGGCTTTGGCGCGATAGCCGATGCCGACACCGACCAGGTTCTGCGTGGCGTTGCAGACCCGGAAATCGGCCCGTGCCGGAGAGGCCGAAATCACCGCGAAAAGGCCCATGGCCGGTATCAGGAGCGGCATGGCCAAGGCATGGCGCACGCGCAGCCTGCCGGCGAAACCCATCCCGAAACCCCTCAAGAACCACATTTGCATCTCTCAACGCCCCTTTTCGGAAAAGTCCGCACGCATGTCAACGCGCCGATCTGTCCAATTCCAATCGATTTAGAAGGCTCTGGCGCGCTTGCTGTCGCCCCTGCTCAGTTTTTTGGCAGAAACCGTGGCCAAACAACGGCATTGCGCGAGCGTTCTCTTCGTGGAATGACGATACCACCCTCCCCGGAAGCCAGCGAACAGACCTTTCCCGCCAATGACCCGATCCACAGTTTTCGCGCCTTTCGACATCGTCGAAGGCGACCGCAAGCGCGGCATGGTGCTTTTGGCCGATCACGCCCGCCGCGACCTACCGGAGGAGTATGGCAGCCTCGGGCTGCCGGCGGCGGAGTTCGACCGCCACATCGCCTACGACATCGGCGTCGAGACTGTAACCCGCGAACTCGCAAGTCTGCTCGGCGTTCCGGCGGTGCTTGCCAATTTTTCGCGACTGCTGATCGACCCCAATCGCGGCGAAGACGATCCAACGCTGATTCGCCAGCTCTATGACGGCACCGTCATCCCGGGAAATTACCCAATGGCGCCGGAGGAGCGCGAAAGACGGCTGGACCGTTTTTACCGCCCCTATCATGATGCCGTCGGCGCCATGATCGCCTCTGTAGCGCAAGCATCCGCGCGCGCACCCTTCATCTTTTCGGTGCATTCCTTCACACCGACCATGCAGGGTTACGTGCGGCCGTGGCACGTCGGCATATTGTGGGACATCGACGACCGGGTGGCACGGCCGCTGATCGACATGCTCGCCGAGGACAACAGCCTCATCGTCGGCGATAACGAACCCTATGACGGCGCACTGCGCGGCGATACCATGTTCAGGCACGCCATCGTCAACGGCTTTGCCCATGCGCTGCTCGAGATCCGCCAGGACCTGATCGCCGACCGCAAGGGTGCCCTCGCCTGGGCCGAACGGCTGGCGCCGATCGTTGACGCGATAGATCGACGTGCCGATATACATGCGGTGAAAATATTCGGCTCGCGCACCGGGCCGGTATGATGGAGGCCCAAGGGAGGCCAATAGGACATGACCGAACTCAGAGACGAACAAAAGCGCGATTTCGAAGCCGCTGCCTTCCGCCGGCTGGTCGCGCATCTGCGTGAGCGTTCCGATGTGCAGAACATCGACCTGATGAACCTCGCCGGCTTCTGCCGCAACTGCCTGTCCAACTGGTACCGCGACGCGGCGCGAGCCGAAGGTGTCGAACTCAGCAAGGAAGAGTCGCGCGAGGTCATCTACGGCATGCCCTATGCCGAGTGGCAGGCACTGAACCAGGTCGAAGCCTCCGATGCCAAGAAGGCCGAGTTCGAGGCAAGACGCCCCAGGGATCACTAGAGCAATTCCGGGAAAAGTGTGAACGGTTTTCCGTCCGGAATTTGCGTCAAAGACAAAGGATAGAACGGTTCGGCGTTTCCGTGAAACGATGAACCGTTCTAGGGTCACAATCCATCGCACTGAACGACCTTCACGAATGGTTTTTGCCGCCAATAGGAGGACTACCGTGCCTAAGATCGACATTGCCGACGTGCCCGGACGCAAGGGCTCATCCTATCCACCGCCGTTCGATGCACCTTGTGCCGAACGCGTGCGGCAGCGGCTGGGCAACGCCGGCGGGCTCACCGACTTCGGCATCAATCTCATGCGCCTGCAGCCGGGCAACTGGTCGAGCCAGCGCCACTGGCATTCGCACGAAGACGAATTCGTCTACGTGCTTGAAGGCGAGCTGACGCTCATCGAAGATGCCGGCGAGACGGTGCTGCGCGCCGGCGATTGCGCGGCCTTTCCGAAAGGCTCAGGCAACGGCCATCACATGATCAACAAATCGGACGCGACAGCGATCTATCTCGAAGTTGGTTCGCGTTGGCCCGCCGACGTAACCACCTGCTCCGACATCGACATGATGAGCACCAACGCCGACGGCCGGTTTGTGCACAAGGATGGCACGCCTTATCCCGAGCAGTAGGGATTTCGGAGTGGACCGCCGAGATGGTTGGCCGACGCGAGAGGACGTAGCGCCGACCGGCGCATCATGGCGCCGTCTGGTCCAAGCACTTTCGGCGAAGAGCGCTTGACTGTGAATTGAATCGATCTAATTTGCCGCGCAAAGCCATTTCCGGACCGGATTCTACCCGATGGACGCGCAGAAAATCACGCAAATCGCGATTCGTGGACGCTGGGCAGTGGCCGGCATCTTCCTCGCCAACGGCTTCCTGACCGGCAGCTGGGCGCCGCAGATCCCGGTGTTCCTGACCCGGCTGGACATCAGCAAGTTCACGCTCGGCCTGCTGATCCTTTTGTTCGGCGCCGGCGCCGTCACTGCCATGACCTGGTGCGGCCATCTCATCTCGAAGCATGGCTCGCGCACGGTGCTGTGCTGGTTCGGACTTGTCGGCAGCTTCGGCCTTTTGGTCGTGGCTCTGGCCCCCAACGTGCCCTTGGCGGCCGTGGCCATGTTCATCTTCGGCGGTTCGATCGGCGGCATGGACGTCGCCATGAATGCCAATGCAGTGGCAGTCGAACGGCGGCTGGCTCGCGCCATCATGTCGTCCTCGCACGGCTTCTGGAGCCTTGGCGGTTTCGCCGGCGGCGCTTTGGGCGGTTTCGCCATCCAGAACTACGGTCACCTCGCCCATGCGACAGTGGTGACGGCTCTTGCCTTTGCCGTCATCGCCGTAGCGATCCGCTACCTGATCGTCGAGGACAGGCACCCAGTCGCCGAGCACCACAAATTTGCGCTGCCGGCAAACCCGCTGGTCTATCTGGTCGGGCTGATGGCGCTGCTGACGATGATCTCCGAAGGTGCGGTACTCGACTGGGCGGCGCTGTATCTCAGGCAGGAGCTCGGCGCCGATCTTGCCATCGCAGGCCTGGCCTATGCCGCCTTTTCCGGCGTCATGGCCGTCATGCGCTTTCTCGGCGATGGCGTCCGCAACCGTTTCGGTGCCGTTACGACGCTGCGCGCCTCGGCCCTTGCCGCTGCTGCCGGCATGCTGGTGGCCGGGCTGGCTCCCTCGCCTTGGCTGGCCATTGCCGCCTTTGCCTTTTGCGGCCTCGGCATTGCCAACATGGTGCCGATCATCTTTTCGGCCGGCGGCAACCAGGAGGGCATGGCGTCCGGCACCGGCATGAGCGTCGTCACCACAATGGGTTACTCAGGCATTCTGGTGGCGCCGTCGGCGATCGGCTTCATCGCCGAACACTCGAGCTTCGGCCCGATCTTCGTCGCTCTCTCTGGGCTACTGATCGTCGTGCTGGTGATGGCTGGGCTCGCTCACCGCGCCGAATTTGCTGCCGAGCCTGCACCGGCTGAATAGCGCTTGAACTCTTCGTACAGGAAATCCGCCACGCGGCGGATGCGCACGCTGGTACGCACGTCCCGGTGCATCGCCAGCCACACCGGCAGCGTCGGCAGCGGGAGACCCGGCAGCACTGTCTCGACCAGCGCATCGCGCTCAGCCAGCGGCTCCTGGCCAAAGCCGATGCCGTTTCCCGCCCGCACCGCCTCCCAAAGCACGATCTGATTGTCGGTCCTGAAGCGGAAGGCATTGCGGGTGAGCGCGACGCCGAATTGGACGAAGCCGCGAATGATCTCATCGCTGCGGTCGAAGCCGACCAGATCGTGGCCGGCCAGATCGCGGGCCTCGCGCGGACGGCCACGCCGGTCGAGATAGGATTTTGCCGCGCAGGCGCGGAGCGGAATGTCGGTCACCTTGCGCGCGACCAGTTCACTCTGCGCCGGCTTAACCATGCGGATGGCAATGTCGGCGTCGCGACGCAGCAGATTCTCGACCTGGTTCGAGGCGACGATCTCGACCTCGATGCCTGGCTCCTCGGTCCCAAGCCTCGCTGTCATTTCCGGCAGCACATAGGCCGCCACCACCTCGCTGGCGGCAATGCGCACCGTGCCCTCGATCGCCTCGACCGATCCCAGCGCCAGCAGCGAAAAGGCGCTCGCTTGTTCGCTCACCGCGCGGCCCCGTTCAAAGAGCGTGCTGCCCGCTTCCGTGAGCGCATAGCCGCGCCGGCCGCGCCGGAACAGGGTGACGCCGAGCGCCTGTTCCAGCTCGGCGATGTGGCGGCCGAGCGTCGGCTGGCTTGCGGCAAGTTTTCGTGCGGCCGCCGACAGGCTGCCGGTCTCCGCGACGGTGACGAAACTCTTGATCAGGTTCCAGTCGATATCCATTCAAAATTGAATATCAGACCGCCAGCTTTAGTCAATTTTCATTCGTTTGCGAGGAGATCACATTGCGGTCGTAGCGCAAACACGGAGACGAACAATGACCAAGATCGCAATTCTCGGCGCCAATGGCCGGCTCGGCCGCACGGTGGCCAAGGCCTTCCTCGATGCCGGCTACGACGTTCGCGCCGTCACCCGCAGCGGCAAGGTGCCGTCGGAGCTCAAAGGCGCCACGGCGATCGCCGGCGACGCGCTCGACCGCGATGCGCTGATCTGCACCACCGACGGCATTGATATCATTTTCAACGGCCTCAACCCACTCTACACCGACTGGAGCAAATGCCTGCCGATGGCCGAGAATGTGATGGCTGCCTGCCGGGCGAATGGCGCGCTGCATCTCTTCCCGGGCACCGTCTACAATTACGGCTCGCCGATGCCGGCGGTGATCACCGAAGACACGCCGTTTCGCCCGACGACGGAAAAGGGCCGTATCCGCGTTGCGATGGAAGATCTGTTTCGCCGCGAGGCCGACGCGGGTCGGGTGCGCACGATCCTGCTGCGCGCCGGTGATTTCTTCGGCGGCACCGGCGGCGGATCGTGGTTCGATCTGGTTGTTGCCGCCAAGATGACCAAGGGCGTGTATACCGCGCCGGGGCCGGTCGATCTGGTACATGAATGGGCCTTTCTGCCAGATCTGGCCAAGGCCTTCGTCGGGCTGGCTGACAATCTCGACAAGCTCGGCTCCTACGACGCGCTGAACTTTCCTGGCCATGCGGTATACGACCTGGAGATCAAGGCGGCCGCCGAGAAGGCGCTCGGGCGCTCGCTGAAACTGACCTCGATGCCGTGGTGGGTGCTGCGTGCCGGCAGCCCGTTTGTGGCGATGTGGCGCGAGATCGTTTCGATGTCCTATCTCCGCTTCGAGCCGCACCGGCTGGCTTCAGGCAGGCTGGAAGGCATTATCGGTGCGATCCCGCACACGCCGCTGGAAAATGCAGTGTCGGAAGCGCTCGAGGATATCGGCATCGCCACGCTCAAGACGACGCAAAAAGTTGCCTAACAACAAACCAAAAAAAGGCGGATGGCCAGATGGTCATCCGCCGCTTGTCACGACCAATGATTGCGGTCAGATCCGGCCCATCAACAGCAGCACCAGGACAACGATCAGAATGACGCCGACGATGCCGGATGGTCCGTAACCCCAGGACCGCGAATGCGGCCATGCCGGAACCGCGCCGATCAGAATAAGAATAAGAATAATGATGAGAATGGTGCTGATCGTCATCAGAAAATCCTCGCTTTGAGGTTGCAATGACGGAACAATGCAGAAGGCCGCCCATTGTTCCCGGGCGGCCTTTGCTTGATTGGGGACGTCGATCTATTCGGCGGCCTTCGGGAAGGCGATCGCCGGTTCGGTGCCCAGATCGGCCTCCAGGCCCTCCGAGGTGATCTCGGGCTTGCCACGCCCGAACAGGCGGCTGAACCAGCCCCGACGCGCACCGGGTTTGACCTTGGCGCGAGTGAATACCATCAGCATCGACGGCGTCACCACCAGCGTCAGCACGGTGGCGAAGGACAGCCCGAAGACGATCGCCGAGGACAGCGATATCCACCATTGCGTCGACGGCGCGTTGATCGTCGTCTCATGATGGAAGATTTCGAGGCCGAGGCCGAAAGCGATCGGCAGCACGCCGAGGATCGCCGACACTGCCGTCAGCACCACCGGGCGGGCACGTTCGCGGCAGGTCTGCAGAACGGCTTCGTATTTGTCCCAGCCCTCTTCGCGCAACCGGTCATAGGTGTCGATCAGCACGATGTTGTTGTTCACCACCACGCCGGCCAGCGCGATGACACCGATGCCCGACATGACGATACCGAATGCCTCTCCCGTCAGCAGCAGCCCGAGGAACACGCCGATCGTCGCCATGACCACGCAGGACAGCACCAGCCAGACGCTGGTGAACTTGTTGAACTGCGCCAGAAGCACGATGAAGATCAGGAAGATCGCCGCGCCGAAGGCTTTGCTGAGGAAGGCACCGGCCTCCGCGCTGTCCTCATTCGAACCGGCAAGCTTCCAGCGAATGCCGCTGCCGAGGTTCATGTCTGCGACAGCTTTGGTGACCTCCTGCTGGACGGCAGCCACCTGGGCGCCGGCAGCGACGTTGGCCTGGACGACCACCGTTCGCGCGCCGTCGATGCGGTTGAGGATACCGACCGTCGGCTCCGGCTTGCGCACGACGAAGTTCGAGATCGGCACCGAGCCTTGCGCGGTCTGCACCCTGAGTTCGTCGAGCGTCGACAGCGTGCGCCGATCCTCGGGCAGGCGCAGTCTGATGTCGACGGCATCATCGGCGCCGGCGGGCCGGTACTCGCTGAGCTTCAGCCCGTTGGTCACCAATTGCACGACCGTCCCGACCGCGGTCGGGCTGATGCCGTACTGCGCCGCCTTGGCGCGATCGACTTCAAGCGCCCAGTCGACGCCGGGCGGCGCCAGACCGTCGGAAATATCGATGACGCCGGGCACCTTGGCAATGCGCGCGGCAACGGCGCGGGCCTTGTCGTCAAGGCCCTTCGGATCGACGGCCGAAAGCCTGATCTGGATCGGCTTGCCGGTGGGCGGGCCGGCTTCCGGCACGCGAACCTCGACGTCGACACCGGGAATGTCGGCCATCACGCCGCGCAGTTCGTCCAGGATTGAGTTCGCCGATTTGCGCTCGCGCCAGTCGACGAATTCGTACTGGATCACGCCGACCACGTCTTCCGGAACGTCTTGGCCGCCGCCCTGCGTCTTGCCGACACGGGTATAGACAGACTTCACGCCCGGCCAGCCGAGCAGCCGATTTTCCGCCGTCTTGGTGGCCGCGTCCATTTCGGCAAGCGAAAGATTGCCGCGGGCGTGGACATAGAGCAGGCCGTAGTCAGGCTCGACATTCGGGAAGAATTCGACGCCGGCGCCGAATTTCGAATAGGCGTAGCCGACGCCGAACAACAGCGCCACAGTGAGGACAAGCACGGTGATGGGATAATGCACCGCCTGCTTGACCACGGCCATATACCAGCCGTCGCGATTGTCGTCGGGGTGATGTGCTGGCGCCTTGGCGAATATGGCGCCCAGCGTCGGTGCGAAGACCAGCGCATAGAGCATCGAGGCCGAGAGCGTCACGATCAGCGTAATCGGCATATACTTCATGAAATCGCCGATGATGCCCGGCCAGAACAAAAGCGGCGAGAAGGCGGCAATGCGCGTCATCGTCGCCGCGATGACCGGGCCGGCCATGCGCTTTGCGGCAAGCGCGAACGCCTCTTGCTTCGGCATGCCCTCGCTCATGCGTCGCTCGGCGAATTCGGTGACGATGATGGCGTCGTCGACCAGCATGCCGACCGCCAGGATGAGACTGAACAGCACGATCATGTTGATCGTGTAGCCCATCATCGCCAGCAACAGGATGCCGATCAGGAAGGATGAGGGGATGGCCAATCCGATCAGCAGCGAGGCACGGCCAGACAGGGCATAGAGGATAACGATGAACACCAGGATGACGGCGATCATCACGTGGTTCTGCAGGTCGCCGAGCAACTGGTTCACGAAGACGGACTTGTCTTGCGTGTAGGTGACGTGCATGCCCTCCGGCATCGTCTTGATGAAGGCGTCGGACACCTCCCTGACCTTGGCAAGGGTATCGATCAGGTTGGAGCCGATGCGCTTCTTCACCTCGATGGCGATCGCCGGCTTGCCGTCGAGGCGGGTAACCGTCTCGGCGTCCTTGAAGGTCGAGCGGATGGTGGCGATATCCTTGGCCTGCACCACAGCATTGGGGCCGGCGACGACCGGAAGCGCCGCCACATCCTCTGGCGTCTCGATAAGCGACGGCACCTTGACCGCGTATTTGCCCTCGGACCCTTCGATGTTGCCGGCGGCGACAAGACTGTTGGAAGCGCCGACCGCACTGATCAACTGGTCGAGCTGCAGCCCGTAGGAAGACAGCTTCATCGGATCGATGACAACTTCGACGAGGTCGTCGCGCGCACCCTGCAGCGAGCCCTCGAGCACGCCAGGCACTTCCTCGATGCGGTCGCGCAATTCGCGGGCCGCCGCCGTCAGCACGCGCTCGGGCACCTCGCCCGAGAGCGTCACGACAAGGACGGGGAATTCGGAGATGTTGACCTCGGTAATAACCGGCTCCTCTGCCGCTTGCGGCAGGTCAGCCTTCGCGTCCTGAACCTTCGAGCGTGTATCAGTCACCGCAGTGTCGACTTTTATCGACGGCAGAAACTCAAGAAAGACAAAGGCGCCGCCCTGATAGGCGGATGATTTCATCTCCTTTAACCCCTTGAGACTCTTGAGCTTTGTCTCCAGAGGCCTAAGCAGAAGCCTTTCAGCGTCTTCGGGCGCAATGCCTTGATAGGCGACATTTATGTAAACATAAGGGGTAGGAACATCCGGTTCCGCTTCCTTTGGCGTCGACTGGTAGGCGAACGCACCGGCAACGATGAGAAAGACCAGGACCGAAATGGTCAGCCGGGCATTGCTGATTGCAAGTTTGACGATGTCCATGATTACTGCGTCCCGGTCGTCGCTTCGCCCAACAGCTTTTGAATGGTCGCCTGGTCGGCCTCGACCGGCTTGACCACTTCGCCTTCCTTCACCAGCTCCTGGCCGGCGACGATGATGCGGGCGTCGGCCGGAATGCCGCCGAGCACCAGGCCGGTCGGCGTGTCGTCGACCAGGTCGATCGGGAAGAACACGACCTTGTCGTCCTTGTCGACGGCGCGGATGCCGAGGTCGCCCTTGTCGCCGAGCGTTACCACCGAGCGCGGCAGCATCACGGCGTCGGTCGGCTGGGCGCTGAGCGCGATTTCGGCCGTCATGCCGGCTGGTACGGAACCATCAGCGTTGGGGATGGCGACTTCGACCCGGAAGGTACGGGTTGCCGAAGACGCATCCCGGCTGATGTAGCGCACGATGCCTTCGACATTCTGGCCGCTGACCAGACGCACATTTGCCTTGTCGCCGATCTTCAAATAGCCGAGATCGCGTTCGCTGACCTCGCCGCGTGCAATCACCGGATCGAGGCTGAGAATGGTAGCCACCTCGCCGCCCTGCATCACCGAACTGCCAAGCTCCACCGGCACCCGGTCGATAACGCCGTCGAAGGGCGCCTTCACCTCATTGCGGTCGAGCTCAGCTTGCGCGGCGTCCAGTTGCGACTTGGCCAGCGACAGGTTGGAGCGGGCCGTATCGAGCTGCAGCGTCGGCAGATTGCCGGTTTTCATCAACCGCAGGGCCGCAGCCAGCTCGGCCTCACGTTGCACGACAAGCTGCTTGGCGTTGTCGACCGCCGAGATTTTTTCCTCGGCGGCAAGCATCAGGATGAGGTCGCCGGTCTTGACGTGCTGACCCTGCTTGACCGGCAGCTTGTCTATGACTCCGGCGACGCGTGTCGCCAGGACGGCGCGCTTGTCGGCTTCGGTCAGTCCGGAAATGCGGATAGCGCGTGCATAGGTGCGCCGCGGCGGGGTTATGATCGCGACCGTGCGCAAGGGCGCCTTGGGCTGTTCTGCCTCGGCAGTCCCCGGCTTGGCAGCCCCCTGTTCGCCAGTTTGGGGCTTACCTGAGTCGGCGGCCTTGGGCTGCTCGACCTCTCCTGCCTTGGGCTTGTTGTCGGCGGACGCGCTGCCGACGGACGAGAATTCGCCTGTCGCCATCCAGCCGGCGAACCCGATGAGCACAACAATGGCTGCAAGCTTGTGAAACCTGAATTTCGGCATCGTCATTTTTTCCAGTGCGCGGGGTTCGGCCAGGCCGCATCTTTTACTTGGGGCGCGTCGCCGATATGGGTGCGCGCGAGGCCGTATTCAAATTGCCGTGATCGGCGAAGCGCGCTTCTACCTCAAAGTTGCATCGCAATATAGTCAGAAATGTTGATGGATTGTTGCTTTGTCCGCAAAGATGCGGCTGCAGCATCGGCTGTTGATCGCCAAAACAGCGGTTTGGCAGCAAGTGTCAGGATGATTGGACAGATTGCGATGTCATCTGCTTTGCGGAGGAGCCAGAACAATTCCAGGAAAAGTATGAAACGGTTTTCCGTCCGGAATTGCGTCAAAAAAGATAGAGCGGTTCGGCGTTTCCGTGAAACGGTAAATCGTTCTAGGCCGGACGGCGGGCGGCCTCGGGCTGCTTGCGCGCCGCAAGAAACTCCTTGACGCGCCGGCCCGGCGCCGGCCCGCGCACCGGCTTCAAGCCGTCGTCGAGCTCGCCGGACAGATCGATCGTCGGCCGCTTGCCTACGGCGTCGTAGTTTTCTTCCAGCCAATCACTGGCTGCGGTGCGGCCCAGGTCGCGCAGATAGGCAAGGAACGCCCATTCGGCATTGACTTTGGACGATGCCGACAGATCCTTGAATGCTGCGTCGGCATCGATGCGGTGCATGCGGATGTCGCGATATTCGCCGTGCGGCAATCGGCCGGCGGCGATCAGTTCCTTGACGAAGGCGATCGAGCGGAATTCGCGCAACAGCCCGGCATTGAAGGTGATCTCGTCGATGCGGTTCTGGATCTCATTGGCGCTCTTCGGCGTCCCCTCGCGGACCACCGGATTGATCTGCACCAAGAGCACGTCCTCGGTGGCCGCGGTCTTGAAGAACGGGAACAGTGCCGGGTTGCCGCCATAGCCGCCATCCCAATAGGGCACGCCCTTGATCTCGACGGCACGGAACAATTGCGGCAGGCAGGCCGACGCCATCACCGTGTCGAGGTCGATCTCGCCGTCCGAGAAGACCCGCAACTGGCCGGTCTCGACATTGGTAGCGGAAATGAACAGTTCCATCGATTTGCAGGCGCGCACATTGTCGAAATCGATCTCACGTTCGACCACGTCGCGCAGCGGATTGATGGCGAGCGGATTGGCGACATAGGGCGAAAATACCCGAGACATCGTATCGAACAGGAAATAGCCGGGCGTGTTCTCGATCGACCAATTGCCCCAGGCGACGTCCCAAGGCATGCGCTGCACCGGGCTGAAGCGGCCCTTTGCCGCCACCGCACGCCAGAAATCGTCGAGCTTGCGCCGCGCGCCCTCGACCCCGCCGCGGACGAAACCGTCGGCCAGCGCCACGGCATTCATGGCGCCAGCGCTGGTGCCCGAAACCGCCGTTATATCGAGGCGCCCGTCCTCGAGCAGCCGATCGAGCACGCCCCAGGAAAACGCCCCGTGCGAACCGCCGCCTTGCAGCGCGATGTTGATCTTCTTTGGCTCTTCCGCCTTGCCGTTTTTCGGCATAGCGTGGCCCTTGACCGCTGGAAGGCTCACTGAGCGGTCCAGCCGCCGTCGACAGAGACGTGCGTGCCGTTGATCTGCGCCGCCGCATCCGAGCATAGGAACACCGCGGCCGCCGCAACCTGCTCGACGGTGACGAACTCCTTGGTCGGCTGCTTTTCGAGCATGACCTCGCGGACCACCGTCTCGCGGTCCATCTTGTTGGCCTTCATCTGGTCGGGGATCTGCGCCTCGACCAGCGGCGTCAGCACATAGCCGGGACAAATGGCATTGCAGGTGATCTTGTCGCGCGCCAGCTCCAGGGCAACTGTTTTGGTCAGGCCCATAATGCCATGCTTGGCCGAGACATAGGCCGACTTGAACGGCGAGGCGACAAGGCCGTGGGCCGAGGCGACGTTGACGATCCGGCCGCCACCGGCCTGTTTCATCAGCGGGATGGCGGCGGCGATGGTGTGGAAGGCCGATGACAGGTTGATGGCGATGATCGCATCCCACTTCTCGATCGGGAAGCTTTCCACCGGCGCGACATGCTGGATGCCGGCGTTGTTGATCAGGATTTCGACCGAGCCGAATGCCTCGGCTGCCTTCGCCACCAAAGCCCGGCACTCGGCCGGCTTCGACATGTCGGCCTTGATGTAGACGGTCTTCACCTTGTGGTGCTTCGCGATCGCATCGGCGATGGCGTGATCGTCGGCGATGTCGAAAAAGGAATTGACGACGACGTTGCAGCCTTCGGCCGCGAGTGCGTGGGCAATGGCCAGGCCGATGCCCGAGGTGGAACCGGTGACGATGGCGGTTTTTCTGGCGGTCAAGGCGGCTTATTCCTTTCGAGGCGGGCTCCCGTGGAACCATGCTGCACTGCAGCATATAGGCTCTCTGTCACCCAAGAACAGCGGATGTGTGGAGCAATGACATGAAATTTTTGTCATGAGGACCTCTCTCATCTCGACGAGAGAGTGTCCGGCACCGGCTGTAGCGGGCCGGTTTCCGTAAGCATTCGGGGAGAAATCCTTAGGCGACGAGGTCCGGCACCGTCCCGATATAGCGCGACTGCGGCCGGATCAGCCGTCCGCTCGTCTGCTGCTCGCGCGCATGGGCAATCCAGCCGGCGACGCGCCCGGCAGCAAAGACATTGGTGAACGCCTCTTTCGGAAAGCCCGCCGCTTCCAGCAGGAGCGCTGTGAAGAACTCGACATTGGTCTGGATCGAGCGCGACGGCTTGGCGATGCGAAGCACTTCGAGCGCCGCTTGCTCCACGCGCTCGGCAAACGCCAGCCGGTGGCCGGTTTCGCCCCTGGCGCCAAGCTGCCGCACCACCGCTTTCAGCACGTCGGCACGCGGATCGCGCACGCGGTAGATGCGATGCCCGAAGCCCATGATGCGGCGGCCGCGCCCGATCTCGTCACGCAGCCAGCCGGCGGCGTCGCCATGCGCCTCGATCGCATCCAGCATCTCGATCACCGGACCTGGCGCGCCACCATGCAGCGGCCCCTTGAGCGCTCCGAGCCCGGCCAGCACCGCCGAAGTAAGCCCGGCTTGCGTCGAAGCGACCACGCGCGTGGCGAAGGTCGATGCGTTGAGACCATGGTCGCAAACCGTCACGAGATAGGTATCGAGCGCTTTCGCCAACTTCGGCGAGACCGCCATGCCGGTCAGCATCCGCAGCATGTCGGCGGCATGATCGGCCTTGCTATCAGGCGCAATTGCGCTTTCGCCGCGCTGGAAGCGCAGCAAGGCCGGCGTCAGCACGGCGGGTGCCGCAACCAGCCGCAGCGCGTCCGGCAATTTGTCGCCGTCCCGCAGCACGGCGATGCCGGCGCGCATCGCGCTGTAGATATCGAGGGATGCGAGAAACGGCAGCAAGGGTTCGATCTGCTCGAACACTTCGCTGCGCGCCCGACCGATCGCCTTCGCCAGTTCCTTGTCGCCGGGAAGATCGTCGAAAAAGCCGTCGAACAGCAGATGAACCACCTCGGCGTATTTCCAGCGGCCTGCCAGTTCGGGCAACGAATGGCCCCGGATGGTCAGGCGGCCAGCAAGACCGTCGACATCGGAGAGCACCGTTTCCGCCGCCACCACATCATCGAGCCCATTCGCCATTGGTTTTCTCCTTGACCCTTTCTGGGCGGTAGATAAGGGTTGACGACTGGACCATCAATCTTGATCAACTGAATCAACATGCCAAGGCTGACATGACGGAGTGGCTGACGCGGGACGAAGCCTTAGAGCGTCTCAAGGTGCGCGCTCAGACGCTCTATGCCTATGTCAGCCGCGGACGCATAGGCATGCGGCCGGATCGGGCCGACCCACGCCGCAGTCAGTATCGCGCCGACGACATCGCGGCGCTGGCGAGCCGGCGGGCGCGCGGCCGAAATCCCCAGGCTATCGCCGAAAGTGCAATCGCCTGGGGTGAGCCGGCAATCGCCACCACGATCTCGACCGTTTTGCACGGCCGCCTCGTCTATCGCGGCCAGGATGCGGTTGCACTCTGCGAGACTGCCACGCTGGAGCAGACGGCAAACCTGCTTTGGGCATCCGACGCACCAGTGTCGTTCGTCTCGGCGAGCCGCCATGGCAACGGCGCAACTGGCCGGCCGGCTGCCTTCGCGGAATTGGCCGCGTTGGCGGCTAACGGCCGGCCTTCGCTCGGCCGCAGATCGGCTTCGCTCAACCACGATGCGGCCGGCGCCATCGCCGCTCTGGCTCAGGCGCTCGGCGCGATTCCCGGAACTGGTGCCGTGCACGAAAGGCTGGCGCGGGGATGGTCGCTCGATGCGGCCGGCGCAGACTTGATCCGCCGCTCACTGGTACTGTTGGCCGATCACGAATTGAACGCATCGACCTTCGCCGCGCGGGTCGCCGCGTCCACCGGCGCACCTGTTTCGGCCTGCCTGCTTGCCGGCCTCGCCACGCTCTCCGGTCCGCGCCATGGCGCCGCCGCGGAGGCGGTCATGATGTTGGCGGAGGATGCGCAGAGATTCGGGCCGGATGCGGCTGTCGGACGCTGGCTTGGTCACGACAGGCCACTGCCCGGATTTGGCCATCCGCTTTATCCCGACGGCGATCCGCGTGCGGAACCGTTGCTGGCCGCAATCGATGTCGATGATGGGCTGGTACGGCTTTGCGATGCGGCCTTTGCGGCAACGGGCATGCGCCCGAACGTCGATTTCGCCTTGGCCGCGCTGACGCGCAGCCTCCGCTTGCCGTCCGATGCGCCGTTCCGCTTGTTTGCGCTCGGCCGCAGCGTCGGCTGGGCCGCGCATGCCGTGGAGCAGGTGACAAGCAGCGGCCTGATCAGACCACGCGCCCGCTACCAGGGACCGTTGCCGGAGTTCCATTAGCTGGCGGCGCAATCTCGGCCCCTTTTTGGGTGCTGGCGAATTAAGCTTTAGATGGAATGGTCATCCGGCTCATGAAAAGTCGGAGAGCCCGCTGCGCGGCCAGGGCTGGCGGCTCGGACGGATGCCATTCCCGGAAATGACCATCGATCGCCATGCGTGCCAACCCGTAAACGAGTGCACGCGCGGCAAGCACAAGATGATCAAAGTCGGTGTCGGGAGCAAGCCGACCCTGTTGTTGCGCTTGCGTCAGCAAGTCGATCATCGTCCGCCGAATAGCCTCATTCTGATCACGAAGGCTGTCCGACCCTTCAAAATCAATCAGGGTTCGGGAACTGATGATCTGGAAATGCGTGGGGTTGGTAATTGCCCATTCCAGATAGCCTTGTCCGATTGCTTCGAAGGCCTCAATGGGATCTGCGCTGTCGATTTTCGACTGCGCCTTGGCAACAGCCTTTGTCAGCCGATCCATGGCCTGTTCGGCGACTGCGGTTAGCAGCGCTGTTTTCGATCGAAAATGCCGGAATGGTGCGCCGGGTGAAACGCCGGCACGTTTTGCGGCCTCGCGTACGGACACATGCTCGGCTCCCCGTTCCTCGATGATCTCCACGGTTGCCGTGATCAAGGCCTCGACGAGATTGCCGTGATGATATCGCTTGGCATCTCCGGCTTCGTCGGAATCAGTAGTCTTGGTCATCTCAGCCAAATAACACGAGAGCGGAATGTAATCACTGATTATTTCCCTTGTGTTCGAGCGCTGCATATGTAATCGATGTTTACATCGCAACGGAGGTTACCATGTTTCGCATCACCGCAACGACTGCCCTCGCTTTCTCCTTATTGTCGCTCGTATCTGCCGAGGCCGAGGATCGACCCACCCTGGAAGTCGTCTGGCCGACGGCAGGTTCAGTTGTCGAACTAGGCAATGCTCCTGAGAAGGCGATAGGCGTTGTCGTCAGGAGCAACTTCAGGCTGCTCCCTGCGGGTGAGTGCGGGGAAATCAAGCAATGCGGCCACGTGCATATGAAGATCGATCCCAACGGAGACACCTGCAACATCCCCGGCAAGCCGTACAACAGCATGAACAGCGACTTTGGCGGTGATCTTATCAAGGCCCGTTTCGGCCATTGCCCGGATGCCGCCGGCAGACACGTGATCGGCGTGCTTCTTGCCGATGATCATCACCGGCCCATTCTAGTAGACGGCAAACCTGTTACCGCTCTGGTGACGGTGACCACGAAATAGGGCATGCCACGAAATAGAGCATGGATGACACCTTCACCTACGAGGCGAAGATGTTTTCTGACACGGGCCTGCTGGGGGAAATTTGGGCCGGCGCTTCGCCGGCCGACAGTCACGACATCGTGTCGAGCTTGCGCTGCATGGCGGCGATCTGCTCCTTCAGCTCCTGAAGGTCGTCGGGTTTTTCCGATGTTTCCTTCCTGGCCGGTTCGGCCGGTGCTGATGCCGGCGCAGACCCCCCAGGCGGGAACGGCGTGAACAGCCGCATGGCGTTCTGGAACATCTCCATGTTGCGCCGCGTCTGCTCCTCCAGCACCTTGATTGGCGTCGCGATCTTCATCATGTCCATCGGCGACTTGCCGAGGGCATCTTTCATCTGCTCGCGAAAGCGTTCCTGCTCTTTCGAGAAGGCCAGCATCGACTGCTCGAGAAAGCTCGGCACGATCATCTGCATCTGATCGCCATAATAGGCGATGAGCTGACGCAGGAACGGGATCGGCAGCATGTTCTGCCCGTCCTTGTTCTCCAGCTCGAAGATGATCTGGGTCAGCACCGGATGCGTGATGTCGTCACCGGTCTTGGCGTCCTGGACAGTAAAGTCCTCGCCTTTTTTGACCATTTCAGCGAGATCCTCGAGCGTCACATAGGTGCTGGTGCCCGTATTGTAGAGACGGCGATTGGCATATTTCTTGATAACAATAGGTTCGTCTTTTGCGGCCATCTGCATCCTCCCCGGACACCGGGCAGCTTAAGTAAGCCGCCGGTAACGATTGCGCCTTTTTAAAGGATATGCGCAAAAGCGTCATGAATCCAAGCAGTTTGTGCAGTGCGAGAACATTTTATGCTGCGCAGCACGGATGGGCTGCCGTCGCCGCGACGCGCGGCCTGCTTGCGACGGAGCAACGCCCTACCCATTTCGGGTTTGACTCGGGTTGTGGAAAGGGCAAGAAAAGTCCCCGACGGCACCCGAAATCGTTCCCCGAAAGCCTGGAGAAGAACATGTCCGCTTCCAACGCCATCGTTGTCGCCAGCGCAGCGCGCACGCCTGTCGGCTCCTTCAACGGCGCCTTCGCCAACACGCCAGCCCATGAACTGGGTGCCGTCGCCGTCAGGGAAGCGCTGGTCCGTGCCGGCGTCGACGGCAAGGAGGTGGACGAGGTCATTCTCGGCCAGATCCTGACCGCGGCTCAAGGGCAGAACCCAGCGCGGCAGGCGGCTATGGCCGCCGGCGTACCCCAGGAGGCGACCTCCTGGGGCCTGAACCAGCTCTGCGGCTCCGGCTTGCGCGCCATCGCGCTCGGCATGCAACAGATCGCCCAGGGCGACGCGAGGATCATCGTTGCCGGCGGCCAGGAATCGATGTCGATGGCTCCGCATGCTCAGCATCTGCGCGGTGGCGTCAAGATGGGCGACTTCAAGCTGATCGACACCATGATCAAGGACGGCCTGACCGATGCCTTCTATGGCTATCATATGGGCAACACCGCGGAGAACGTCGCCCGCCAGTTCCAGATCACCCGCGACGACCAGGACCAGTTCGCACTGGCTTCCCAGAACAAGGCCGAGGCTGCACAGAAAGCCGGAAAATTCAAGGACGAGATCGTTGCCTTCACAGTCAAGGGCAGGAAGGGCGACACGATAGTCGACCAGGATGAATACATCCGCCACGGCGCGACAATCGACGCCATGACCAAGCTCAAGCCCGCCTTCGACAAGGAAGGCACGGTAACCGCTGCCAATGCCTCCGGCATCAACGACGGCGCCGCCGCCGTAGTGCTGATGACCGAAGCGGAAGCCGCAAGGCGCGGCATCACACCGCTGGTGCGTATCGTTTCCTGGGCGACCGCCGGCGTCGACCCGCAGATCATGGGGACGGGACCGATCCCCTCCTCGCGCAAGGCGCTGGCCAAGGCCG
Source organism: Mesorhizobium sp. M0991 (assembly GCF_040318915.1). NCBI lineage: Bacteria > Pseudomonadati > Pseudomonadota > Alphaproteobacteria > Hyphomicrobiales > Phyllobacteriaceae > Mesorhizobium > Mesorhizobium sp. M0991. Next base: position 305,419 of record NZ_JAMYNE010000006.1, read on the forward strand.
GCTGGTCGGTCGGCGACCTCGATTTGGTCGAAGCCAACGAGGCCTTCGCCGCGCAGGCCTGCGCCGTCAACAAGGACATGGGCTGGGACCCGGCCATCGTCAACGTCAATGGCGGCGCCATCGCCATCGGCCATCCGGTCGGCGCCTCGGGCGCCCGCATCTTCAACACGCTGGTCTACGAAATGCGCCGCAGAAGTGCCAAGAAAGGCCTTGCCACGCTATGCATCGGCGGCGGCATGGGTGTTGCTATGTGCGTTGAAGCATTGTGATGAGATAGGCGATACGAATAGGATCTGGCGCAAAGCGAGTAGGGAATAGAGGGCAAACCCCGCCGCTTCAACGCTCAGTCATCTGCATTTCCCGGGAGGACATATGACAAAGGTTGCAATCGTCACAGGCGGGTCGCGCGGCATCGGCGCGGCGATATCGGTCGCCTTGAAAAGCGCCGGCTATTCGGTCGCCGCAAACTACGCCGGCAATGAGGAAGCGGCGGCAAAGTTCAAGGCCGCGACCGGCATCCCGGTCTATAAATGGTCGGTCGCCGACTACGAGGCCTGCGCCGCCGGCATCAAACAGGTAGAGGCCGATCTCGGTCCCGTCTCGGTGCTGGTCAACAATGCCGGCATCACTCGCGACGCGATGTTCCACAAGATGACGCGAGAGCAATGGAAGGAGGTCCTCGACACCAACCTTTCCGGCGTCTTCAACATGACGCATCCGTTGTGGGGCGGCATGCGCGACCGCAAGTTCGGTCGCATCATCACCATCTCCTCGATCAACGGCCAGAAAGGCCAGGTCGGCCAGGTCAATTATTCGGCCTCGAAGGCCGGCGATATCGGCTTCACCAAGGCGTTGGCCCAGGAAGGCGCGCGCGCCGGCATCACCGTCAACGTCATTTGCCCCGGCTACATCGCCACCGAGATGGTCAAGGCGATGGACGAGAAGGTCCTCAACGAGCGCGTTATCCCGCAGATCCCGATCGGCCGTCTCGGCGAGCCGGAGGAGATCGCGCGCTGCGTCGTCTTCCTAGCTTCCGACGATGCCGGTTTCATCACCGGTTCGACCATATCAGCCAATGGCGGGCAGTACATCGCCTGACCGTTTATCTTTACGTTGAGATAGATACGCGCTGAATGAACGGGCCCCGCAAAACGGCCCGTTCCATAGCAGCTTTCTCCGCTGCAAGATCGCGGTGCCGCACACTGCCCGAAACTGGCATGCAAAGGTTAACGGCAACTGCGCAACCTGTGCACAACCCGTCCGACAGCCTGTCGATTCTCGGTGGAAAAGCTGTTCACAACACAACATGTTGCGGTGAACAAACCAAGAAACTTTGCCTATCGCTGATTCGTCGCCGATTCGTTCCGGCTTTGAGCGGAACGTTAACGGCGAGAGCTGAAAACACCCTCGAAATGATTAAAGCGCATTAGGAAACATCAATAATTTCATAATGTTGGGCGGAGCAGATTGGCTGGCCACGATCATTCACCGGCAAAGGTTAACCGCGGTGCTCGCTTGGATGCCGCTTGCATGAATCGGGCCAGTTTCCGTGATTCAGCATGTGGTGAGACTCGCCGGCAGAAAGCCCAGATGTAGCCGTGAACAAACCCTGAATCAGCGGGAGTCAGTGATTCGTAGCTGATTCGTTCGAGACTCGTTCCAATTGTTAATCGGGAACAGATTTTCTGGCTTCGAAGCAACCAATCGCCTGCCCTCGGCACATTCCGCTTTCGCTTCGCGCCCGAAATCCCTATGTGTCGCCTGTCATACGCGGCCAATATGGGCGCGCTCCCGACAATGCGAGGCAGAGAGCCTTATTTCCAGGCCGATGAACATCCATCCGAAACACACTGAACCGCTGATCCTGTCGGGTCGAGACGTGACGGCCGTGCTCGGCCCGACCAACACCGGCAAGACCCATCTCGCCATCGAACGCATGGTGGCGCATGAAAGCGGCGTCATCGGCCTGCCGCTCAGGCTGCTTGCCCGCGAGGTCTATACGCGCGTCTGCGAGAAGGTCGGCGCCCATAAGGTTGCGCTCATCACCGGCGAGGAAAAGATCCAGCCGGCGGGCGCGAAATACTCGGTCTGCACCGTGGAAGCGATGCCGCGCGAGACCGACGCCGCCTTCGTTGCCATCGACGAGGTCCAGCTCGCCGGCGATCTCGAACGCGGCCACATCTTCACCGATCGCATCCTACATCTGCGCGGCCGCCAGGAGACGCTGCTGCTGGGCGCGGCCACCATGCACGGCATCCTGCAGCGCCTGCTGCGGGGCGTGTCGGTGGTGACCCGGCCACGGCTATCGCACCTTGCCTATGCCGGCTCGAAGAAGCTGACCCGCCTGCCGCGGCGCACCGCGATCGTCGCCTTCTCGGCCGACGAGGTCTATGCCATCGCCGAGCTGATCCGCCGCCAGCAGGGCGGTGCCGCCGTCGTGCTCGGCGCACTCAGCCCGCGCACCCGCAACGCCCAGGTGGCGCTGTTCCAGTCGGGCGACGTCGACTACCTCGTCGCCACCGACGCCATCGGCATGGGCCTCAACCTCGACCTCGACCACGTCGCCTTCGCCCAGAACCGTAAATTCGACGGCTACCAGTACCGCAACCTGACGGCGGCCGAGCTCGGCCAGATTGCCGGCCGCGCCGGCCGGCACCTGCGCGACGGCACCTTCGGCGTCACCGGCCAGGTCGATCCGCTGGACGAGGAACTTGTCAAGAAGATCGAGGCGCATGATTTCGACCAGGTGAAAGTGCTGCAGTGGCGTACCGCGCATTTCGATTTCGCCAACCTTGATGCGCTGAAGCGCTCGATCGAGACCAACGCCCCGGTCGAAGGCCTGACGCGCGCACTGCCAGCAGTAGACGCGCAAGCGCTCGAGCATCTGTCGCGCGACGAGGATGTCCGGGCACTCACCACCGATGCCAGACGCGTGGCGCTGCTGTGGGAAGCCTGCGCGCTGCCCGACTACAGGAAGATCGCGCCGGCCCAGCACGCCGACTTGATCGCCTCCATCTACATGGACCTTGCCAGGCACGGCCATGTCGACGAGAACTACATGGCCGAGCAGGTGCGCCGTGCCGACACCACCGAAGGCGACATCGACACGCTGTCGCACAGGATTGCCCAGATCCGCACATGGACCTTCGTCTCCAACCGGCCCGGCTGGCTGGCCGATCGGGCACACTGGCAGGAAAAGACGCGCGAAATCGAAGACAGATTGTCGGATGCGCTGCATGAGCGGTTGACGAAACGTTTTGTAGACCGCAGGACTTCCGTCCTCATGCGGCGCCTTAGAGAAAACACGATGCCTGAAGCCGAAATCAGCCCAACCGGAACCGTCCTCGTCGAAGGCCATCACGTCGGCGAGTTGCAGGGTTTCCGCTTCACCGCCGACCAGAGCGCCGGCGGCGAGGATGCCAAGGCAGTGCGGGCGGCGGCGCAGAAGGCGCTTGCCGCCGAGTTCGAGGCGCGGGCCGAGCGCTTCGGCGCCTCTGCCAATGGCGACATTGCGCTGGGTTCGGATGGCACGCTGCGCTGGATCGGCGCCCCGATCGGCACGCTGGTTGCCGGCGAAGACGCTTTGAAGCCGCGTCTCGTTCTGCTCGCCGACGAGCAACTCACCGGCCCGGCCCGCGACAAGGTTGCGGCGCGCGCCGAGCGCTTCGTCAACTTCCAGATCGAATCCCTGCTGAAGCCGCTGGTCGATCTCAAGAATGCCGAGCAGATCACCGGCATCGGCCGCGGCATCGCCTTCCAGCTTGTCGAACATTTCGGCCTCATCAACCGTCGCGACATTGCCGACGAGATGAAGTCGCTCGACCAGGAAGGCCGCGCGGCGCTTCGCCGCCTCGGCGTGCGCTTCGGCGCCTACCATGTCTTCGTGCCGGCGCTGATCAAGCCGGCTCCGGCCGGGTTGATAACGCTGCTATGGGCGCTGAGAAACGACGGCAAGGACAAGCCCGGCTTCGGCGATGTCGTTCACGCACTGGCCTCCGGCCGCACCTCGGTGGTCATCGATCCGACCTTCGACAAGACCTTTTACAAGCTTGCCGGCTACCGCAATCTTGGCCGGCGTGCCGTACGCGTCGATATTCTCGAGCGGCTGGCCGACCTGATCCGGCCGGCGACCAACTGGAAGCCAGGCCTCGGGCCTCGCCCTGACGGCGCCTATGACGGTCAGTCCTTCATGGTGACGCCGCCGATGATGTCGATCCTCGGCGCCACCGCCGACGACATGGAAGAAATCCTGAAGGGGCTCGGCTATCGCGCCGATGCCAAACCGGCGGCCGAGGTCAAGGCGCGGCTCGAAGCACAGGACAATGCCGCGCGTAAAGCTGCCGCTGCAAAGCAGGCGGCGGAAGAGGCAACGCGAGCCGAGCAGGCGAGGATGGCGGAAGCATCTGCCGCGGTAGAGCCGCCGGCGGAGGCTTCGGAGCCTGGGTCGGACGCGACTCCTGTTGCGGAGGCTGCAGCCGAAGCCGCAACCGAAGCGGCGGCAGAGCCTGTCGCGGAAGACCAGCCGGAAGCTCCAGCCCCCGAAGCTGCGGCAGAAGGCACGCAAGAGGCCCAGCCCGCCGCCGAGGCGACTGCTGAAGCGCCTGCGGAATCAGCGGCTGAGCCAAGGGCGGAACTTGGGGCGGAAACTGAGGCTGCGGCACCGGCAGAGCCGCCGGTTTTCGAAACTACGGAAGCATCGCCGGCCGAACCTGCAGCAACGGCGGAAGCCGTCGCCGGCGAAGCTGCTCCAGAAGCCGAGGAGCCAAAACCCATCCTGTTGTGGCGGCAGGGTCGTTTCGACCAGCGCCCGCGTCATCGCCAGCATGACAACCGCCCCCGGGACAATCATCGGGACAGTCGCGCGCGCAATGGTCAAGCTGCGCCGGACGGCCGCAGCAATGCGCCGGTGGATGCCGGCGGGCAACCGACGCCGGGCGACCGGCCCGCCCGTCAGGGGCGGCACGACCAGCGCGACGGCGCCGGCAAGCCGCGCTTCGACCGCAGCAAGTTCAAGCCTAAACTGCAAGGCGAGGCTGGAGAGCAGCGCGCCGGCAAGCCGCAAGGCGAACGCCCCGACCGGCGCGAAAACCGGCCCGACTGGAAGGCTGGCCGGCAGGACGGCAAAGGCGGCGCCCAAGGCGCAAAGCCCGCCTTCCAGCCAAAGCCGCGTGAGGAACGCCCGGTCCGCTTCGATCCGGACTCGCCCTTCGCCAAGCTCGCCGCGTTGCGCGACCAGCTGAAGAAGTAAGCTGCTCGTCCGATGGTCACTGATGCCCGCCAGCGCATCGACAAGTGGCTGTTCTTCTCGCGCGCGGTAAAATCGCGTACGCTGGCAGCCAAGCTGGTCGTCGCCGGACGCGTCCGCATCAATCGCGACAAAGCAGCGCAGGCCTCCGATACGGTCCGGCCGGGCGACGTTTTGACCATCACGCTGGAGCGGCGGATTTTCGTCTGGAAGGTCCTTGGCACCGGCGTACGGCGCGGTCCGGCCGAAGAAGCCCGCCTGCTCTACGAGGATATGTCGCCGCCCCCGGTGCCCAAGGGCGAGGCGCTTCCCGATGCGGTGCCGCCGTTGCGCGAGGCCGGCAGCGGTCGCCCGACGAAGAAGGAACGCCGCCAGACCGACCACCTGCTCGGCGACGATTGAGCAAGCTCGAACTTCCGCTTTGCCGGCCCTCTGGAATTCCATTCCGGAAACCGCGGCACCGCTGAGTAAGGGCCGCCCTTGCCACCAGCGGACAAAGGCGTTACCTCACCAAAAAAGCCCAACAAAATGGGACGTCCCGGAGCCGACCAATGACCTATGTCGTGACCGACAATTGCATAAAATGCAAATACATGGACTGCATCGAGGTCTGTCCGGTCGACTGCTTCTACGAAGGTGAGAACATGCTCGTCATCCACCCGGACGAGTGCATCGATTGCGGCGTCTGCGAACCGGAATGCCCGGCCGACGCGATCAAGCCGGACACCGAGTCGGGTCTCGACAAATGGCTGCAGATCAACACCGAATATGCCGAGAAATGGCCCAACATCACCGCCAAGAAGGAGCCGCCGGCCGACGCTAAAAACTTCGATGGCGAAACTGGCAAATTCGAGAAATATTTCTCCCCGGAGCCCGGCGAAGGCGATTGACGAGCCTGCCGGCTGCGGCGGCCTGACGCCGCGTAACAGACGTGATACATTAACTGCCTTGACAGGCGGCGACGGCGCGTGGCCTTCGCGCGTGCAGCAAAACCTTGATTCTTCCGACTTTTTGTGTTACATCAGCCAAACATGCCGGTGACACAACGTCGATTTATGGCGCAAACGCCCCAAATCACTGAAAGGTGAATTTCTCAATCCGGACCAGAGCGATCTGGGGCAGGCGGTCGCAATGTTGCGATTTGCCGGTCCTGGCCTTTCCGGTGAGTTCATCGTTGTGTGGCTAAGGACCGGTCACCCCGGTCGCACGAGTTCGGGCCGGCACGATGCCGGTACCACAACAAGGAGTTCAGGGCGTAATGGCAACGATCACCCCGCAGAAGAAGTCCACCGCAGCGCGCCACGGTTTCAAGACCGGCGAGTACATCGTCTATCCGGCGCATGGTGTCGGCCAGATCGTCTCGATCGATGAGCAGGAAGTCGCGGGCCACAAGCTGGAGCTGTTCGTCATCGACTTCCAGAAGGATAAGATGCGCCTCAAGGTGCCGGTCGCCAAGGCGACCTCGATCGGCATGCGCAAGCTGTCGGAAGAGGATTATGTCGAGCGCGCGCTGAAGGTCGTGCAGGGCCGCGCCCGCGTCAAGCGCACCATGTGGTCGCGCCGCGCCCAGGAATATGATGCCAAGATCAACTCCGGCGATCTGATCTCGATCTCGGAAGTGGTGCGCGACCTTTACCGCGCCGATAACCAGCCGGAGCAGTCCTATTCCGAACGCCAGCTCTACGAGGCGGCGCTTGACCGCATGGCCCGCGAGATCGCGGCCGTCAACCGCATGTCGGAGACCGAAGCGGTACGCCTCATCGAGGTGAACCTCAACAAGGGCCCGAAGCGCGGCGCCAAGGCCGACAACGAGGAAGCCGAGCAGGAAGAAGCTGCCTGATTTTTCTCGCCTTCGAATTCAGAAAAACCCGGCCTCGCGCCGGGTTTTTTGTTTTGGCTGACTTTTTTGTTTTGGCTGACTGGCGAATGCATATCTAACCTTCGCCGCCGCCCTCCCTTTCCGCCTCGTGCTTCAGCGTGGCGATAAACCGCTTGGTCCGCTGGCGTTCCGGGTTGCTGAACAGCACCGCGGCCGGGCCTTGTTCGACGATGTTGCCGGCATCGAGGTAAGCGCTATTTTCGCTGCACGTTGACGCGGGCGCTTTCGACGGATGGCCTTCGAATCGGGAACGGTATCTGGTCTGATCAGGCTGCTGTTGCTTTGGCGAAGTTGAAGGGCAGCA